>JAQBQJ010000012.1 GCA_028287065.1 Labilithrix sp. | reverse complement strand
AGGGAACAGGAACAGGAACAGGAACAAGAACGTGAATTCCCCCCGCCCCGATTCCGGTCGCGCGTGTGCGGCGGCAGCCGCGCGAAATTCAAATCCCTCATCCCTGTTCCTGTTCCTGTTCCCTGTTCTCCTCTGACGCCGCACGTGGCGCGACGTCAGAGGATCACCCAAACCTCAGCAGCTCAGATCCGCTCCAGGATCACGGCAAGCCCCTGCCCGCCGCCAATGCACGCGCTGCCGACCGCATAACGTCCGCTCCTGCGCGCCAGCTCGTACACCAGGTGCGCCGTGATCCGCGCGCCGCTCGCGCCGAGCGGATGGCCCAGCGCGATCGCGCCGCCGTTCACGTTCGTCTTCTCGCGCGGGAGACCGAGCTCCTTCTCGACCGCGAGGTACTGAGGCGCGAACGCCTCGTTCACCTCGAACGCGTCGATGTCCGAGAGCTTCAGCTCCGCGCGGGCGAGCGCATGCTGGATCGCCGGCGCCGGGCCGATGCCCATGATCGCCGGATCGACGCCCGCGACGCCCCACTGCACGAGACGCGCGAGCGGCTTCAGGCCCTTCGCCTTCGCGAATTCCTCGGTGGTGAGGACGAGGCACGCCGCGCCGTCGCAGATGCCCGACGCGTTGCCGGCGGTGACGACGCCGTCCTTCTTGAAGACCGGCGGCAGCTTGCCGAGCGTCTCGAGCGTCGTCTGCGGGCGCGGATGCTCGTCGACGGCGAACTGGATCGGGCCCTTCTTGTTCGCGATCTCGAGCGGCGCGATCTCGTCCTTGAAGACGCCCTTCTCGTTCGCGGCCGCCCAGCGCTGCTGGCTCATGAGCGCGTACTCGTCGCAGTCCTTGCGCGAGAGGCCGTACTTCGTCGCGAGGTTCTCGGCGGTCACCGCCATCGGCGTGCCCGTGTAGCTGTCGGTGAGCGCGCTCCAGAGCGAGTCCTCGACCGCGGGCGCCTTGCCGAACGCCCAGCCCTCGCGGCTGTCACGGAGGATGTGCGGGGCCTGCGTCATGTTCTCCGTGCCGCCGACGAGGACCGCGTCGTGCTCGCCGAGGAGCAGCTGCTGCGCGCCCTGGATGATCGCCTCGAAGCCGGAGCCGCAGAGGCGATTCACGGTGACGGCCGGCGTCGTGATCGGAAGGCCCGCCTTCAAACCGACGTGACGCGCGCAGTAGATCGCGTCCGCGCTCGTCTGCATGACGTTGCCGATGATCACGTGGCCGATCGCGTCGAGCGCGATGCCGGACTGCGCGAGCGCGGCCTTGGAGGCATGCACGGCGAGATCCGTGGCGCTGACGCCCTTGAGCGTGCCCTGCATCGTTCCGAATGCGGTGCGCTTCGCTCCCACGACGACGATCGACTTCGCAAGCTTTGCCATGGACCTGTCTCCTCGAAAAACTCGGACTTTGGGCCGCGAAACCTAGTGCCGATGCGTTCCGGGCGCCAGCGCTAGAGCGCCGATCAGTTTGAAGTCCGCGAAAACAAACAAGTCGCCGACCTCGACGCTGCTTGCGACGGGGAGGCATCACGGGTCGCGCCGAACATCCTCTCCATCGCGCACTGGGAGCGCCTTTTGGGAGGCGAGCTCTACGCGCCGCTTTCACGTCTGGACTGGGCGACTCTCTTGCGCCGAACGTTCGACGTGGACGTGAAGTCATGCCGCGCATGCGGGGGCCGCATGACCGTGCGAGCGGTGGTCACCGACCCGGCCTCCATCGCCAAGCTTCTCGGCGCCCTCCGGCGCCCACGCGCACCGCCCGTCGCCGCCTGAGCTCCAGCGGCGCTCGCGCGACACGTCGCGCCCAGGCACACCCCTGCCCGACGACCGCCAAACGGACCATCCTCCTCCAGCCTCCCTGCAATCCACGGCCCACAACCACGAGCGCTGCCTTGCGCGCCCCTGCCTTGCGAGCCATCGGGCGCTACCTTGGACTACTCGCGCGTCGCCGGCACGACCGTGAGCACTTCCGAAGTGCCGGCCGGCGTCGTGCTCGACTTCGCGACCTCGGCAGCCCGAGCGACGTCGCCGAGCTGCAGCGCCGCGTGCACGCGATGTCCGAGGTCGGGACGCTCGGCATGATGCGAGGCCCCGGAGGCGGAGCAGGCCGCGCGGGGCGTGCGCTCGCGCGCGAGGCATCGGGCGCCTCGCGCCCACGCAGCCACGTCGACGACACGGCGCGAGGCGCGCGCGTCGCGGCTCACGTACTTCACACGGCGCCGCGCTCGGCGTGACGCCGCGAGATCGTTCCGCGAGCGCCGGCAAGTTCGGCGGGGGTCAGCGCTGTGGCGGCAGCGAACCGTCGCTGCTCATCTGCGGCTGGAGCGCGCGACCAACGCGTGGGTAAGCGGACGGGGGCCCGCGCTCGGACGGCTGGCGCCGGTGGGGATGGCCACCCATCGCGGCACCGCCCTACGTCAACGCGTCGGCAGCAGCAGCAACAGCCCCGTCGCTTGCCCTCGCGCCTGCCCGCGGTGGGCTTCCTGTTGTCGAGCTTCTCACGCCGAACCCCCTTGCCGTCCGCCACTGGTCGCGCCCTCCTGGCGGCCTGCTCTACGCGACATCTCCACGTCTCGAGTGGTCGAAGCTTCTGCGCCGCACGTTCGACATCGATATTCTCGACTGCGCGAAATGCCGCGGCCGCCTGCGGGTCGTCGCATCGATTGCGGACGTGCGCGACGCCCGCCGCATCCTCGAGCGCCTCGGGCTTCCGTCGGAGGCGCCGCAAGCCGCGCGCGCCCGCGATCCAACCGACCTCGACGACGAGGAGCACGCGTCCGCATAGCCGGCGGCGTCCGCGCGGACGCCCGCCGCCGGGCCCGTCCGCCCTACGACTCGGTCACCACGGTCGGCGGTTCCAGTGCGACCGCAATTCGTATATGGGGCGCTACGTCAACCGTCCGCCCCCTCGGCTTCATCGCCGATAGGGCCTACCATGTCCTTCTGCCCATGATGCAGCAGGTGGAGCTCAAGTGAGCTGAGGGGCGGCGAGCTGACCGGCGGCGCCGCGATTCAGGGACGGGTCACGGCGTCGGTGTCGAGGGCCACCGCGGCGATGCGCGCGAGCGCGCGGCCGTCGAGCGTCGCGCCGGTGTTCAGGGTGATGGCCTGATCGGCCATGATGGTTCCCTTGACGACCGACTTCGTTCCGAGCGTCGCAGAGCTGCCGACCTGCCAGAACACGTTGCCGGCCTTGGCGCCGCCCTTCAGGACGACGCGACGTCCCGAGGTCGTCGTCAGCGTGCTCGCCATCTGGAAGATGAAGACGGCGTTGGCATCGCCCTTCGCGTCGAGCGTGAGGTCGCCCGAGGAGATCTCGAGTGAGCTGGTCGACTTGTAGAGCCCCGGCGCGAGCGTGAGCCCGCCGAGATTCCCTGCAACGCTCACCGGGCACAGCGTGCGGCCGGCCGCATCGTTGTACGCCGTGGTCAGATCCGCTTCGGCGGTGGCGGCCGTCGGATCACCGAGGTGCGCCGTGCCGACGATCTTGCCGGGCAAGAAGCCGGTCAGCGCCGTGCCGGGGCTCACGCCGAGATCGCCGGTCACGTTGGTCGGACCGGTGTTGGTCACCGTGGAGCCTGCAAGGACCGCGAAGACGGCGGCGCTGCGGAGGTTCACGGGCAGCTGCGCACACGAATCCTTGATCTTGAGGTCCTGGGCCACGCTCTCGACGGTCGACTCCTCGGAGTCGGCAGACTCGGACTCGCTGACGCAACCGACGACCGAGAGGAGCAAAGAGGAGGCGATGCAGAGGCTGAGGCTTTTCATTGTATCCACCACCTCAGCAGCAACCATGCCGCGGTCGCGCTGATGGCTGTAAGCGCGCGGTGTTGCCGGCCAATCGGGGCCAGCCCCAGCGCGAACGCGCATTTTGCGCGTCGTGAGCGAGGCGGCAACGCGGGCCTGCCGCCACGGTTGGGACATCGCGCGCGCCTCGGGCCCGCCCGCATGCGAGCAGGTGGGCACCAGCGTGGACATCGAGGATCTCGAAGGTCGTTGACGACGCCTCGCGAAATCGAGCTCTGACTGCGAATCCTTTTGCCGGCCTCGATCGTCGTTGGAGCGAGGAGACTCCAATGACCATCGCAACCACGAAGTACGAGCTCTTTACGATCAGTGGCGCGCCGCGTCCCTGGCGGGTCGCGCTCGGTCTCGTCGCGAAGCAGCTCGATTTCGACATCCGCGTTCTCGACGGCTCGAAGAAGGAGCAGAAGGCGCCCGACTTCCTCGCCCTCAACCCGCGAGGACGCACCCCAGTATTGAAGCGCGGCGATTTCGTACTGACCGAGTCGCTCGCGATTCTCAGCTATCTCGAGAAGGAGCACCCGAGCCCGCCTCTGTTCGGAACCACGTCCGAGGAGCACGCGCGCATCTGGGAGGTCGTCTCCGAGGGCCAGCATGACCTCAACGACGCCGCGAGCGCGCTCTTGCGGCCGCTGTTCTTTCTCGGACAGGACGACACGAACGAGGAAGTTCGCCGCGCTGCGCTGGCGGTCAAGTGTGAGCTGCACCGCCTCGAGCAGCGCCTCGCCGGCTCTCCCTTCCTCGTCGGAATGCGAATGAGCGCAGCGGACTGCGTTTGTTTCCCGCACGTCCGCTTGATTCTGAGAGCAACCGAACGCTTTCCGGAGGTGACGCGGCGCCTCGAGCTCGGCCCTTTTGGCGCGGTGTATCCGCATCTGGCGAAATGGATCGATCGGATCGAGGCGTTACCTGGTTACGAGAAGACGTTTCCTCCTCATTGGACCGCGGCCTGAAGGCAGACGCTGTCGAGTGGCCCCCGGACCTCATCCGCGAGCGAAGGTAATTTCGACGCGGGATCGCCACGACCGGCCGTTCATCGCGGTAAGACGATCCGCAGCGAGGAGGAATCGACCATGGCCATCAACGCGGCAGCGAGCGGCACATTTCGTATTGGCGGCGATCTGGAGGTGAACCGGTTGGGCTTCGGCGCGATGCGAATTACCGGCAACGGGATCTGGGGCCCGCCCGAGGATCCCGCCGAGGCGCGGAGGACAGTGGCGCGCGTGCCCGAGCTGGGGATCAACCTTATCGACACCGCCGACAGCTACGGTCCGGTCGTGAGCGAACAGCTCCTCGGCGAGGTGCTCGAGGGAAAGAAGAGCGGGTTGGTGATCGCCACCAAGGGCGGTCTCACGCGGCACGGGCCGGAGATCTGGAAGCCGGTCGGTCGCCCCGAGTACCTGAAGCAACAGGTGCTCATGAGCATGCGCTGGCTGAAGACCGATCGCATCGACCTGTGGCAGCTGCACCGGATCGATCCGAAGGTCCCGCGCGACGAGCAGTTCCAGGTGATGGCCGAGATGCAGAAGGAGGGACTGATCCGCCACCTCGGCCTGAGCGAGGTGAACACCGAGGAGATCCAGGCGGCGCGCCGGTTCTTCGAGGTCGCGACGGTCCAGAACCTCTACAACCTGGTGACCCGCAAGTCGGAAGCGGAGCTCGACTACTGCGAGCGCGAGGGAATCGGCTTCATCCCCTGGTTCCCGCTCGGAGCCGGAACGCTCGCGAAGGAGGGCGGGCTGCTCGACGGGATCGCAAAGAAGCTGAAGGCGACGCCCTCGCAGGTCGCGACGGCCTGGGTGCTGAAGCGCTCGAAGGTGATGCTCCCGATCCCCGGGACGAGCAAGGTGAAGCACCTCGAGGAGAACACGGCGGCCGCGGGGCTCCAGCTCACCGACGACGACTTCAAGGCGCTCGACGCGCAGGGCCGCGAGGCGTGGAAGGTGGAGCAGGCGAAGGAGAAGAAGGAGCAGGCCGCATAGAAGCCGTAGAAGGGATGAAGCGGCCTCGCGCCTCGCCCCCTGTTCGTGCAGCTTCGAGTCGCACGCACCACGGTGGAAACGGACCTGCGCGCGGATCTGCGACGACTCGAGGTACGACTCTCTTCCTTCACGGCGAGGCGGACGCGAGCGTTCCAATCGCGTTCGGCAGGCTTGCCTCGAGCATGGTGCGCGGAAGCAAGTTCCGCGGCTACCCGGACGCGGCGCATGGCCTGCTCGTCACGCACGCAGAGCGCGTGAGCCAGGACATCCTCGAGTTCGTTGGCCCGTGAATTTGACGTCGCCCACGCCTGCGACGACCGTTGCGTCATGAGGTACGTCGCGCTCGAAGAAGCTCGCACCGCAACCGGAATGAAGCTCGTCGTCGCTGCGTCGGTGCCGAGCCCGTGGTCCGAAGCGGCCAAGGGCATCCTCCACGTCAAGGGCATTGAGGCGCTGCTGGTTCGCTTCTCGAGCACCGACACGGCGATCCGCGAGTGGGCTGCGCGCCCCTGCCTTGCGAGCCATCGGGCGCTACCTTGGACTACTCGCTCGGGAGCGCGCTGACGGGTGAGCCTGATCAACGCCCCTCCCTCCTTCCTCACGAGGGCCGGCGCTTCGCCTTGCCCGACTCGATCGACTCGACCACCTCGCGTAGCGTGCTCGCGAATTCGGTCGGCTTGTCGAGCATGAGCCAGTGGCCGGTGTCCTTGATGACGCGCGCGTCGAACTGCGGGGCGTGCGCGCGGTTGTGATCGAGCGCGACGGGGCGGAGATCGGAGTCGATCGCGACGATCGGCATCGCGAGGTGATCCATCGTGACGTCGGCCGGATAGGTGACGATCGACTCCAGGATCGTCGCGCTGCGATCGGGGCCCATCGCCATCGCGTCGTCCCTGACCCGCGAGACCACCTTCGGGTCGGCCTTCTTCGGCAACAGGAGTGGGACGGACTTGTCGATGAAGTCGCGGTAGTCGGCGCGCATCTTCGCGCACATCTCGGCGCGCTTCTCGGCGGGCATGTGCTCGTCGACGTCGAGGAGGCTGTCGATCGGCACGACGCCGGTGACGCGATCGCCGAGCTGCAGCGCCGTCTCGAGCGCGATCGTGCCCGACATCGAGTGACCCACGAGCGTGAACCTGTCGACGGCGGCGGCGTTCACGACGGCGCGGATGTCGGCGACGAAGCCATCGACGCTCCATGTCTTCCGGTCTTTGCCCGCGCTGCCATGGCCCGCGAGATCAGCGCGAATGACGCGGTGGTCGCGCGCGAGGTCGGCAGCAGCGACATCCCAGTAGTGCAGGTTGCACCCCAAGCAGTGCACCAAGACGACGGCCGGCCCGCTCCCTTCGGCGACGTAGTGGATCGAGACGCCGTCGCCCGACGAGACGCGTGCCTCGGCGTTTGCGCTCGATGGAGACGACGCCGGCGGCGTGCTCGACTCGCAGGCGATCGACGAGCCGACGAGGGCGGCGGCGAGGGCGAGCGAACGAGCGGTCATCGGGCCCTCTCGTTGGTCGCCAACCAGGCGGCCAGGGCGATGTCCCTCGCGGCAAGCGCGTCCTGCCACCCAGGCAGCTCCGCGAGGGATTGGTACCAACGACCGATATGCTCGAAGCGTCCGATGGGTAGCCCCAGTCGCATGGCGGTCGGCACGAGGGCGCCGATCGAGAAGTCGGCGATGGTGAGACGGTCGCCGACGATCCACGATCTCTTCTCGAGGTGACCATCGAGCACGGCTGCGAAGCGCCCGAAGTTCTCTTCCCCGCGCGTGATGAAGGCGGGGTCCGGAGCGCCGAGGCCCAGTACGGCCTTCGACGCCTTCTCGAAAGCGACCATGCCGCAAGACTCGGCGTCCCAATGCGCGCTTTGCCAGGCGAGCCAGCGCATGACGTCCGCCCGGCCGCGCAGGTCCGCGGGCCAGAGGCCGCGCTCGGGCCGCTTCGCCGCCAGGTAGAACATGATGGCGTTCGACTCCCAGAGGACGAAGCCATCATCCTCGAGCGTCGGCATCTTTCTGTTGGGGTTGAGAGCAACGTAGTCGGGGGCGCGCTGATCGCCGCGGCCGAGATCGATCGGCCTGAGCTCGCAGTCGAGCGCGAGGTGGTTGTTGAGCGCGACGACGCCAAGGGCGCGTGACGAGGGCGGGAAGAAATGGAGCCGCATGCCCGTGATCTACGTCGCGGGGCGGCTTCGGCGGGAGCAACAAGTCTGTCGCGATGTTCACGTGAAGAGGACCGCCGCGAGCGTGCGCACTTCGCGCCGAATGCCGGCCGCCGCCCAATCGCGAATTGGGCCTGTATTTAAAGCGTTTGTCGCTCTAGCGGGACCGTCGTGCGTGCTCTAGCCTTTTCGTCAGATGAACGGCTCGTCTGGTTTGCCTCCCACGTGTCCGAAGTGCGGAGGTCTCTCGATCAATCCGAACGACGCGCAGTGCCGGTTCTGCGGCACTCCGTTCGGCTATGCGCAGCAGCAACCGCAAGGCTACGGCGCTCCTCAGGGGTACGCGCCTCCGGGATACGGAGCACCTCAGCCGTACGGCGCTCCTCCGCCCGCGCCCGGCTACGGCGCACCTCAACCGTATGGCGCGCCGCCCGGCTACGGAGCGCCGCAACCGTACGGAGCACCGCAAGGCTACGGAGCGCCCGGCCCGTACGGCGGTCCCGCACCGAACCCGTACGGACAACCGCCGAATCCCTACGGCGGTCCCGCGCCCGGTCCGTACGGCCAGTATGGCCAGTACCCGGGCGCGCCCGTGCAAGGCTTCCAGGGCAACTACGGACGTCAGGTGAATCGCGGTTGGGGATTCGGCGGCGGATGGAGCACGTTCTTCTGGGTGCGACTCGCCATCGCGGGGATCTTCATCAGCCTCTCGCTGATCGGCGCGTGCATCAACGCCATCGCGAACTGACGACTCTCGTCACATTCGAGGCGACAACGATCGCGGGCACGCCCGCGCACGGCGTCGATTTCGCTGCGAACCGGAGGGCACCGTCCTTGCGTGCGCGACGAGAATGCTCGTCAGGAACCTACTCGCTCCCCTAGGCGTCTCCGTCTTCCTCCTCGCTGCGTGTGGCGCTCACGTGCCTCCGCCCACCGATCGTCTCGCCGGCGCAGAAGCCGCGACGCGAAGCGCGCGCGAGCTCGGCGCAGACCGCGAGCCGAGCGCAGCGCTGCACGTGAAGCTCGCCGAAGAGCAGATCGGCACCGCGAAGAACTTGATGAAGAACGACGACAACAAGCGCGCCGATCTCGTGCTGCAGCGTGCGAGCGCCGATGCGGAGCTCGCCGTCGTGCTCGTGAAGGAGAAGATGGCGCACGACGCGGCATCGAAGGCGAAGGAAGCGACCGTAAACCAGAAGGCCGGGAAGTGAACGCCATGCGAACGATCCATCTTTCTCTCGCCGCTGCTGGTCTCGCCACCCTCGTCGGATGCGGATCGACGATGCCTCCGAAGGAGCTCATCGAGGCGCGTTCCGCTTACGACACCGCGCAGAACGGCCCCGCCGCGCAGGTGACGCCCGCCGAGGTGCACGTCGCGAAGCAGGCGCTCGACAAGGCCGAAGCGAAGTTCAGCGCCGACGGCGACGAGCCCGAGACGCGCGACATCGCGTACATCGCAGCCCGCAAGGCGCAGCTCGCCGACTCGGCTGCGCGCGTGACGCTCGCACTGAAGGCGAAGCAGGCGAGCGAGGCCGAGGCGCAGCGCTTCCAGGGTGACTCGCTCCGTACCGCGCAGAGCGATCTCGCGAACACGAAGCAGAACCTCGAGAAGACGCAGGACCAGCTCGCGCGCGAAGCGCTCGCCCGCCAGGAGGCCGAGAAGAAGGCCGCGCAGGCGATGGCCGATCTGCAGAAGCTCGCGAACGTGAAGCAAGAGCCGCGCGGCATGGTCATCACGCTGTCAGGGTCGGTGCTCTTCGCGACGGATCAGTCGACGCTGCTCCCCACCGCGACGACGAAGCTCGATCAAGTGGCGGACGCTCTCGTCAAGGGCAACCCCGACGCGAACATCACGATCGAAGGCCACACCGACTCGCAGGGTCAGCTGCAGCACAACATGGACCTGTCGCAGCGTCGCGCCGAGTCCGTGAAGGCTCAGCTCGTCTCGCGCGGCGTCGCCGCGGACCGCATCAAGACGGTCGGCGTCGGTCCGGATCGTCCCATCGCCGACAACAAGTCGCCCGAGGGTCGCGCGAACAACCGTCGCGTCGAGATCATCGTCGGGCCGCAGAAGCAGGCGCAGCAGCCGTAGTCGCTGCCGTCACTCCGTCGCGCCATCACGCACGCGAGCGCGAAGGCGAAGCGAGCGCGGCTCATCTCAGCCCATCGTACGTCAGCCGGCGACGGTCGCCCAAGCTGCGGCGATGACGGCCTCGTTACGCTCCTTTACACTGACCTGAAGCGCGATCTTGCCGGGAGCGACGTTCCAGCCCTCGGTGACGAGCGTGTCACCAGGCCACACCGGCTTGCTGAACTTCGCTTCGAAGCCGGTGACCTTCGTGGCATCGCCGCCGCAAGCGCCCTTCGCGACGTGGCGGACCATGTGGCCATAGGTGCAGAGCCCGTGGAGCAGCGGGCCCTGTGTGAAGCCGACCTTCGCGGCGAACTCCGGATCGGCGTGGAGCGGATTCAGGTCGCCGGAGAGGCGGTAGAGGAGCGCTTGCTCCGGGGTCGTCGCCTCTTCGATGCGGAAGTCGGGCGCGACGCCCTTCGGGATCTCGGCGACCTTCTCCTCGCGCGGCGCCGTCTGACCACCGAAGCCGCCTTCGCCACGGAAGATGATCTGCGACGTCGCGTCGAAGAGCACTCGGCCGTCCGTGTCCTTCGTGACGGTGTCGACGAGCACGACCGCGAGCCGTCGGAAATCGTACATGCCGCGGACCTTCGCGGTGGTCACGAGCGTGCCCGACGGTGCGAGCGCCGCCTGGAGCCTCACGCGCTGCGCGCCGTGCACGACCATCGCGAGATCGCCGCCGGTCTGCGCGACGAGGTCGAACATCGACGCGAACATCGGGACGACGGCGAAGCTCGGGATCACCTTCGGCCCGCGGCCCTCGTAGAGGAAATCCAGCTCGTCCTTCTTCGCGCCGATGCCGAGGGCGTAGAGGACGACGTCCTTCCATGCGTACGTGAACGTGGACGGAGCGCTTTCCTTGCCGACGATCGAGAGGTCCAGGGCCATGACCGCGGTATGCGACAGAGGCCCATCCGGCGTCAACAGTCGCGTCGCCGTGCGGATATGGCCACGGATCGCGATCTCGACTGACCCTTGGCCGCGGCCTGCGAACGGGCCAAGATGCGCGCCTTGCTCGCGCCCATCGACGATCTCGCCGCGCTCGGTCTCGCGTGGGCGCGGGTGATGCCCGTCGTGACGATCGTCCCGGCGTTCGGCCTGCGCGCGCTGCCCACGCCGGCGCGCGGGGTTTTCGGGCTCGCGCTCGCCGCGGCCATCTACCCGGCGCTCGTGCCGGTCGTCGTCGCGGAGCGCGCGATGCCGTGGTTCGTCCTCGCGCTCGAGCAGATCGTGCTCGGGCTGCCGATCGCGCTCGCGGCCGCGATTCCGTTGTGGGCTGCGACGATGGCGGGCGGGCTCGTCGACGTGCTGCGCGGGTCACCGGACGGGCCGGGCCTCGCCACGGTCGAAGGCAAAGCGTCGAGCTTCGGCGTGCTCCTCTCGCTGCTCGCGAGCGTCGTCTTCCTCTCGACCGGAGGCGCGGCGCGCGCGGCCGGTGCGC
>JAQBQJ010000005.1 GCA_028287065.1 Labilithrix sp. | reverse complement strand
GGACGGCGCATGCGGCGGAGCCGGCGACGAGCACGCGCTGTGGGCAATCGCCACGGTCGCGAGAACGGCGAGACACAGCGCGCGTGCCGAGAGCGCACGATGACGGACCTGTCGCACGTCGCTTCCTCCCCGACCGAGCATAGCGGGAACATCGGGCGCTCGTGCGCCGTTGACAGCGCGCCCTCTCGGGCGTCCTCTTTCCTTCATGCGACACCCCGTTTGCATGCTTCCCGTGGTCCTCGGTCTCGCCGTCGCAGGCAGTGCGTGCGCCGAGCCGACCGACGGCGCGGCCCCGGTGCGAACGGCTCACGACGTCGCGCGGAGCAGCGAGCTCGATCTCGAGACCGTCGGCTGCTCGACGACGCCGCCGCTGCGCCGCGCGCCTCCCGAGTTCGACGACGCGGATCCGAGCGCGGTGCGTCTCTTCTACGACGTGCTCGCGCCGTATGGCTCGTGGACCGAGGACGTACGTCTCGGCCTCGTGTGGATGCCCGCGCGCGCCGGCGTGGGCGAGGCATTCGTCCCGTACGCGACGCACGGTCGATGGACGCATCGCGCGTTCGACAGCGGAGAGAGCGCGCCGATCGACGAGTACGTGTGGGTCAGCGATCTGCCGTGGGGCTGGGTCACGTTCCACTACGGGCGCTGGACCTTTGCCGGCGAGCGCGGGTGGGCGTGGATCCCCGGTCGTCGCTATGCGGGCGCGTGGGTCGATTGGCGCGCGCCGGAGCGCGGCGACGATCCGTCGGCGGTCGTGGGTTGGGGGCCGACGCCTCCTTCGCAGCTGTGGCGCGTGTCGCCGGGGCCTTCGCCGTCGCGTGCGCGCGGGCATGGCCAGATCGACGTTCGCGAAGCGCGTCTCGTCGCGGTGCCGTACGCGGCGTTCGCGACGCCGTATGCGTACGTTCGCGCGCGCGAGCTGTTCGCGACGGACATCGGCGAGCGTCTTCTCCATGGACCTGCGGCCCTTGCGGTCGCGCACGGCACGCAGCCGTCGAGCGCGCCGCGTCCACCGCGCCTCGGCTTCCGCGCGGGCGACGTCCCGTCACCGCCCACGCTCGATCGCGGCCTGCAACAAGCGTGGATGCTCGCGACACCGGCGACCGCGAGCGCCGTCGGCGCCGGCCCGGAGCTCGGCGCGCCTCCTCGCCTCCGCACGTACGTCACGGGCGGCCCCCACTTCGCCACCCTCCGGAACTAAGGACCGCCGCCGGAACTAAGGACGGGTTTCCGGAACTAAGGACGGGGGGGAGGGGGCGCGGCGCGCGTCCAGGGAGCGGCCCAGGATGATCGCCAGGCCGCGGAGATCGTGCGCCGTGCGGACCTCGGTGAAGGCCTCGTCGACGAACTTGCGGATGCTCGACGCGCGTACCGCCGCGAGGATCGCGCGCTTCGTGCCGTCGATCACCTCGGGCAGGAGCGGGACCCACGGAGCGCCCGCGCCGCTGACCACGCCGCACAGGATCGCGAGCACCTGCGTGCGCTCGTCGGGAAGGAGCGCCGCGCCCGCGAGCTCTCGGCCGATCGCCTGGTACTTCGGCCTCGGCGCGCCGAAGAGACCGGGACCGAGGAACGGGCTGTCGGGCCACACGCGGCCTCGCTGCTCCCAGCGCGCCGGATCCCAGACCATCGTTGCTTCGCCCACCGAAGCAAACGTCGCATAGGCGGGATCGTCGACGAATCCGCGCGGGTACGTCCACGACACGACCATCACCATGCCCTGGCGAACGAGCACGAAGAGATCTTCGCGCGCCCCGCCCGCACCGGAGCTCGCCGCCGCGCCGGCGCTCTCCGGAAGATCGTAGGCGGCGACCGCTGCGGCCTCGACGCCCCACGCCGCGAGCCACGAGTCGTTCGCGAAATCGACCGCCACCTGCGCCTGCGCACGCCATGCCGCGAACCGGTGCCCGGTCCCGCGCGCGAGCTCCGCCGCCGATGCCGCCGCGAACGACGGCGGCTCGAGGCTGTAGCGGAGGGTGATGGGTGCATCCTGCAGATGAATGATCGTGTCGGCCGGCGCATCGCCGGGACGCGAGGTCGGCATCCCGAGCATCGGGCGACCCGGGAGCAGGTGCGAGAACCCTGCCCGGGCATCCTGATAGAGCGCGGTGTCGTCACGACCCGGCGACAGGGAGAACGGCGAGCCGCCGCCTTCCGGCGCCGGCGGCAGCGGCGAGGGGGAGACGGGCGCTGCGTTCGGAGCCGTGGAGGCCGGATGCATGGCGAGCGGTGATACGGCGCGGCGCACACCAGCCTTCCTTCACGCCGCGTTGACATCCTGACGCGCAGAGCGCGTTCCGCCGAACACGCGGTCGTCAGACTGACACCACGGGAATGGATCGAACCCCATGATTGTCGGGAGATCCGCAAGGACGAGACGTTGGCACGGGCTTCGCTTGTGGGAGAGCACGATGGACCGGTTGATCCGAACAGCATGGAGGGCGTTCTGGGTCGGGCTCGGCGCTTCCGCCGTCCTGATCGGCCAGAGCGTGCTCCAGCCCGCACCCGGTACCGCGAACCCTGCGGAGCCGTCGGTCGCGCCGCTCCTCGCGCCGGCCGCTCCGGTCAATCCGCCGGCCGCGCAGCGCGCGCCGAGCGTGCGTCGGAGGAGCGCCGATCCGATCCTCTCCCGCAATCCGTTCGACTCGACGACGGGTCCGCTGTCGCGTTGCGAGACGATCGCGAACGTCACGCGCTGCACCTGATCGCGCGCCGAATCACCGGCGCAATCGTCAGCGGATATCGCAGCGCATCCCGCACGTGCCCTTCGTGCCGCCGTCCTTGACGCACCCGCCGCGGCACTCGAAGTCGTCGGTGCACGCCTCGCCGCCGGCCTTCCGCGCCGCGCATTTCCCGCGGATGCACTGGAGCGTGCCTTCGCAGACGCCGCCGGGACAGGGCTCGCCCTCCTTCGACGGCGCCTTCGCGACGCACTTCTTCGGGAGCTGACCGTTCTTCGTCGGGGCCGCCCCCGCGACGTCGAGGCACTGCGTGCCATCCTGACAGTCGCTGGAAATCAGACAGGCGCCGCCCTCGGCGATTCCAGCCTGGCACTTGTGCTTGATGCAGCGGTCCTTGCACTCGGGATGACGCCTGTCGACGTCGTTCTGCTTCGTGTACTCGGCGAGCGAATCGACCGTGCCTCCGCACGAGGTCTCCACGCCGGTGCCGGCCGGTCCGCACTTGCCTGCGGACGTGGGCCCGAGGTCCTTGCAGCGCAGCTCGCCGGCGCACTCGAGCGACGAGCGGCACTTCTGTCCGGCCGCGAGCTTGCCCTTGAAGATCCCCTGACACGCCGGCGGCGGGCCCGCGCGGAACGGACCGACCCAGTCGCATCCGTCGAGCGCCTTGTCGAACGCGGCGATGCACGCGTCGACGTCCTTCTCGTCGAGCGAGAGCGCGTTGTGGCGGATCGCGGCGCTGAGCTGCCGCGTGCACGGCTCGACGAGCACGATCGACGGCGACGTCTTGCAGCATGCCGCGCGCTTCTTCTCGGGCACCGCGGTGAGCGCGTTGCACAGCTTCTCGGCGAGAGGCACCGCGGGCGCGTTCGTCTCGATCGGATACACGGGCTCGACGTCCTCGCCGCCGCCGCCGCCCGCGGCCGCATCCGCGCCGGCGTCCGAGGTGGCCAGCGCAAGAGGAGCGTCGGTCCGGGCTCCGTCCGCGGCGCTCGCATCGGCCGCGCCGGCGCCAGTCCCAGACTGGCTCGACTTCGGACACCCGAGCAGGAGGAGCGACGCGAACGCGATCACCGCCGTGACCGAACCACGCGAACGACGCGAACGATCATCGAGCCTCATCCGGTGCACGCTACTACTACGCGCGAGCGCGTCGGGCGGATGCACTCAGGCCCCAAACGCCTGGATTCTCGCGGTTTCGAGGTCCTTCATCAGCGCCGCGCGCTCGGCGGCGAGCGCGACGAGCCGCTCTCGTCGATCCTCGCGCGGCGCGACGAGCCGCAGCCGCGCCGCGAGCCGATCCCAGCGATCGAGCCATGGCAACGCCGCGAACGGCGCCGTCACGACGACGCCCGCGGTGACGAACGCGACCGACGTGTCGAGCTTCGCGAACGCGAGCCCGATCAAGACGAGCGCCCAGAGCGGATGCACGAGCAGACCGACGCCGAGCTTGTACGTCGACGTCACGTCGGGATCGCCGCGCAGCCTCCGCGTGACCTCGCGCGGCATCTGGTACGGCAGCCAGTAGAGCGCCATCCCGACCGCCGCGAGCGGCAGCGTGAGGACGCGCAGCGCACCCCACGCGATCCGTTCGGGCTCGACGGCCGGCTCGACGCCGACGTCCTCACCTGCAGCCGCCGCCAGCATGCGACGCGCGAAGCGGACGACGAGCTCGTCGGTCGCTCCTGCATCCTCGAGCGCCGCGAAGTACGAGCCCACGCGCGCCTCGAGCGAGGCGACCACGTCCGGCGCGCTCGCGTGGAGCAGCCGTCGTGCCTCTTCGATGCGCCGTCCGAGCTCGTTGAGCTGCGTGAGCGAGGTGCGCGATGCAATCGCTGCGAGCTGCGCGACCGACGGATCGCCGTGCGCGAACATCTCCGCGGCGCGCACGACGAGGATGCGCTCGTCCCACGTCGCGCCCTCGACGAGCAGCTCGGAGAGATCCTCGCGGATGATCGACGTGATCGCCTGCGCGAGATCGACGTCGGGATGCTCCGCCGCGACCTCGCCGACGCTCCGCACCGGACCGAAGAGGACGAGCGTGCGCGAGCGGAAGACCTCGCGCGCGTCGAACTCGAGCGCGACGGCCTGGAAGGTGAGGCCCTCGGCGCGCTCGCGCGCGCGAGCCAGCATCCGCCCTGCGCCGGAGCGCAGCGCGAGCAGGTGGGGCTCGTTGTGGCTCGTGCCCTCGGGGAAGATGAGGATGTTGCCGGCGTCCGCGAGATGCGACGCGACGCGCTCGAAGATCGCATCGTTGTCCTTCGCGGTCTTCGTCGGGTCGTCGCGCCTGCGCACGATGGGCACGGCATCGGCGGCGTCGAGCAGCCACGTGAGCCCCGGGATCTTCCAGAGCGTGCTCTTCGCGACCGGTGAGATGGGGCACGGGGCTTGCGTGAGCACGAGGATCGGATCGACCAGCGCATTCACGTGGTTCGCCGCGAAGATGCGACCGCCGGTGCCTTCGTGGGGAATGTCCCCCGCGATCTCGACGTCACGGAAGTAGATCCCGACCACGCGCCGGAAGACGAAGCGGATCGCCGTACGAACGCCGCCGAATCCGCGCGGGGCCGCGTCTTTACGCAACTTCACACTCCGACTCGTGAAGGAACCGCTGGGCTCGATTGTCCAAGGGCTAACATTCTCCCATGTTGCGCTCCCGCACCTTCCTTGTCGGCGCCATTTCGAGCGCCATCGCCCTGGCGGCGTGCGGGCACGGTCCCGCCGTCGGCCCGCCCAGGGCTCCCGCGCCTGCCTCGCCGCGCGCCGCGACGAGGCAGGCCGCGTCGTTCGGCAGCGACGCGATCGACGCCGCGCTCCGCGAGGCATGGAAGCACGAAGGCCTCACGCCGGCGCCGCGCACCGACGACGCGACGTTCTTGAGGCGCGTCTACGTCGACGTGGTGGGCACGATCCCGTCCGCCGATACGACCGCGGCCTTCGTCGCGAGCACCGACGCCGACAAGCGGAAGAAGGTCGTCGACACGCTGCTCGCGTCGCCGGACTACGCCGAGCACTGGATGAACTACTGGGACGACGTGCTCATGGGCCGCGAGACGAAGGGCCCCGTCGTCGATCGCATGGCCTTCCGCTACTGGCTGCGCGCGCGGTTCGAGGCGAACGCCCCGTGGGATCGCGTCGTGCGCGACCTCGTGTCGGCGACCGGCCAGAACAGCATCGGCGGTGCGAGGGTGAAGGTCCCGCAGGGCCTCGCCATGGCCGTTCCGCTCGGGTCCGACGTCCCGAAGAAGGGCGACGAGGACGCCGCCGACCTCGACAAGATCAACGGCGCGGTCAACTGGACGCTCCGCTTCGAGGGCGCGCCGCAGGACCTCGCGGGCAATGCGTCGCGCATCTTCCTCGGCGTGCAGATCCAGTGCGCGCAATGCCACGATCACAAGACCGAGAAGTGGAAGCAGACCGATTTTCAGCGATTCGCCTCCGCGTTCCTGCATCACAGGATCGATCCCATCGATCGCGGCAAGCCGATGGGCAACATCCGCCGCGTCGACGTCAGCGATCTCGGCAAGGTCGGACCGCGCTTCGCGAAGAACGCCGACGTCGCGCCGATCGCGCAATCGAAGGCGACCGCGCTCGACGGCACCGATCTCGAGAAGGGCGACGGCACGCGGAAGGCGCTCGCCGCATGGATGACGGCGCGCGAGAACCCGTGGTTCGCGAGGGCGTTCGTGAATCGCATGTGGGGGCATTTCCTCGGTCGCGGCTTCTACGATCCGGTCGACGACATGCGCGAGGTGAACACGCCCGTCATGCCGCAGCTGCTCGACAGGATCGCGGCCGACTTCGTCGCGCACGACTACGACGTGCAGCATCTCGTCCGAACGCTGTGCGCGACCGAGGCTTATCAGGTGGCGGCGAGCGCGAACGCGAAGCCCGATCCCGAGAACAAGTACTGGACGCGCTTCCACCTCGTGCCGCTCGGCCCCGAGGAGCTCTTGAACGCGCTCATGCGCGCGACCGATCTCGAGAGCGCCGCGAAGAAGGCCGGCATCCAGAACATGGACGCGCTCCGCATGCAGCTCGTGCGGCAGTACGCGTTCCTCTTCGACGTCGACGAGACCGACGACGTGCCCGACTACTCCGGCACCGTCACCCAGGCGCTCTCGCTGTTGAACGGGCAGCTCGTCGGACAGGGCTCGCGCGCCGTCCCGGGCTCCGCGCTCGACGACGTCCTCGCGAAGCCCGGCGACGACGCCGGCAAGATCGACGCGCTCGTGCTCCGCATCCTCTCGCGCAAGCCCACCGACGCCGAGCGGACGACGTGGGTCAATTACGTGCAGATCGCAGGGAAGACGCCCCGCGCCACCATCCCGCCGCCGAAGCGCGGCGGCGCCGGCGTGGGTCCGCTCGGTCGTCTCGGCAACAAGGGCCCGCAGGTCGACGCACGACGCGCCGCCTACGAGGACGTGGTGTGGGCTCTCCTGAACTCGAGCGAGTTCGTCTTCAATCATTGAGAAGGTTCGATCATGCTCACTCGAAGAGACTTGCTGCGTGCGGGAGTGACGTCGGGGCTCGGGCTCGTCGTGTCGAGGTGGCTGGAGAGGAGCGCGCTCGCGGATGCGCCGGGCACGGGCACGGGCACGGGCACGGGGAGAGCCAAGAGCGTCATCCTTCTCTACATGAACGGCGGGCCGAGCCACATCGACACATGGGATCCCAAGACCGGCAAGGTCGCTGGGCCGGCGAAGGCGATCAAGACGAGCGTGCCCGGCGTCATGATCAGCGAGCACATGCCTCGGCTCGCGCGGCTCGCGGACAAGCTCGCGATCGTGCGTGGCATGACGAGCAAGGAAGGCAATCATCAGCGCGCGCAGTACCTGCTCCGCACCGGTTATTCGCCCAATCCAACCGTCGCGCATCCCTCGCTCGCGGCGTGGGTCGCGAAGCGCTTCGGCGAGCCGAGCACCGGTCTTCCCGGCAGCGTGAGCCTCGGCGGCCCGAGCATCGGCGCGGGCTTCTTCGGCGTGCAGTACGGACCGTTCGTCGTGCAGACGCCGGGGCAGCTCCCGCAGAACGTGGGCTACGGACCGGGCGTCGACGACGCGCGCTTCGAGGCACGTAAGAGCCTGCTCGACGGCATCGAGTCGAGCTTCGCCGCGCAGACCGGCGACGCGAAGGTCGACGGGCGGAGGCAGCTCTACGGCAAGGCCGATCGCCTGATGCACGCGACCTCGCTGAAGGCGTTCGACGCGTCCGAGGAACCGGAGGCGGTGCGCGCCGCCTACGGCGACACGCCGTTCGGACGCGGTTGTCTCACTGCCGCGCGCCTCGTCGCTTCGGGCGTGCGCTTCGTCGAGGTGACCCTCGACGGCTGGGACACGCACCAGGACGTGTTCGGTCGCACGAAGCGGCTCATGGGGATCCTGGATCCTGCGATGAGCGGGCTGCTCGAGGATCTGCAGCGCCGCGGCCTCGCCGACAGCACGCTCGTCGTGTGGATGGGCGACTTCGGCCGCACGCCGAACATCAACGGCAACGACGGACGCGATCACTTCCCGAACGCATGGAGCGCGGTGCTCGCCGGCGCGGGGATCCGCGGCGGCGTCGTACACGGCGAGACCGACGCGCAGGGCGCGAAGGTCGTGAAGGACGCGGTGACGGTGCCGAACCTGCTCGCGACGATCGCGACGACGCTCGGCCTCGATCCGGCGGACATGGTGCAGTCTCCCGCGGGACGGCCGATCGCGCTGACCGACGGCGGCGTGCCGGTGAAGGCGCTGCTCGTGTAGCGAGCGGGGGACGCCCGGCGCGCCGTTCGTCGCCGGCGCGAAGCTCGAGGTGCAGGCGCGGCGGAGCGGTTCAGCGGTCGTCGGGCAGGGACGCGAACGACTCGCGCATGCCGAGGTCGACGTAGGGGATGCGGCCCTTCGAGTCCGGCGCGGTGGTCGCGGGGTTCGACGCGCCGTACTCGCGACGGCGATGCGCGCTGCGGAACTTGAGCACGAGCAGGATGAGGAAGGCGATGCCGAGGGCGTCCTCGACGGCGCCGTGGGTGGGCTCGCCGGCGGCGGAGCATCCGCTCGCTGCGCTGGGGTCGCCTCCGCGATCTCCGGTCGGAGCGAGGGCGTCGTCGCCGGCGGGAGCGGCGGGCGCGGGGGCCCTTGCGCCGCCGCTGCTCCCGGCCGCTCCGCCGGCGCGGCCTGCGGTCACGCCGCTCGAGGAACCCGCGGGCTCGACGGAGCGCGGATCGGGCTGACCTTCGAGCCACGGCGTCGCGCCGGCTTCCTCGAAGGCGCGCAGGGCGAGGGCGGGGTTCGCGCCGAGCTGCGCGTAGACGGCGTGCGCGGTCGCGCCGAGGCAGTTGCTCGCGGCGTTCGCGGGATCGCGAGGCTGTCCGTTTCCTGCGCGAGACGCGACGCCGACGACCGCGCCGGATGCGGCAAGTGCGGGGCTTCCGCTGTCGCCGGAGCACGCGGACTCGCCGACGAGGAACTCCGCGTTGCCGATGCCGTATCGCGCGTCGTCGGGATAGGCCATGGGCCCGGCGCCGACGAGCGCGAGACCGCCGCGCTGCATGCGCAGGGTCGGCAAGGAGCCGACCTCGGTGATGCCGAAGCCGACGGCGGTGAGCACGTCGGTCATCGCGGGTGCGGCGATGCGTACGGGCGCGATGGGCGCGGTGAGCGATTTGTCGAGGATGACGAACGCGAGGTCGTGGTTGCACAGGGTGGTGGCATCGTCGACGACGAGCGCTTTGCCATGAGCGGTGGCGCCGGCCTCGACGGTCGTATCGGGCGCGGCGCCGTTCTTCGTCGCGTAGACGGCGAGCGTGTTCGCGGCGCGATCGCCGTGGAACATCGCGCCGACGACGGGCGACCCGTCGGCGCCGCATGCGGCGGCGGCGTCGGATGCGGTCACGCAGTGACGTGCGGTGAGCGCGAGGTTGGCGGCGACGAGGGTCGCGGTGCAGAGCCCGACGCGGGTGCCGTTCTCGAATCGTGCCAGCGCGACGACGGAGTCCTGGTCCGTCCCGGAGGCGGTCCCGTGGACGATGGGCTGGATCGCGCGGCCCACGCGAGCGTGCTCCTCGGGGCCCTCCTTCGGCGCGCCACATGCGCCCAGGCCGAGACAAGCAGCCCCAAGTACGAGGAGAGCTTCCGCGCGCAGCGTGAGGTTCCCGCGAAGTTGCAATGTCGGAATTCGCACGCGGAGGCGTGGAGCAATGGTCGTTCCTGCGGGGGTTGGATCGGGGTGGAACCTGTGGGCGGAGGTGTGCTGGGGAGAGCGAGAGAACAGGTGATGGAAATGGAAATGGAAATGGAAATGCCGGAGGCCCTCCGGCATTTCCATTTCCATTTCCGTTCCCTGTTCTCTCGGGATCCACGAGAGATCGGATCACGGATCACGGATCACGGATCACGGCCACGGATCACGGGCGAGAGCGGTCAGCTCCCATCCAGGCGCTTCCCGTACGCGACCAGCTCGTCCTTCACCCGCATCGCCGCCTTCGTCCGATGCATGTCCGCCCGATACAAGAGGCAGATCGTGTCCGGGATGAACGGCAGCGACGGATGCAGCCGCACCAGCTTGCCGTCATGGCCATACGCAGCCACCCGCCGCGGGATCAGCGCCGGGCCGATGCCCGCCAGCGCCAGGCTCTTCACGAGCTCGAGGTCGCCGCACACCAGCTTTCGCATCGACAACAGGCCCGCGCCCGCGAGCTGATCGCACAGCTCCTGGCACTGCGTCACGCGTCCCGCGTAGATCAACGGCCCCGCGATCAAGCGATGCTTCGCCGCCATGAACGCCGGATCGCCGCTGTCCACCCACGACACGCGCTCCGTCATCGGCGGCGCGTCGTCGTCGCCCGCGGACGCTTCACGCATCGCGAGCAACGTCGACAGCGGACGGGACGGCGGCGGCGCGTCCTCCGCGACCATCACGTCCATCGCGTCGTGGAACAGCTCCACGATCACCAGATCCGGATGCGGATGAGGGTTCACCACGAGCCCGAAGTGCGTCCTTCGCTCGATGACGCTGTCGCGCACCGCCGCGCTCGACTCGTTGTGGAGCAACAGCTCGATGCTCGGATGATCGCGAAGGAACCGCGACATGAAGTCCGGGAGGAAGTACGCGCCGAGCGACTCGTTCGAGCCGATCACGAACGTGCCGACGTCCTCGCTCTCGAGGTTCTTCACGCGCTGCTCGGCATGCTCGAGCAGGCGGAAGACCTCGTTCGCATGCTTCAAGAGCTCGTCGCCCGTTGCAGTCAGACGCACGCCGCTCCGCTCGCGCACGAACAGCTGGGTCTTCAGCTGCTCCTCGAGGCTCTGCATCGCGACGGTCAACGTCGGCTGGCTCACGTGCAGGTTCTTCGCCGCCGCCGTCATCGATCCGGACTCGGCGATCGCTGCAAAGTAGCGGAGGTCTTTCAGGTCCATCACGCGACGCTCACGTTATCCCGCTTCGGCCGGAACGGCAGCTGCGCGTCGCCGTCTCGCTCGTCGTAGGGATTCATACTGGATGGCTCTCGCTCAGCTCCCCAGGAACGCCTTCATCTCCGGCCAACGGTACGCGAGCGCGCGTGCGAGGCCGATCGGCAACGGCTTCGTCAGCGCGCGATCGCGATAGCCCTGCGCTGCCACGAACGCCTCGAGCACGTCGAAGAGGTGACGCGTCCATGCGCCCTTCATTTCCGCGGGACGCGTGAACGGCCATCGCCGCTCGCGCGCGGCGATGATCCACGCCGCCACCGAGAAGCTCTGCTCGACGGCCTCGCTATCCGCTGCGCGCGCCGTCTCGAGCTCGCCGAGCAGCGCCGTCACCATCGCCCAGGTCGACATCAACACCGCGCGCGTCCCTCGATCGACGCTCTTGTCCGCGACCGCCGGCTCCAGCAGCTCGCGCGCGCGGCCCACGTCTCCCGTGTACACGTGCGCGAGCGCGAGGTTGTTCACGTACGCCGCTCCGCCGCGCCCGAACCAGTGCGCACGTTCGAACGCGCGTACCGCCGATGCCGCATCGCCCTTCTCGAGATGGTAAAGACCACGACGATTGTCGTAGAGCGAGCCGATGCCGCGCACGAGCCCGCCCTGCACCTTGAACAGGACCAGCTCGACGACGACGAACACCGCCCACAGCGCGAGGTGGCCCGTCGCGAGCGCGCCGACCAGCAGCACCAGCGGCAGGCCCAGGATGATCGCCGCCGAGCCCGCGAGCCGCATGCGCACATCCTAGGTTACGGAAAGACCACGCGAAAGTGCCCCATAGCCGCGCGCTATGGCCTCCATCGCGAACGCTTAGTTCCGGAGCTCGAGGGGCGGTCCCATAGTCCTTCTCCAGAGGGGACGGCGAAAGCGAGCACGCCCGCGACCGCGATGGGCGCGCCAGATCGCTTGGTGCCGGCTCGTACCTTTTTGCCCTTTTTCCCGAGGAGGACACACCGCATGCGATTCCACCGAGCTGGCCTGCCCACTGCTGCCGCCGTCGCCGCCACCGCGATCATGCTCCTGAAGCTGACGGGCTGCGGAGGCGCGGACGACGCCGCCGGGGACGGCGCGAAGCCGTTGCCCGGCGAGCCAACCGACGCAGGCGCCGAAGCCGGTCCGGACGGACCGCTCGCGATTTCGCCGGGACCGAGCCGAGGCTCGGGCATCGCGATCTCCTCCGACGACTCGATCGTCGTCGCCGTGAACCGCGACTCCGGATCGATCACCGTCTTCAAGACCTCCTTCCCCGAGGATGGCAGCCCCGCGACGCTCACGAAGTCGTACGAGGTGCCCGTCGGCGCAGAGCCCTGGCAGGTCGCGCTCTCGCCCGACGGCGACACCGCCTACGTCGTCGTTCGCAAGGATCAGAAGCTCGTGAAGGTCACCGGCCTCGAGACCATGCCGGTCGTCGCCGGCTCCGTCGCCGTCGGCTCCGAGCCGACGGGCCTCGCGCTCACGCCCGGCGGCTCGCGCGCGTGGGTCGCGAACTGGGTCGACGGCACGCTCACCGGCGTCGACACGAAGACCATGGAAGCGAAGTCGACGATCGACCTCAACGCCGCGCTCGTGGATTCGAAGCTCGTCGGCGACGTGAAGGCGCGTCCCGCGCTCGCGCACCCGCGTTCCGTCGCGATCACCAACAACGGCAACGACAGCGAGGACGACGAGTCGATCTACGTGACCGAGTACTACGCGCAGCGCGCGGAGGCCGAGGCCGACAACGGCGCCAACGCCGACGTCGCGAAGAACGCGCTCGTCTACAAGGTGAAGCTCGCGGACAAGTCGGTGTCGACCATCCGCCTCGCGCCGCTCGCCGACATGGGCTTCAAGGACAACCTCGGCGGCGCCGCGGGCTGCTATCCGAACCAGCTCCAGTCGATCACGATCCAGGACAGGTACGCCTACGTCTCGAGCATCTGCGCGTCACCGAGGGGCCCGATCGGCGTCGTTACCACGACGCCGACGCCCGACGTTTCGAACGTGAAGACGACGACGCACGGCGCCGTCAGCGTCATCGACCTCGGCACCGACAAGGAGATCACGTCGGCGACCGCGAGCCTCCATGCCAAGTTCGATGCAGAATACACGAAGCGCAAGGCTGCCGACGACGGCACGCGCCGCTACGCCGCCGTCCCCGCGGACATCGGCTTCGTGAAGGGCGGAGGCGTCGCGTACATCGCCGCGAACGCCGCCGACTCGGTCTTCCGCGTGCAGTACGACTTCTCGCAGGCGAGCGCCATCGCCGAGGTCGGGGCGCCGAGCAACGCGTTCATCAACCTCAACCCCGCGGGCATCGCCGCGGAGAAGAGCGGGCAGAACCCGATCGGCATCGCCACTCCCTACAGCGACAAGCACAAGCGCTTCGCGTTCGTCGCGAACGACGTCACGCGCAACGTCACCGTGCTCGACTTCAACACGCAGGCCGTCGCGGGCGGCGCGACGGCGCCGGTCGTCGAGGCCTCGTCCGCGATGCCGACGCCGGGCTCGCTCGAGGACAGCATCCGCAAGGGCAAGCGCTTCTTCGATACGGCGACGGGTCGCTGGTCGCTGAAGGGCCAGGGCTGGAACGGCTGCCAGTCGTGTCACATGGACGGCCTCTCCGACAACGTGACCTGGTTCTTCGCGCGCGGACCGCGTCAGTCCGTGAGCCTCGACGGCAGCTTCTCGAAGAAGGACAAGAACGACCAGCGCATCTTCAACTGGACGGCGATCTTCGACGAGGTCGCCGACTTCGAAGGCAACACGCGCGGCATCTCCGGCGGCGTCGGCGCCATCGTCTCGCAGAAGGGGCCGCCGCCGGACGTCGCGCATCGCATCACGAATGCGGCGCATGCGGGCCTCTCCGGCTCATCGGAGGGCCTCGCCGATCCCGCGAACCCGCTCGCGCTCGATCCGGCGCCCGTGCTCGACGACTGGAAGAACATCAAGGCGTACGTGCAGAGCATCCGCGCGCCGCGCCGTCCGTCGAACCTCGACGGCACGAAGGTCGCGGCCGGCAAGACGCTCTTCGTCAGCGACGGCAGCTGCAACGGCTGTCACGGCGGCGACAAGTGGACGATCTCGACGCGCTTCTACACGCCGACGCTCGACGGAACGAACGCGCTGAACGCGAAGGCGTGGTCTCCTCCGGCGGGCTTCCCGGCGGCGCTCGTCCCCGCGACAGACCAGCGCTTCATGCGCTTCGGCAACGGCAACCCTGCGGCGTTCGATCAGATCCAGTGCATCCTCCGTCCGGTCGGCACGCACGGGAAGGCGGACGCGCTGATGGGTCAGGTCGTCGAGAAGCGCCAGGACATGACGACGCCCGCGCAGGGCGACCAGGTCAACGGCAACGGCTACAACCCACCGTCACTGATGGGCGTGCAGGTCGGCGCTCCGTATCTCCACGCGGGCAATGCCGCGACGCTCGAGAGCCTGTTCGCGTCGACCTTCAAGGAGCACTACGGCGCACTGGCCCCGAACTTCCTGAAGGAGAGCGACCCGGCGGAGCGAGCCGCGAAGGTGGAGCAGCTGGTGCAGTTCTTGTTGTCGATCGACGGCGACGCGCCGGTGACGAGTGTGCCGGGGGCGGGGAGTGGGGGAGGCGACTTTTGCAGCGCGCAGTGAGGTGACTGGATCGGGAGAGGGGTCCTCGTCGGGAGACGGGGGCCTCTTCCCGAATCAAAAGAGAATAGGGAACAGGAACAGGAACAGGGATCCGGATGTGAATTCCCGCCGCGCCTTCGTGTCTCGAAATTCGAATTCCTGTTCCTGTTCCTGTTCCCTGTTCTCTTTTAGATTCGGGAAGAGGCCCCCGTCTCCCGACGAGGACCCCTCTCCCGATCCAGTCACCTCACTGCGCGCTGCAGAAATCCCCTCCCCCACTCCCCGCCCCCGGCACACTCGTCACCGCCGCGTCGCCGTCGATCGACAACAGGAACTGCACCAGCTGCTCCACCTTCGCGGC
>JAQBQJ010000108.1 GCA_028287065.1 Labilithrix sp. | reverse complement strand
GTGGTCGCCGGGGACTCGGTTCGCCAGATCGCCGCCACCGTCGGGCTGACCGTCGACCAGGTCCTCGCGCAGGCGCACGTCGGCTCGCCCGACGAGATCAAGGTCGGCACCCTGCTCGACCTTCGCGTCCCTTCGCAGGACGTGAAGACCGATCTGTGACCCTCCCCTCCTAACGCCCAGGTGTGGAAGGGCCCGTGGCCGCTCGTCAACATGCCTAACGTGCCCGCGCGCAGCGAAACCCCATCGACGCTGCGCGATCCGTCTCGAACGCCTCGTTCCTCACGGTCGGCGCCACGAGATCAGGACTCCCGCTCGCCCAGCTCCCGCCCCGTGCGACGCGCCGCTCGTCCGTACAATTCGGATGTGCATATGGACAGTACCGGCTCGTGGTCCACTCCCAGACGTTCCCGGCCATGTCCTCGAGCCCCTCGGGCGTGTTGCCCGCGGGGAAGCCACCAAGGGCGCACGTACCGAGCGGCGCTCTGTCGCTCGGAGCGCGCTTCCAGCAGAGCTGCGCCGCGGGAGGCTCCGAGCCCCACGGATAGCGCCGGCCTTTCTTGCCGCGGGCCGCGAGCTCCCATTCCGTTTCTGATGGCAGGCGCTTGTCGACCCACTCGCAGTACGCCTTCGCATCGACGTAGCCCACGCAGTTGATGGGATGATCGCGTTTGGTCGGGTCGCTCGCGTTGCATCCGGGTAGCGTTGCGGTCGGTTTGCACGCGCCCGCTTCGAAGCATGTGAGGTATGCGGACGTCGAGACCTCGGACACGTCGATCTCGAAAGCGGCGACGGAGACCTGAAGCCGGCTCTCGTCCGCGGGGCCCTTTGCGCTGCCGATCGTGAAGGTCTCGCCCGGGATTGTGATCATCTTCGCGCTGCGCGCCCTGGCGACGTCTCCTTGGTCGAGGCGAGACGCATCGGGCGCGGGCGCCGCGGACGCGCTCGGCATCGTGCTGCTCGACGGTGGGAACGACGACGTGGGCTTCGTCCTCGAGTAGACGACGAAGCCTCCGGCAAAAACCGCAGCCAATGTCACCGCGATCGCGCCGAGTGCAACGAGACCGCGCGAGCCAACTCCGGGCACCGGAGCGGTAGCAGTGTCTACACGCGAGCTCGCGTTCGTGTTCGCGAACCCCATGTCGGTGGCGTTACCAGCGACGAGCGGCGTCTCCGGGGGCGTGATGAGCAGCGTCCCACCTGGACCAGTTGCTTCGGGCTTTGCGTTCAATACGGCGGTATCCGTGACCGCGAGCTCGCTCGCGCGATCCTCTCGCTTCGGGGCGGAGGCGAGCAGCGCCAGCAGCGCAGGCATGGCCTCGCCGGCGTCCTTGAAGCGATTGGCAGGCTCGCGGTCGATGCACCGCGCGAACCATGCGTCGAAATCTGGCGGAAGCGTTGCGCCCCCGAACCGCTTCGACCTCAGGGACGCCGGCTCGAACGGGTCGAGCGTGATCTCTCGCATGAGGGTGATCGGCGTGCCGCCGATGCCGTTCGCCGCGTGCCAGTAGAACTTGCCCGTGAGCGCATAGAACGCGACCAGGCCGATGGCCCATACGTCCGTCGCGGGTGCGATGCCACCGTCCTGGATCGTCTGCTCGGGCGCCATCCAGAGCGGCGAGCCCATGGCCTTCGTCGTAGTCGCGATCGAGCCCGTCAGGACCTTCGCGATGCCGAAGTCGAGGACCTTGACCGTGACCGAGCGCGTGGACGTTCGCGCCTCGCAGACGAAGACGTTCTCGGGCTTCAGGTCGCGATGAACGATGCCCGCGGCGTGCGCCGCGATGAAAGCGTGTCCGATCTGCGCGAAGATCTCACGGGTCGTGTCGTACTCGAGCGGCGCGGTTCGCTCGAGCCGCGTCGCGAGATCTTCGCCCTTCAGCATCTCCATCGCGATCCACGGCACGCCGTGGTTGGTGTCGATACCGGCGGACAGCACCTGCACGACGTGCTCGCTGTCCACCTTGGTGATGATCTGCGCTTCCTGCGCGAACCGGTTCCGGAAGCCCTCGTCGCGCGCGAGCTCGGGGAGCATCGTCTTCAGCGCGCGCGGCGCGCCCGTGCTGCGCTGGCGCACCTCGTAGACCGAGCCCATTCCGCCCTCGCCGAGCAGACGAACGATCTCGAAGTCGCCTCCGACGACATCACCCTGTACGAGACGCGTGCTCATTCAGGGCATCGCGATCTCGACCGAGGCGATGCGCGCGACACGCGCATGGAACCCGGCGAGCGCGTTCACGAGCGCGCGTCGCGTCGGCCCGCGCGCGTGATCGAAGAGCCCGACCTTCGCGTAGAAATCGGTCTGCGTCCGCGCGAACGAGCCGTGTGGATCCATGACGCCGCGTCCGCGGAGCTTCGCGTCGGGGTAGGTGAGGACGGCGTCCTGCCACGTGGAGAACGTCTCCTCGAGCTCGGCCGCCACGTCGTCGACGCGCGCGGATGCGAGCGTCACCTTGACCGTCGCGCCGCGCGGGATCGCCTTCGTGGCGACGGGGAAGCCTGGCGTGCCCCACGCTCCGGGGTAGGCGTCGGCGTTGTCGAGCCAGCGTGCGAGGTCGCCCTCGCGAACGGAGAGCGGTCCTCCGTCGGGCGGTAGCGTTCCGACGATCGAGATCGCCCGCACGGGGTGCGGCGCTCCGGACGCGGCGAGGTGCTCGACGATCGTGCGGAGGAAGCGCGGCGAGACACCGGCGACCGCGAGGCGAAACGCGTAGCTCGGTCCGAGCTCGTCCGGCCTGGGCTCTCCCTTGCCCGTCGGTCCCGACTCGAGCTTCGCGCGGCCTGTCTCGGGCGCGAGCTCCGCGCCGCCCGCGAGCCCCCGGTTGACGCACTCGACGAGCGATCCGATCGCCCACGGGGCGAGAGGCACCTCCGCCGGTCCGCCCAGCTACACGCCGATGTCGACGAGCTGCGGCTCGGCGCTCGCGCGGTACGCGATGTCGAGCTCGACGCCTTCGAGGTGGGGATGGATCGCCATCGCTTCAGCAACCATTTCCCTTCGCGCAGTCCTCGCCGCACGATTCGCAGCCCACCTCGACGACCTTCGTGTCGCGGCTCACGTGCTGGTAGTCCTCGAGCTTGCCCGGCTCGTACGTGTCGGTCGGAGCCTTCACCTCGATGGGCGAGTTGTTCAGCGTGCCCACGGGAAAGCGCGGCTTCGCGCTGGGTGG
>JAQBQJ010000573.1 GCA_028287065.1 Labilithrix sp. | reverse complement strand
TCAGGGAACGCCGGCGCTCTGGACCTTCGTGAGCTTCACGCCACCTGCGGTCGTGTTCACGCGCGGCTTCGCCGGGGCCGCCGCGCGTACGGCGCCGCCCTTGACCGGCGGCTTCGACAGGATCGACGAGCCCGTGGTCGGAGGCGGAGGCACCTTCGCGCTCGCGATCTCCGCCGGAACGGCCGGCGCGATCACGACGGGTGCGGGCGGAGGCGGAGTCGCAGGCGGCGCCGCGACCGTCACAGGCTCGCTGCGTCCCGACGCGCTCGCCTTCGCAGGCTCGGCGCTCCCGCCCGTGAAGCTCGCGATCAGGATGCCGACGAAGAGCAGGCCGCCGGCGATCCCGCCCGCGATGTAGAGGTTCTTGCGCGGCTTCTGCGCGAACGGGTTCTCGGCGTCACCGACGTCGACGTCGCTGAGGCGATCGCCCGCGAGGTCCGTCGAGAACGCGGGCGGCGGCGCGCTGAAGATGTCCGGCGGCGCGACCGACTGCGCGGCCGACTCCGTCGCCTTCTTGTGCATCGCGAACAGGTCGATGACTCCGGAATCTTCGCGGCTCACGCTCTCTTCCCATGCAAGAGTCGCATCTACCCCGTGAAAACCGCCCGCGACGGAAAAGCGCGGGTAGGGCCGACGCGCGGGCGCCGGGAGCGGAAAACTACCGGGCCATGGCCCGCTCCGGCCTCTCCCGCGAGGGGGGGTGGATCACCGCCGTAGTCCATACGTACTCTCCTGGGCCGAGTGTCGAGAACGCCGCCGCCCCTTGCTCGCACCGTCTCGGCGGTCGTGCTCGCCACGCATCTCGCGGCCGGCGTCGTCGCGCTGCCGCTCGTGCCGCACGGGTTCGGGCTCACGAACGTCCATCTCTGGAGCAACACGGTCGTTCCGGCGTCGTGCGTGCTCGCGGCGGTGGTCGCGTTCGTCGCGCTCCTGTTCCGGCGATCGCCCGCGCCCGCGAGCGCCCTCGTGAGCGCGGCGGCGGGCGGATGGACCGCCGCCGTCGCAACGGGCGCCTATCTCTTCCCGATCTCGATGCCGCTCGCGCGGTGCGCCGCGCCTGCGGCGGTCGCGATCGCGCTGCTCGGCCTTTCGTGGTGGGCGCGAGAGCGCACCGCCGTGACGATCGCGGCGCTCGTCCTCGGCATGCCGCTCGGCGCGCTCGAGGTCTTCGCGCAGCGCGCGCCTCCGCCGTCGACGCGGCCCGCGGGCGGAGCGCTCGCCGAGGTGCATGGCGAGGCGGCGAGCGACGAGGCCGCGAACGGACAGGTCCTCGTTCCATGCGGGAAGAACAAGCTCCGAATCAATCCGCTCCTCACGTTCCAGAGCCGCTCGCCGGACGCCACCTGGGTGATCCTCGCTCCGAAAGCGGACCTCGAGAAGCGCCGCGCCCTCACGCATTACACGAAGACGCCGAACGGATTCCGTGCATCCTACACCGATGACGGAGAGACCACGCTCCTCGCCACGAGAGAGAAGAGCGGCGCTCTCGACATCGAAGCCGTAACGAAGCTCACCGAGCCCGTCTACGCGCATCTCGACACATGGACGACGATTCACCTGCCGTTCGAGGCCACCATCTCGTTCAGCCCGACCGGCACGACCACGCGGTTCCCGATCGAGCCCGCCGATTATCCGGCAGGTCGGCCGAGCCAGCTCGCGTACCTCTCCGACGATCTCTCGTTCCACGTCGTCCGTGCGCGCGACGCCGAGAAGGGACCGTTCACCGAGCTCGCGAAGGGCCGCCTCACCCGCGACGAGACGCTGGCAATCGAGATTCGCCCGCGCGACGAGAAGGACAAGGGCTGCCGACTCTCGTTCAAGGACTGGGCGGCGCAGGTGAGCACCGACGAGTCGCCCACCGCTGGGTGGGGCGTGCCGCAGGGCTCGATTCAGTTCTTCTCGCGCGACGGCGAGTCGGTCGTGCTGCTCACGCTCGCGGAGACCGGCCCCGGCCGCGGCTTCGACAGCGTCGGTCACGCCGCAGGCACGTACCGGAACCGCTTGCGCATCGAGCCGATCCGCTAGCGAGCGCGCGGTCTCGGCTTCGCTGCGACCGCGGCGAACCTGCGCTTGCGACACGAGCTGCAGCGGCGCGACGACGCCCATCCCCTCGCGAGCTCTCTCGGACGGCGCGTTGGCAGGATGCCGCCCCTCGACGCGAAATGCATGGGCGTCGCCTCGGTCCCGAGCGCTCCGTGTCGTGGGCTCGCGCATCTCCCCGATGGACGTTCCCTTGCATCGCGCGCGTTCCATGCTCGACACCATCGTTCGTTACCTCCACGGGGCACGTGTTCCCTTCCGCCTCACGAGCTACCCGAGCGAAGAGCCCTTTCCCAAGGCCGCTCATCCGATGCCGCCGCACTCGATGCTCGTCGACTCCGAGATCGTCAGCGCAGCCGGTCGGATCGTGCTCGCGTGCTATCCGGCCGGAGAAACGGTCGATTACGCGGCGCTCGGCGCTGCGCTCGGCGGCGTGGCGATCCCGGGCACCCCCAGCGATCTACCGGGTGAGCTCGCGACGGTTCCGCCGCCGATCCCACCCCTCGGCCAGCTCTTCGGTCTCACGCTCGTCGTCGACGAGCGGCTCACGTCGTGCTCGGTGCTCGTGTTCCAGGCCTTCGGCGGAAGCGACTTCTTCGACGTACCGTACGACGACTGGGCGCGCCTCGAAGCGCCGCGTCTCGCGTCGTTCGCCTCGATGGGCGAGCTCGAGGAGGCCACGCCGACGTCGCGCTCGCCGGAGCCGCCCACGCACTAGTCCGCTTCAGTCGCCGCGCATGCCCTCGAGGTTCGCGTTGACCTCGGCGCCCACGACGAGCGCGAGGCTCGTGAGGTACAGCCAGAGCAAGATGACGGCGACGGTCGCGAGGCTTCCGTAGAAGACCGCGTAGTGCGCGATCGTGCTCACGTACGTACCGAAGCCCCACGACACGAGGGCCCAGAGCACGAGCGCGACGAAGGTACCGGTCCACACCTTGCGCCTCACGCCAGGCGGATGTCGCACCGCCGTGCGGTAGAAGATCGCGAGCGCGACGCTCGCCATCCCGACGAAGACGCAGAGCACGCCGAAGCGCTGCCAGCCCTCCGCGAGGAAATCGCTCGCGCGATGAAGGAGTGACGGCAGGCGGCGCGCGGAGAGCTCCGTCGCTGCGCCGTTGATCGCGAGGAGCACCCAGGTCGTCACGGCGAAGGCGGCGAGCGTGCCCACGACCCAGAGCACGGCGATCATGCGCTGCCTCAGCCACGAGCGCGGCCGCGCGCCGACGAGCACCTCGAAGACGTCCATCAGGTTGTGGATGCCGTTGCTCGTGAGCCAGAGGAAGCCGATCAAGCTGACGGGCGCGATCGAGCCCGCGTTCGCGTCGGCGATCTTGTACAGCTCGTTGCGGAGCAGGTCCGAAGCGGCCCTCGGCATCGCGCGGTAGAGAGGCGCCGCGAGCTCCTCGGCGCCTTCCCGCTGCACGACGTTCCCGACGAGGAGCCCGACGAAGACGAGCAGCGGGATCGTGCCGAGGAAGAAGTAGAAGGCCATCGTCGCCGCGTGATCGAACGCATGGTGGACGAAGAGGCCCTTCACGACCTTGCGCGTGAGCATGTACGTGCGCCGGTGGAGCGGCGCCTCGCGGCCCGGCACCGGCAGCGAGACCGGAGCCGTTTCGGGCTCGGGCTCGGGCGCGGCCTCGGCTGCGGGTTCCACGTCGGTCACCACGGCGGGAGTCTACCCGCAACTCCCCGTGTATTGTCTGTGACCCCATGCCTCGGCAGACAGCCTGCGTCGTCGTCGCTGCGCTCGGATTGCTCGCCTCGCCGCGCTCGGCGCGCGCGGACAACACCGAGCCGTTCTTCTATTCGGACGACGCGGCCATGACCGGCGGCACCGTCGTCGCACCGACGCGCGACGCCGGTGCGATCTGGTACAACCCAGCGGGCCTCGGTGGCATTCGACGCGGACAGATCGATCTGAGCGGCTCGGCTTTCGGCATCCGCATCCGCCGGGTGCCGGACGCGCTCGGCACGAACCTGCCGGGCGGACGTCAGAGCGTGACGCTCGACTCGGCCGACATCTTCTCGGCGCCCCACGCGATCGGGCTCGTCCGCAACGTCAGCGACAGCGTCGCGCTCGGCTTCGGGTTCTACGTGACGGCGCGCGACGTCCGCACGTCGCAGAACCAGCTCGAGGTCAGCGGTCCGTCGATCGGCAATGCCGCCGAGACGGCGCGCTATCGCCAGCGTCTCGATCTCGCGATCGACGAGACGCGCTACCACTTCGGTCCTGCGATCGGCTGGGAGATCGCCGAGGGCTTTCGCATCGGCGCCGCGCTCTTCGGCACGTACGGAAAGAAGAACGGCTTCTCGCAGTACGTGATCGACGCCGAGGCCGACGGCGATGCCGGCCCTTCGCGGCTCGACGCGCTCGTGCAAGGACGCGTTGCGTTCAGCTACTTCGGGACGCAGGCGCAGGTCGGCGCGCAGTGGGAGCCTGCGCCCGGTTGGGACCTCGGTCTGCTCGTACGCAGCCCCGAATTCCTTCTGACGGCTTCGTCGGAGGGTGCCGGGATCACGAGCTCGGCGGTCGTTGCGCCGGGACGCACACCGACGGCGACCTTCGCGCTCCAGGGCCCCGACATCTCCTATCCCGCGTTCACGATCATCGCGCCGCTCCGCTCGATCCTCGGTGTCGCGTATCACTTCGGGCCCCGAACGTGGGTGAGCGCCGAGGTCGACGTTCAGGCGCCGTTCTCCAACGAGGGCATCGAGCAGACGACCGTCATCAACGGTCGTACGGGCGTGCGCTTTCGCATCTCCGACAAGCTCGGTGCCGGGTTCGGTCTCTTCTCGGACCGCGCCACGCAGGCACGCCTCGGCGACGAGTTCACGGACGAGCGCGTCGACGCCTACGGCGCGACCGCCGGGATCGAGCTGCGAACGCCGCTGTCGCTCACGGAGCATGCCGAGCCCGAGGCGTTGGTCCTCTCGACGACGCTCGCGATCAAGTACGCGATCGGGATCGGCTCGGTGCGCGCCGCGGACATCGATCTCGTGGACACGACGACGCCGGTTCCTCCGCGCTCCGTCGACGTCATCTACCACACGATCCTGCCGTACATCGGCTCGGGGATCCTGTTCTGACGGCTCACGCGCGCGGCGCGGCCTTCTTCTTCTCCGCGATCTTCGCGCGGAGCTGATCGAGCGCCTTCTCGTAGTCCTTGGTGGCGGAGTCGATCGCCGCGTCCATCTGCTTCGAGAGCTGCGCGGCCTGCGACGCGGCCGCGTCGATCTCCGCCTTGCTCTTGTTCGCGGCGGTCACGCGATCGACGCTCGCCTTCTTCTCGGCGTCGGTCCGCCCGGCTTCGGCCTGGTATGCGGACTCTTCCTTCACGAAGCGATCGATCGTCTTCTTCGCCGCGTCCTTGTCGGCGACGAGACGGTGGAGGCGCTCGCGCTGCACGACCATCTGGACGTGCACGTCGTAGCTCGCCTGCGCGACGTCGTCGCCGAGCTTCTCGAGCGCCGCGACGTTCTGCGGACCGAGCGACGTCTTGTAGCGCTCGATGGCGATGAAGCCCTCGTTCTTGCCGCGGAGCTTCTTCTGCGTCTGCTTCGTGATCGCGTCGTTCAGCGAGAACGACACGGGGCCGGCGACGTCGGCGCTGCAGCCTGCCTCCTTCACGGTGTGCTGCGCGTTACCGACCACCTTGCCGGTGATGTTGTCCTTCTCGGAGTCCCAGAAGCTTCGCACGGCATCCATCTCACCGTGCGCCTCCGCGTAGTCGGCGCTCTTGCCGGCCTTGTCGGACTCGTCGACGACGTAGAGCACCTTGTCCCAGTCGGGCTTCTTCAGCTCCTCGACGCGCGCGCCAAACCCCGCGGAGAGCGTCTTTTCCTGGGTCTGTGCCTCGCCGAACGACTTGGTCGCGCCAGTCAGCTCATCCGCATAGCCGAGGGCGTAAGGCGTCTGATCGCCGGACGAGACGAGCACCGGGCCCTTTCCCGAGGAGCACCCGGTGAGGACGACGAGAGCGATCGCAGGAACGAGGAGGCAGACGCGCATGGCGCGATGTTCGCCCGTTCACCGCGCGCGGTCCACATCGATGAAATCGGCGATACGCTCGCATGATGGTCGGGCCCACCCTGCGCATCGTCGCGGTGAACGACGTCTACACGCTCGAAAACCTCCCGCGCCTCCGCACGCTCGTCGAGCATCATCGCTCGACCGATCCTGCGGACGTCTTGCTCGTGACCCTCGCGGGCGACTTCGTCGCGCCCAGCATGCTGTCGAGCCTCGATTCGGGTCGCGGCATGGTGGACTGCATGAAGATGGTCGGAGTGACGCACGCCATCTTCGGCAACCACGAGGACGACGTCCCGACCGAGGCGCTGAAGAAGCGGATCGACGAGCTCGGAGCGACGTGGCTGTCCACCAACGTCACGTTCGATCCGCCGCTGCCTCGCAGCCAGGTGCTGACCATCGGGCGCGTTCGCGTCGGGCTCGTCGGCGTCGTGATGAATGATCCGTCGAGCTATCGTCGCCCACCCTTCGGCGGCGGCGCGATGACGCCCGCGAACGCGGCGGCGCGCGCCGAAGCCGCGCGATTGATCCGCGACCAGGGCTGCGCGTGCGTCATCCCGCTCACGCACCAGCCCGCGAACGACGACCGCCAGCTCGCGCGCGAGCAGCGCGAGCCGCCGTTCCCCGTGATCGTCGGCGGGCACGAGCACGTCGTCGTCCTCGAAGAGGTGATGGGAACGTACCTCGTGAAGGCTGCCTCGGATGCGCTGCATGCCGCCGTCATCGATCTCGCGTGGCCTCTTGAGGCACCTCCCGCCGGCGCCTTCGATCTCCCGGCGGTGCGCGTGCGCATCGATGACGTCGCCCGCTACGACGAGGACCCGGCCCTGCGGGCGCGCGTCGACGAGCACATGAGCGCCGTGAGCGAGCTCGAAGCCGCGACGCTCATGACGATCCCACCAGGCGTCGCCCTCTCGTCGATCGGGGCGCGAGCGCAGCAGACGTCGATCGGGAGCTTGATCTGCTCGGCGGTGCGAAGCGCGCTCGGGGCCGACGGCTGCATCGTGAACGGCGGAGGGATCCGCGGCGCGCGCGCGTACGAGACGCGCGTCACCTACGGCGATCTCAAGGCCGAGCTGCCGTTCGACAACGAGGTGGTGGTCGTGTCGCTGCCGGGCCGCGTCCTGCGCGAGGCCATCGTCGCGTCACGCGCGCGTGCGCCCGTCGAGTCCGGCAGCTTCCTCCAGGTCGACGAGCGCATGATCGTGGACGAGCACGACGTCGTGACCGCGGTCGCGGGCACGCCGTTCGATCCCGATCGCGAGTACAGGATCGCGCTCGTCCGCGAGCTCCTCATGGGCCTCGATCACATCGAGCCGCTCGTCCGCTGGGCGACCGACAATCCCTCGAAGGTGCCGCCCGCAGGGAGCGGCCGCGAGACGAAGCTCGTGCTGGTCGACGCGTTCTCCGTCGCGCTGTGGCGCGCGATGGGCGGCTTCGACGAGGTCGACACGAACCACGACGGCGTCGTGACCGAGGCCGAGGTCTTCGCGGCGGCCGCGCGCGTCACCGCCGATGCCGGCTCGCACATCACGGCCGGCTTCGTCGTGAGCGCGCTCGACGAAAACCACGACGCGATGATCAGCCGCGACGAGGCCGCGCATGCCTTGCCGCACGGAAAGCGCGTCGTGGTCTCGAGCTTCGGCGAGACGCCGCCCGAGGCGATCGAGGCGCACATGTCCCTCGAGGACATCGCCGCTCCGGATCCGAAGAAGCTCGCCGCACGTGACGTGCTCGTCCGCATCGAGAGCGCGTCGGTGGGCTGGGTCGACCTGCTCATGACCAGCGGGCAGTACCAGCACATGCCGGAGCCGCCGTACTGCCCGGGCCTCGAGTACGCGGGCGTCGTCGTGTGGATCGGCGACGAGGTCGACGAAGTGAAGATCGGCGACGCGGTGCTCGTCGACGGCCTGCTCGCGGGACCGCGGTCGCTCGGCAAGTACCAGGCGTACGGCGGCTTCGCGACCTACGGCGTCGCGCCGATCGAGGCCGTGCGGCGCGTGCCCGGACGCTTGACGTTCGATCAAGCGTGCAACCTGCTCGGCAACTACGAGACCGCGTTCCATTGCCTCGTCACGCGCGGTCAGCTCCAGCGCGGAGAGACGGTGCTCGTGCACGGAGCGTCGGGCTCGACGGGGCTCGCCGCGGTGCACGTCGCAAAGCTCCTCGGCGCGACGGTCATCGCGACGGGCCGCTCGGACGCGAAGCTCGCGGTCGTGAAGGAGCAAGGCGCCGACCACGTGCTCAACTGCAAGGGCGAGGACGGCGGGATCCGCGCGTTCCGCGACGAGGTGAAGGCGCTCACCGGCGGGAAGGGCGCCGACGTCGTGTACGACGGCGTCGGCGGCGACATCTCGCTCGAGAGCCTCCGCTGCGTGAAGTTCGGTGCGCGCTTCTTGATCGTCGGTTGGGCCGCGACGCCGTTCGTCGCGAAGGGCAAGGGCGAGCGCGGCGCGCCGAATGCGAACGTCCTGCCCACCAACCTGATCATGATGAAGGGCCTCGACGTGCTCGGATGCCCGACCGTGATCTCGACGGTCATGAACCCGGCGAGCCGCGCGCCGCGCCTCGCGCAGGTGTGGGAGTGGGCCGAATCGGGGAAGATCCAGCCGTACGTGTCGCACACGTTCCCGCTCGCGGAGTTCAAGCAGGCAATGCGCGCGAAGTGGACCGGCGAGGTGATCGGCGGCTGCGTCCTGCACCCGTAGATCGTCTCAGGGCGCGAGCGCTTGCGCGAGCGCGGCATATGCCGCCGTCGCGTTCACGAACCGCTCTTCGGGCTCGCGAGCCACGCACTGCGCGAACCACTCGTTGAAGCCGCGCGGGATGTGCTCGCCCGCGCCGAGCTCGAGGGCGCGCATCGAGGCGATCGGCACCGCCTCGTGGCGGATCTCGGACATCACACCGACGTCGTTGTTGGGCGTGAGGCATGCGCGCCAGAAGAGCCGTCCCGTCAGCATGTAGAATGCAATCAGTCCGAGGGCCCACACGTCCGTTGCGGTGGTCGCGTCCTCGCCGCGTGTCTGCTCGGGCGACATCCAGTTCGGGGTGCCGAGCGGCGCGCCCTGGAGCGTGAGGGTCTCGGCGACGATGCTCGCAATCCCGAAGTCGAGGACCTTCACCATCTTCTCGGCCCCGACGCGGCGCGCCTGGCTGAGGAAGATGTTCGCGGGCTTCAGATCGCGATGCACGATGCCGAGCGCGTGGGCGGCAGCGATCGCGTGACAGAGCTGCTCGAAGATCTGACGCACGACCGCCTTCGGCATCGGCCCGACCTCGTCGACGTGATCGCCGAGGGTCTGGCCGTCGAGGAGCTCCATGGCGATCCAGGGAACCTGGAGCTTCTCGTCGACGCCGGATGCGATGATCTGCGTGACGTGCTCGCTCGGGATCCGCGCGGCCATCTGGGCCTCGCGCTCGAAGCGTTTGAAGAGCGTCTCGTCCGAGACGTATTCCCGGCGCAGGATCTTGAGGGCGCGGAGCCCGGCGGTGCTGAGCTGCTCGGCGACGTAGAGCGCGCCCATCGTCCCGCGGCGGAGCGAGCGCACGACCATGTAGTCCCGGCCGACGACGGTGCCGAAGGGCACCTCGGCCAATCCCCGTCGTTCACCCATGGCGCGGGCGGGCATGTGCCCCCAGGATAGCGGGTCGCGGCGCGCGGCGCCTCAGTCCGTCGAATACCGCGCGTCGACGGCGGCTCCGAGGCCGGCAAAGCGGCGCTCGTCCTCGACCATCCACACGAAGGTCGGACCGAGCGTGCGGTAGACGGGCTCGTCGAACCAGTGGCCTCGGATGCCGACGTCGTTGACGCGGATCGGGAGGTCGCGGCGCCGGGCAGCGCCTTCGAAGTCCTTGGCGAACGCGCGGCACTTCCAGCTCGAGCAGGAGACGACGGCGCGACGGACGCCGCCCGCGACGAGACTCGCGGCGACCTGATTGGCGTCGATCGACGTGTGTCCGACCTCGACGAGGGCGGCGCGATCGTAGGTGCCGGGTCGCGATGCGATGACCTGCGCGGCGAGGGTGGCGCCCTGCGACCATCCTCCGTAGACGAGGGGCCCGTCGGAGATCCATGCGCCGTACTTGGCGCGGACGGCGCGCACTGCCTTGTCGGCGGAGGACGCGATCGCCTCGGCCGAGCCCCACACGTACGTGCCGGGTTCGGTGGGATGCGCGACGCCGACGGGGCACACGACGAACGCCCAGCCGGCGGTGACGGCCTGCCATTCGGTGCAAGCCCAGTCGGGGCGATCGCCGGCACCGTGAACGCCGACGACGACGATGCGCTTGTCACGAGCGCCGACGGGCACGGCCACGAACGCGTGCGCGCCGCCGCCGATGTCGATGCGCTCGAGAGGCGCGCCTTCGAGCGCGGCGGCGGGCTCGGCAAGCGCCGGAGGACAAGGCCCGACGAGCGAGACGGCAGCGACGAAGAGACCGAGCGCGAGCTTCACGGGAGGTGAGTCGTGCGAGGGCAGCGTTTCGTGACACGCGACGAGAATTTTTCGCCGTGCACGCCGAGGGGGACGCGAGAAGACGCGAGAAGACGCCACGAGGGCGTCTCGCTTCGGTTCCTTGCTGAACCCTCGTGGTGTCGAGCGAAAGGCTAGAGCGCCCTTTCGCTCGGGATCCTCACGAGGCGCGCGGCCGCACCGCGAGCGGGAGCTCGCCCAGATGGATGTAGAAGAAGTCGCGATGCCACCCGCGGCGCAGGAGCCATGTCTCCGCGTCTTGAACGGGCGACGGCTCGGGTGGGCGCGGGACGTCCTGCATCCAACCCTCGAACCACGGACCGGACGAGCATGGATCGCAGAGGCCGGCGTCCCACTCGTGGTGTTTGAGATGGTTCGACATCACGTAGACGAGCGCGTTCCGTACCGAGCGCCGTGAGCGCAGCTCGCGGCGATGGTGGCGATCGCCCCAGAGGCTGCCGCGACGGCCGAGCACGCGGGTGTTGAGGCGGCGCGCGGCGCGGACGGCGAAGCTCTTCAGGCCGGCCGAGAGCGTCGTTCGGTCGACCGCCTCGACGATCATGTGCACGTGATCGGATTGCACCGTGTAGTGCGTGATGCGGAAGCCCTCGACCTGCCGCGTGTCGCGGACGGCCTCGCGGAGCTCCTCGTGAAGGCGCTCGCTGCGCAGGCTCGGCAGCCCCTTCGCGCGACGAAGCGTGACGTGGACGGGTACCGTCTTCCAGTGTGTCGACCGCACGGCGTGCGGCACGTTCCGCCGCCCGACGCCAGGCTTCCGCCCCGCGCCGGCCCGCGGCCCGCCCCACGTCCGGGTCACGGCGGCGAACGAGAGCTGAGGGCTCTCGCCCGCGCCCTTGCGGTCGGCCCCCCATGCCCTGTCGCGCGCCGTGATTTTCGTCATCTTGATTACGGCAGACAATAATCAGCGACGATGAAAGCGCAACCGTCCCCGGGAACAAATCGGCGAAAATTCCCGTCCGCCGTCTCGCCGGAGGGGAGCTCGCGAAGACCCGGGGGGCCGAAACGAACCAAGGTTCGAGCGGCTTGCACCTGTCCTTAGTTCCGTGGCGGCAACGGAACTAAGGACGGGGGAACGGACAGGGTTCGGCCTCCCAGGGCGGAATGCAGGGGAAATTCACATCCCTGTTCCTGTTCCTGTTCCTGTTCCCTGTTCTCTTTTCTCTCTCGAACCGCGCGGCGAACCGAACCCGAGCAGCTACGTCTTTCCCACGAAGATCGTATGCCTTGGGCCGCCCTGCTTCAGGCGCGCTCGAACGCGGTGCGTCTCGACCGTGAAGCCGTGGTGGCGCATCCGGTGCTCGAATTTGCGGTCGTCCCACGCCGACCACACCGCCAGAACGCCGCCCGGTCGCAGCGCGGAGCGAATCATCACCAGGCCCGCGTTGTCGTACAGGCCCGCGTTCGATTCCTGCGAGAACGCGGCCGGGCCGTTGTCGACGTCGAGCAGGATCGCGTCGAAGCGCTCACGCGATCGCCGCAGCAGAGCCACCACGTCGCCCACTTCGAGCTGCGTGCGACGGTCCGCCAGGGGGTGCTCCGCCAGCGGCCCGAGCGGACCGCGGTTCCACTCGACGACGATCGGCATCAGCTCCGCGACGACCACCTTCGCATCCGCCGGCACCACGTCGAGCGTCGCGCGCAGCGTGAAGCCCATCCCGAGACCGCCCACGAGCACGCACGCGTTCTCCAGCTTGCATGCGCGTTCGCAGCCGACGCGCGCCAGCTCCTCTTCCGAGCCCTTCATGCGGCTCGACATCAGGTCCTTGCCGTCGGCGAGGATCATGTACTCGTTGCCGCGGCGCGTGAGCGTCATGTGAGTGCCTTCGGGCGTGCGCGCCTCGCCGAGCAGCTCCCACGGGATCATGCGCCGTACATTGCCACGGCGCAGAGCGGATCAGAAGGTCTCCACGTACGCGTTCACGTCCGCGACCTGCTGAGCCGAGAGCGCCACGCCGCCATGCGACGCCTCGAGAAGGGCGCGGATGCTGCCCATCCGGCCGTCGTGCAGATACGGCGCACGCCATGCGACGCCCACCAGCGACGGCACCTGGAACGCGCCGCCGGTATGCACGTCGACGGTCGCGTTGCTCGTGTGCATCGCGCCTCCGTGACACGTCGCGCATCCACCGGCGCCCTCGAAGATCGTCTTTCCGCGATCGGCTGCGGCCGGATCGCTCGGCTTGGCCGCAGGCAGTCCCTTCAGCGCCGACAGCCACGAGGCGGTCGCCGCGATGCGATCGCCGGCGAGCACGGGCCCGTGCATGCGTGATTCGAACGTCATCTGCATGAGCGCCTTCATGTCGGCGGCCTCACCGTTCCAGTGATACGGCGCGGTGCCCTTCAGCGTTCCGAGCAGCGATGGCGTGCGACGCGGACCGAGATCGACCGAACGCCACGAATGCCCGTCGTCACGACCTTCCGCATGACACGACGCACACGCGACGCCCGCACCGGAGTTGGCGTGGAAGATCGCGTGCCCCGTGTCCTCGCGGCTCTCCACCGCGAGCGCGATGCGCGCGATCTCGGTCTTGCGCGCTCCGTCGATCACGAGGAGAGCGGCAGGCTCGCGCGAAAGTGCAACGACCGTGTCGCCGGCGCCGAGGAACGCGACGGACGTGAGCTGCGCTCCCTGCACGACCATCGGCTCACCGGCGTAGCAAGAATACTGCGGCGCAACCTGGGCGACGCGCGGGACGAAGACGAGCTGCGCCATCGAAGGCGTATGCCCGTTGCCCGCCGCGACGATGGCGATCCGGTGCGCGTTCGCCGCGAGGTCGACCGGCAGCACGGCATCGGGGATGCGAATGGCCTCTCCGCGATCGAACACGAGCGGGCTCGGCCCCGTCCCCGCGCACGGGTCGGGCTCGACCGGAACGTAGTAAGGCGGCGCCGTCTGGGGCGGCGGCGCGCTCTCACTCGGGACCGACTGCGCCGCCATCAGCACGGCCTCGCCGTCGTCGTCGAGCTGCGTCGCGGCGTTCTCCGCCGGCACGGAGATCATCCGCCACGCGACGCGCGGATCTCCGGCAAGCCCACTCTGATCGATCCCGCGCTCGTCGCTGACGCTGCCGTCCTGCATGATGCGGAGTGTCTTGGCGCTCCGGAAAAGGCTGACCACGATCGCGCCGGGAACGACGACGACGTCCCGCAAATCGCGCCGGAGAACGCGCCTTCGCAGCTCCGCGCCGGTTCCCGCCGGGAGCGTGACGAGCTCGCCGCCCGCACATGCGACGTGAACGACATGCTCCGCGTCGTCGTACGCGATTCCGCGTGGCGCCGAGCAGACGTCGCGGCGCGCGAGCACCGTCGCGGTCGCGAGATCGATGGTCACGACCGCGCCGCCGCTCCGTAGCGAGACGTACGCCCGATTCGACTCGTCGATCACGACGCGACCCGGCTCGTCGTGCGGCAAGAGCGCGATCGTTCGCAGCGACGAAGGCGTCCGATGGTCGAGCACGTAGACGCGATCGCGATCGGGGTCGGCAGCGACCACCGTGAACCCATCGCGCGCGACGGCGAGCGTCCCTCCACTCAACGGAGGCGGCGCGTCGGCGAGCGTGACCGTCGGTCCGAATTCGGGCGGCACGCCGGACGCGGGGACGGGAGGCGTCGCCGTCGGCGCGCCGTCGCTGCCGACGTCGTCGCCGGCGGTGCTGCCGCGGTTCAGCCGGTCGACCGGGTAATCCGGCAGACATCCCGCGGCCAAGGCGAGCACGACACAAAGTCCGATGTCTCTTCGCATGGGAGTGTTGGTCACCGAAAGCCGGCCAAACGATTCAGAAAGATGGCGTTAACAAAAAGGGATCGATCCGCCCGGACCCGGTGACTAAGAGGACGCATGAGCACGCTTCGAAGAGGCTGCGCCCTGATGGCTGCAGGCATCGTTTTGCTGCTCGCGCGCGAGGCGTCGGCGACGGGGGCAGGAGCGAGCGCTTCGTCGGTCTCGAAGGGCGTGCAGTGGTACGTCGAGACGATCGGCGCGCCCTGCGAAGGTCAGCGCAGCGCGCTCGAGCGCGAGATCAAGCTGGCGTGCGATGCGCTCGGCGGCGCGTGCAGCACCACGCCGGTCGCGAAGGAGACCGAGCTCCGCGCCGTGCTCGACTGCTCCGCTCCGTCGGGCGCCGACGACTCCTGGACGCTCGTCACGCGCACCATCGACGGCACCGTGCTCGCGTCGCTCGATCTCTCGGGGCCGCAGTCCGATCGACTGCGTCAGGCGGCGGTCGAGGTCGCACGCGACGTCGCGCCGGAGCGATCGCTCGCCATGGACGCGCTCCGCTATTCGCTCGGCGACGAGAAGGACGACAAGCCCGCCCCGGCCGCGACGAAGCCCGCTCGCTTGTCGTTGCTCGTCGGCGGGCGCGTCTCGGGAGGCAGCGGCGCACCGGGACAGCTCGGCGGTCACCTGCTCGCGGGCCTCACGCTCGCGCGCTCGTTCCACGGGACGCTCGGCTTCACCGCGATGGGCGGCGGCAACGCCGAGAACGCGATGCGCACGGTCGGCGCCGGCGCAGGCATCTCCATCGGAGCGCCCTTCGATCGCTCGGCGCTGTTCGGCTTCGCGGCCGAAGGCGGCATGGCCAACGTCTCGACGTACGCGCTGCCCAAGGCCGCGTCTTCTGCGGCCACGTTCGTGGGCGGTAGCGAGTACCTCGCGACCGTGAACGTCCTCTCCGGGTACGCGCAGGGCACGGTCACCTTCCAGTGGCCCGGACTCTCGGTCCGGCCCTTCGCGTCGCTCAGCGCCGGCGCGCAGACGGCCGCTCCGCACATCGCGGGCACTGGCGAGGCCGGCGTGGCGTTCGCCCTCTTCTGATCATGCGGAGCTTCGCCGGACAGCGCGCGCTCGACGAGGATGCCGATTCCGGCATTCGCCGCGTCGGCATGCCCGCAGGCGCGGCGCCCTCCAGGCCGGTCGTGCGACCGTCGTGGCCCGAGCTGGTCGTGCTCGTGCGCGCGCAGGTACGAAGCCTCGTCGGAGCCACGCGCGATCTCGAAGACCTCACGCAGGCGACGCTCGAGCAGATCGTCCGCGCGCTCCCGCGCTTCGAAGGACGCTGCGAGCTCTCCACGTTCACGTACTCGATCGCGTCGCGCATCGTGATGAATCACTGGCGCTCGATCGGGCGTTATTTGCGGCGTTTCGTGCTCGGCATCGACAACGTACCCGAGCCCGAGGACGGCGCCGCGGCCGATCCCGAGGCGTTCGCGGATCGCGAGCGCGTCGCGCGGCTGCATCACCACCTCGAGGCACTCCCCGCCGATCAACGCATCGTCGTCGTCCTCTTCGATCTCGAAGAGCTGCCCGCGTCGCACATCGCCGAGATCATCGAGTGCCCGGAGCCGACCGTGCGCTCGCGCCTGAAGCGCGGACGAGCGGCGCTCGCGAAGCGGCTGGTCCGCGATCCGCTCTTCGCCGACGACGCCCGGCGCTTGGTAGGGGCTGGAGGAGAGGTCTCATGAATCCCGAGCAGCACGCGGGACAAGACGAAGAGCTCCTCGCTCGCGTTCGCATGCGCGCGAAGTCGGCGTGGGCGGCGTCGATCCACGAGGACGATCTCACGCGCCGCGCCGCGAGCGAGCAGCGGCTGATGGCGGCGTGGCCGAGGCCGCGCGTGCTTCCGGTCCGTGCCTTCGTGCTCGGCGCCGCGACCGCCGCATGCGTCGCGGCGCTCGCGTTCGTCGCGCAGCGATCACTGACGAGCGCGACGTCGCCGCCGCTCGAGGCGAACGCGAACGGTCGGGCAGCCCCGCACGGAACGAACGCGCCGGGCGTCACGGCCCAGACGGCCGCGACGAGCGCATCGACCGACACGCTCCCGGCGCTCGCCGTCGGTTCGCTTCCGGGCGCGACGCCGGCTGCGCCCGCGGTACAGGGCATGATGATGACGGGCGCATGTCCGGACTGCCGCGTCGGCGGCGCGCCCGTCG
>JAQBQJ010000539.1 GCA_028287065.1 Labilithrix sp. | reverse complement strand
CACGACGATTAGCACGGCGACCACGAGGCCGCCTCCCGGCGTCTGCGCGGTGACCTTCGTCGCGGACGGATCGTCGTCGTCGAGCTCGGCGAGCTGCAGCGCGACGCGCGCCTCGCGTGACGCCGCGACCAGCAACAGCGTCTCGAGGATGCCCGCCGCGAGCAGCGAGAGCACGCCGATCAGGAGACCGACGAGGTGCCGCGATCGATTGTCCGCGCTCCGCGCCGGCAGCCCGTCGAGCGCGATCCACCGCGGAAATCCCGTCGCGGGACGCTGCGCGAGCCACGGCCCCAAACTGCATGCATCCTGCACGTTCACGCCGTAAGGGGCGCCGTCCCCGACGAGGATCGTCTTCGACACGGCCGCACCGGCCATCCGCTCCGCGCCGCGCGGCTCGCCCGAGACCACGAGCCAGTACAGACCCGGCGCCAGCGCCGGCAGCTCGAAGCGTGCGCGCGGCGTCGGATCGCCGGTCTCGGTCACGACCGGCAGCGCCGCCGCGATCACGCGACCTCGCGTGTCGTCGAGCTCCGCGTACACGACGTCGCGCGGGTTCGGCGCGATCAAGACGACCGTGCTCGGCTTCTGCGCCTCGAGCGCGCGCGGCATGCTGATGAAGAACGCGCCCGCCGCGACGGGCAGAGCCCCGAACCACCGCCCGGCGGGATGGCGCTTCGTGCCGGCCCCGCCGTCCGCGCCGCCATCGGCGCCGCCGGCATCCGCATCCGCGCCGGCGTCCGCGTCCACCGCGACAGCTCCCGCCCGATACGCGAGGAAGCCCGCGCCCGTGACATGCGCCTGCGCCGTCATCGGGAGCTCCGCCCATCCCGCGCCGCACGTCGTCGTCTTCTCTCGCCCGGCGAGCAGGCCGGGCTCGGGGTCGGCCTCGATGACCATCCCCGCCGCCGCCATCCCTGCCGGCGGCGTGACGCGCACCCATAGTGGCGTCGGAAATCCAGCGATCAGCCGCTCTCCCTCGATCACCACGTCGAGCCCGACGATCCCGTTCCGCACGGTGGGCCGCGCCGTCGCCGCGTTCGCGGTGCTCGCCGCCGATCGATCCTCGTGCTTCTCACCCCACTTCACCGGCCCCATCGCGAGCGGCGTCTTCTCGCCCTCGCGACGCACCTCGAGATCGACCGCGTCGCCGAACGCGAGCTCCTCGATCTCGAGCGCGATCTCCGCGATCCCGTCGGCGTTGCTCGCGCCTTCCCACCGGGCCTCGTGGCCTTTCGACCGTGCGACGACTTCGATCCCCTTCATCGGGATCGTCTCCTTCACGCCGCGATCGTCGAGGAACGTGAGGAGCTGCCACGCGAGGCGCGTCTTCCCGTTCGCCGCGGGATGTCCCGGCGGAGCGCCGAAGACGACCGCCGCGTGCACGGACTCCCCCGCTCCTATACGCAGGCCGATCATCAGCGTGAGGATCGCGACGAGCGGCGCACCGAGCTTGAGGATCGTCCGACGCCGAGAGCCGTGAGGCGAGATGAGTGGCGGCAGCTTCGGCATCGGTCAGTGCTCCCACCGCACGCTGGCGGCCACGCCGGGATCGACGAGCACGCGGTCTCCTTCGCGCGCTCCGAGGGCGCCGGGTCGCAAGACGATCTGCACGACGCCCTCCGTTCGCTGGAGCAGGTGGATCGCGTCGTCGCGCCGCTCGATGTCGACGTACGCGTCGCGCTCGCCGGCGCGCACGATCCGCACGCCGTACGCCTCGGTGTCGATCCCGCGCGTGCTCCGGAACGAGACACGTGCGGGGAAACGCGGCGCCACTGCCTCCGCCGCGCGATCGACGACCCGCCGGACGAACTTCACGACGAGCGGCCCCTCGTGTCCCATGCCGGGCACGCGATCGAAGTCGACCTTGAATTGCCGCTTCTTCAGCGCATCGAAGAGCATCACGCTCTGTACGATCGGCGACGTGCGGTCGTCTTCACCGTGGATGAGCCACGTCGGAACGTGCCTTGCGTTGTCGATCACGTCGAGTGGATTGACCCGATGCGCGGCGTCAGGCGTCGGCAGCAGCGATCGCACGTACGTCGTGAGATCGAACTTGGCGTCGCCGAAATAGCTCGCGACGAACGCGAAGCGATCGGGCCGGTGATATCCGATCGTCGTCGCGCCCTGCCCGCCCATCGAGGCGCCCCAGATCGACACCCGCTGGCGATCGACGGAAAGCTCCGCCGCCAGCGCGTCGACGGCGCGCATGACCTCGTCCTCCGCATCCGCGGTGTAGAGCGAGTTGCCGAGGCCGCTCGGCATGAGCAGCACGACGTCCTTCGCCTGCGCCTCCTCGAGGAGCTCGCGGTACGCGGCGTACGTCCAGGGCCCGCCGTTCCAGGGATGAACGCCGACGAGCAACGCGCCTGCCTTCTTCGGGTCGTGTCCGCGCGGTACGAACACGACGGCCTCGCCCGCGGCGGGGCCCTTGTTCGGCGTCGTGAACCGGAGCAGCGTCAAGCCGTCGGTGGCGCGCGCCGCGGCGCCGATCCGCACGCGCTCGCCGCATGCGATGCGCTTCTCGTACGTGCTGACGGCGACGTCGAACCGGATCTCGTGCACCGCATCGCCCTGTCCGCCGAGACGGAAGACGAGCGGCCCCTTCGAGCCCTTGTCGCGCACGAGGCCGTCGATCGTCACCGCGCCGCGTCCGTTGCAGTGCGGGATCCGCACGTCCGTGCCGGAGGCAGACAGCGCGAGCGTGTACGTCGCAGGCGCCCTCGGCTTGCCGAGCTCGGTGAACGCGACGCTCTCGCTCGCCCCGCTCTTCCCGCCCGGCCCAGCGAGGTCCATCACGTCGATCGCGCCGCCTTCGACCGTGTCGTGGGCGAGCAGGCCGTCCGCGCGCGCTCCACGCGCGGACGCCAGCACGGCCGCGGCCGCGGCCGCGATCATCACCACCCGGAAAGCCCGCATCCTGCGCCGCATCGCAGGCTCGATCGTATCCGCCCTTGTCAAAGGCCGTCACCTTCCCCTAGAGCCAAGGACAGAATGTCAGCCGCCAGCACGGCCCCCCGAAGCGACCGTCGAGACGCGCGCGCCTTCGTCCGCGATCGGATGGGCTCGCTGCTCGCCGTCGTTCCGCTCGGCGTGTGGACGATCGCCCATCTCTGGCACAACCTCTCGGCGTTCCGCGGCGCCGCGGCGTGGCAGGCGGACGTGACGGAGTACAGCCACCCGATCGCGTTCTTCGCGTCCTCGGTCGTCGCGCTCCTGCCGCTCGGTCTGCACACGGTCTGGGGCATCGGCCGGCTGGCGTCGTCGAGCCCGAACACGCTGCGCTACCGGTTCTACGGCAACCTGAAGTACACGCTGCAGCGGCTGAGCGCGATCGGCGTGCTCCTCTTCCTCGGCGCGCACATCTGGCTCGCGATGCTGCACCCGCGGATCACGACCGGCCGTCCCGAGCCCTGGGCCGACATCACGCACGAGATGCATCACCACCTGCCGACGCTGGCGGTCTACATCCTCGGCACGCTTGGCGTCTCGTATCACCTCGCGAACGGCCTCCACACCTTCACGATGGGCTGGGGCATCGTCTCGAGCCGCCGCGCGCTGCAGAGGCTGGAGTTTGCGACGATCGCCCTCTTCCTCGTGCTCCTGGGGATGAGCTGGGGCGTGATCTACGCCCTCTGGGACGCCGGCGCCTGACCCCGGTCCGTAGCCTCAGTATGTAGCCCGACGGCGCTTAATGGTATGCCGCCGGCCATGCTCACGCGGCGCCTCTTCACCCTCGGTCTGACCACGCTCGCCGTCACCGCGCTCGCGTGCGGTGGTTGCGGAAAGAAGTCGGACGACATCACGGTCGGAGCGTTCCTCTCGCTCTCGGGCTCGGACTCCACGTTCGGCACCGACACGCGCGACGGCATCGAGCTCGCCGTCGACGAGGTGAACGCCGCGGGCGGCGTGAAGGGCAAGAAGGTCAAGGTCCTCTACGAGGACGACAAGTCGACGACGCAGGAGGCCTCGCAGAAGGTCCGCCAGCTCATCGATCGCGACAAGGTCGTCGCGATCCTCGGCGAGGTCGCGTCGAGCCGCTCGCTCGCGGGCGGTCTCATCGCGAACACCAGCCACGTGCCGATGGTCACGCCCTCGTCGACGGCGGTCGAGGTCACGCAGGGACGCGAGTGGGTGTTCCGTACGTGCTTCACGGACGACCAGCAGGGCCAGGTCGCCGCGCGCTTCGTGAAGAACGACATGAAGAAGACGAAAGCCGGCGTCTTCTACGCCGCGCAGGACACGTATTCTTCGGGGCTCGCCAAGAGCTTCCGCGACGAGTTCAAGAAGCTCGGCGGCGAGATCGTGATCGACAAGGGCTATCAGAAGGGCGAGACCAACTACACGACCTACCTGAACGAGCTGAAGGCCGCGAACCCCGAGGTCATCTTCGTCCCGAACTACTACAACGAGATGGTCCAGATCGCGCGCCAGGCGAAGCAGGTCGGCATCCCCGGGTCGATGTTCGTGGGCGGCGACGGCTGGGACTCGGCGAACCTGATCGAGGGCGCCGGCGCCGAGCTCGAGGGCGCGTACTTCACGAACCACTACGCGCCCGACGTTCCGTGGCCGAACTCGAAGAAGTTCCTCGCGGCATTCCAGGGAAGGTACAAGCACGAGCCGTCGAGCCTCAGCGCACAGGGCTACGACGCGACGCGCCTCCTCTTCGACGCGATCGGCCGCGCGACCGAGGTCACGCCGGATGCGATCCGCAAGGCGCTCGCCGAGACGAAGGACTTCCAGGGCGCGACCGGCACGATGACGATGGACAAGGATCGCAACGCGAACAAGCCGATCGTCGTCGTCCAGATCAAGAGCAAGAAGTTCCAGTACGCCACGCAGGTGATGGCGCAGTAGGCAGGGCTCGCGATGAAGATCATCGAAGCGCTCGTCACGGGGCTCACGCAGGGCGCGATGATCGCGCTCGTGGCCCTCGGCTACACGATGGTCTACGGCGTGCTGAAGCTGATCAACTTCGCGCACAGCGAAGTCTTCATGATGGCCGCCTATTTCGGCCTGTTCCTCATCACGGCGTTCGGCGGGACCGCGAACCCGATGGTCGCGGGGATCGCCGGCACGCTCCTCGCGATGGTCGGCGCGGCCCTGCTCGGCATCGCGGTCGAGCGCGTGGCGTATCGCCCGCTGCGAGGTCGGGGCCGCGGCGCGCTCCTTCGCATCACGCCGCTGGTCACCGCGCTCGGCATGTCGGTGCTCCTCCAGAACCTCGCGCAGCTGCTCTTCACGGCGAAGTTCCGGCCGTATCCGCAGCTCATGACGGGCACGACCACGCTCCCGGTCGTCGGCACGCTGAGCACGTCGCGCGTGCTCATCCTCGTCGTCACGGTGTTCGTGATGATCGCGCTCGAGCTGATCGTGAAGCGCACTTGGTTCGGGAAGGCGATGCGCGCGCTCAGCGCGAACGAGGAGGCCGCGCGTTTGATGGGCATTCGCACGTCGCGGGTCATCTCGATGACGTTCGCGCTCGGGTCGTCGCTCGCGGCGCTGGGCGCGGTGCTCTTCTGTCTCGATCAGTCGCAGGTCTATCCGACGATGGGCGTCGTCATCGGCACGCGTGCGTTCGTCGCGGCGGTGCTCGGCGGCATCGGCAGCATCACCGGCGCGATGCTCGGCGGTCTGCTCATCGGCGTCATCGGCGAGATGGTGAAGCTCACGGACTACTCGGGCGGAGCCGACGTGCTCGTGTTCCTCGTGCTCATCATCGTGCTGCTGGTCCGCCCCGCGGGCCTGCTCGGCTCGACGCGCGCCGAAAAAGTCTGATGCTCGTGAAGAAGGCCTGCGCGGGAATGAACGACAAGGCGTGCGTCGCCGACCTCAAGGCGAAGTACCCCTGAGCCGGTCGCGCGCTCGCGGCTTCGTGCTCGTGGCCGGCGCGTTGGTCGCGTTCTCGACGAACGTCTTCGCCGCAGAGCACGGTTACGCGCGCCTTCGATACGACCTCGAGGACCCGAACGGGAAGTGCGCGAACGAGGCGGGCTTCCGTGCGCGCGTGGTCAGCCGGCTCGGGTACGACCCGTTCCGCGAAGATGCGCCGCTCGATCTCCGTGTTCGCGTCATCGCGCGCGGCCCCACGATCCGCGCCGAGATCACGTCCGCGCAGCCCGGCAAGCCGCCGGGGAAGCGGACGCTCGAGGATCCTCGGTGCGACGCGCTCGGAGAGACGCTCGCGTCGGCCGTCGCGCTCGTGCTCGATCCGGTCGCGGCGACGGCAGCACAGTCTTCGCCTCCGCCACCACCGCCTCCGCCACCCACTCCACCTCCGATCGAGCCTGCTCCCGTTGCGCCGGTCACGGCGCTCGCGCCGCCCGCCGAGCACGCCGAGCACGCCGAGCCTGCTTCGCGCGAGGACGCGCCGCTCGTCCCGATGCTCTACGCCGATTTCACGACGGCGTTCGCGCGCGCGCCGGCGACGCTCGTCGGCGCCCGGATCGGCGCGGGTCTGCGCCGCGGCGCATGGTCGATCGCCGCCGAAGGACACGCGGAGACCTCGCCTGACGCTGCGTTCATCTCCGCCACCGACCGCGTCGAGGCGTCCGCGTTCTCGGGTGCCGTCGTGCCGTGCGGACACCTCGGCCTGTTCCAGGCGTGCGGTGTCGTCACGCTCGGTGCTCGTCAGGTGAAGGCGCTCGACGTCGTGAGCCCGAAGACGCAGGCCGCCTTCTTCGTCGCGATCGGAGCGCGCATCGGACTCGAGGTCTCCGTGTCGAGCGCGATTGCCCTCCGCGCGAACGCCGAGCTCGGTGCGCCTCTCCTGCGCAGCGACTACACGATCGACGGCGTTTCCCGGGCGACCAGCAGCGTCGTCGAGGCCTCGCTCGGCGCCGGCATCCTCGGTCGATTCCGATGACGGAAATGCCGTCGCGCGCACAGACAGGACCGGGAGCGCCATCCCGTGCGTCCGAACGACCCGTGGTCGACCCCTCCTTCACCCAGCTCTTCGAGCAACACTTCGGCTTCGTCTGCCGATCGCTCCAGCGGCTCGGGGTGCGCGAGGCCGACATGGAGGACATCGCGCAGGAGCTCTTCCTCGCCGTGCACCGCGCGCTCCCCGAGAGCGATCGGTCGCGGCCCATCAAGCCGTGGCTCTTCGGATTCGCCGTTCGCTATGCGTCGAATTACCGGCGGCTGTCGTGGCATCGCGGTCGCGAGCTGGACGACGTGCCGGTCAGCCCGAAGCTGCACGACAAGCTCGCGGCGAAACGTACGGTGCTCGGTGCGCTCGAGAAGCTCGACTTCGACAAACGCGTGGTGCTCGTGATGCACGATCTCGAAGAATTCACGGCACCCGAGATCGCCGCAGAGCTCGGCGTGCCGCTGAACACGGTCTATTCGCGCGTGCGGCTCGCGCGCGAGGCATTCCGAGGCCTCGTGCCGGCCGAGCGCACCGACGAGAAGGAGGGCGCACGATGAGCGAGCTCGAGCCTCTTCCGCCCGATCTCGGCGCGCTCTTCGCCGACGAGCGCGAAGCGTACGCCGACGATGCCGCCGCTCGCGCGCGCGTGATGCGGCGGCTCGAGGCCGCGATCGCGTTCGGTGCCGTCGGTGCGGTTGCAGGCGGCGTCGCCGTCGCGGCAAAGACGGGATTCTTCGCGTCGCTCGCCGCGCACGCTGCGAAGCACGCGAAGCTGTGGATCGCGCTCGCGTTCGCCTGCGGCATCGTCGTCGGCGAGACGCATGCGCGTCTCGCGACACAGCCGCCGCCGCCGCCGGTCGCCGCGTCGTCATCGCACGCGACGCGCGTCGAGCCGCCGCCTCTGCCTCCGCTCACACCGGCGTCGAACGAGGTGCCCGCAGTCTCCGTGTCGTCGCTGCCGGCGAGCCCGCGGGCGCCTGCGGCAGCACCTCCGGTGACGAGCGCAGCGAAGGCGACTTCGTCCGATCTCGCGGCGGAGCAGGCCTTGATCGACACCGCACGATCCGCGCTCGCGCGTGGACGCGCGGGCGACGCGCTGAGCGCAGCCGACGACCACGCGCGAAAATACCCGCGCGGACGTCTTGCGGAGGAGCGCGAGACGATGGCGATCCAGGCACTCTTGCTCGCCGGCAGGCGCAGCGATGCGGAGGCACGCGGACAGCGCTTCCACAGGACGTATCCGGGCAGCTTGTACGGCAACGCGGTCGACGCTCTGCTCGCTCCGAAGGAAGACGGCGGCCGATGAAGCGGTGGCTCTTCATCGCGTTCGCATCGGCGACGGCCGCCGCGTGGGGGTGCGTGAGCACGGTCGATCTCGGAAGCCACGCGCCGCCGCTCGAAGGCGGTTCGCTGCTCGACGTGTCGCTACCGAGCCCCGGCGAAGGCGCGACCGAGCGCGCGAAGATCTTCTTCGTCACCGACGGTCGCTACACCGGCGATCTCGCCGGCCTCGCCGGTGCCGACGCGATCTGCATGCAAGAGGCGACCGCCGGCGGGCTCACCGGCGTCTTCAAGGCATGGCTCTCGACGTCGACAGAGGACGCGAAGGATCGCATCGCACCCGTCGGCCCGTGGCAGATGGTCGACGGAAGAGTCGTCTTCAGTGGCGCGACGGTAGGTAACCCCGAGAGCTTCCCGACGTACTCCGCGAAGGGCAACGACCTGCTCTTCGATCCGAATCCGAACGTGTGGACCGGAACGACGGGACCAGGTCGCCTCAACGACGGCAGCAAGACCTGCAGCAGCTGGACGAGCGCCGGCCCGACCGACACGGGCACCTACGGCTCGCTGGCCTGGACCTCGGACCTGTGGACCGACGAGCGGAAGCTCGACGCGACGAGCGAAACGAGCCCGTGTTCCGAGCGCCTGCGCCTCTATTGCTTCGAGCAGTGAGAAAAGAACGCACCCTGGTGACGGAAGTCGGGATCGCCCGACAGACGCAGGGTGATGACGCTCACCAACCTCACGATTTCGTCCTTCACGGCCCTCGCTCTCTTCGCCGGCTGCAGCAGCGGCAGCACCGGTACCGGCGGCGGCACCAGCGGCGGGCTCGGCACCAGCCAGTCCGGCAACAGCCCGGCGGCGAGGACCTGTCGCACCGACTGCAGCAGCGCGCATACGACGTGCTTCAACAACTGCAACTCCGGTGCAGATCCGGCGATGTGCCAGACCGAATGCGGGCGCGACCAGCTCTCGTGCCAGCTTCAATGCGAGGGTCAGTACCGGCAGCCGACGAATTCGCAGTGTCGCTCCGACTGCAGCTCGTTCCACACCACCTGCTTCAACAACTGCAACTCCGGCAGCAAGCCGGCCGAGTGCCAGACGGACTGCGGCGACGAGCAGCTCTCGTGTCAGAAGACCTGCGAGGGCTTCTATCCGCAGAGCAGCGACTCGCAGTGCCGCTCGGATTGCAGCAGCCAGCACACGACGTGCTTCAACAACTGCAACGCGACGACGTCGCCGGCGTCGTGCCAGTCGGCATGCTCGAGCGATCAGGTGGTCTGTCAGAAGGACTGCCAGTCGCGTTATCGCTGAGCCGGCCTCGGCTCACGACGCGGCGTTGTTGCGCTCGTCCTCGAGCCGCATCGCCTCGAGGACCAGCGCGCCGATCGAGCCGCGCGGCGGCGGGATCGAGCCCACGTCGCGCGGACGGAACGCGAAACGCCCCGTTCGCCACGACAGCACGTCGCGCAGCACCTCGAGCGCGGGACGCGGCTCGCCGCCGAGCTCCGTCGACGAGAACAGCCCCGTCGAGAGCATGAGCGCCGCGCGCTTGCCCGCACCGGACACGACCTCGAGGCTGCCGGTGCGCCGCTCCATCTCGAGCATCATGAGGACGCTCGCGAGCGGGAAATTCGACAGATCGCCGCGGAACGCCGCCGCGAGCGAAGGCGTCGACTGTTCGGCTTCGGGCGTCTCGCTGCGGAAGCGGCGCGCCATCGAGACGAGCGCATCGACCTGAGCGACGATCTCCTCGTTCGACACGGGTCGCTCGAGCAGGACGTCGGCGCCGACCTGCAGACCCTGGATGCGCGCGTCCTTGTCGGCAATGTCGCCGACGAGGACGAGCGGCGCCTTCGCGACCGGTCCGACCTCGGTCCGGATCCGACGTGCGACCCAGAAGCCGTCGATGTCCGGCAGCACGATGCTGCACACGATGGCGTCGGGGAGCGTGTCGCACGCTCTCTGGAATCCGCTCCGTGCGTCGTCACGAAAATCCGTGGCGAAGCCCTTCTCCTGGAGGACGCGCGCGAGCATGCGACCGAGCCACTCGTCGCCGTCGATCACGAGAATGCGGCCCCGGATCACTGTCTGGAAACGGTAACATACGGCGTGGTTGCCCGCGAAATAGGCGATTTTCGCGCGGTGTCCGCGTTACCAGACGCGGACGAAGCTCCGGGGAGCGCGCTTCTTGCGCCGGCATTGCGTCGCGCCATCCATGTAGCAAACGCTCAGCGCGCGTCGCGGCTTCCCGAGGCGCGTGCGCCCCGAGCGATGCCACAGATGGTTGTGCAGGATGATCACCTCGCCGGCCTTCGCCGGCAGCTTACGCGCGCGGCTCTCCGCGCCGGCGCGCTCGACGTGATCCTTCGGGACGACGCCGCCGAGCGGAGTCGCGAGCCCCGCGAGGTGCGTGCCGTCGACGACCTCGAGACATCCGCCGTCGAGCGGCGCGTCGTCGAGCGCCGTCCAGATCTGGAGGACGGGATCGCGATCGAGCCCCCAGAAGTTCCCGCCGTCCTGATGCCACGGCAGCACCGTCCCGCCGCCGGCATGCTTGTTCATGAGGAACGCGCGATAGAGCGCGACGCCCGCGCTGCTGTCGTAGACGCGCGCCGCGACCTGCCGGAACACGTCGTTCGAGAGCCACGTCCAGAAGAGCGGATCCTTCTCGAGCTTCTCGACCTTGCGATACTCGAGCGAAGGTCCGGTCCAGCCCTTTCCGTACGCGAGGTCCTCGTAGCGTCCCGTGTCCGTGTCGTGCTGGAAGAAGAGCCCTTCGTACGTCACCTCGCCGAGCATGATCGCGTCGGCGCGGGCACGAAGAGGAGCGAGCGTCTCCTCGCCCGCGAGCACCCCGAGCCGCGCCCAGCCGTGCTCACGGTAGTGGGCGATCGTCTCGTCGAGTCCGTCGCGCTCGATGCTCATCGCACGTAGTACGTGTCCGTGCCGAGCCACATCCGATAGAGCGCGTCGACGAGCCCGCGGACCTCGGGCGAGACGCCGCGCGCGCACGCCGAGACGCCCTCGTCGAGCTGCTTCACCGTGGCGGGACCGAGCAGGATGCTGTCGACGCCGGGCGCGCCCGCGAGCCACGCATACGAGAGGTCGAGGAGGCTCATGTGCTCGGCGCTCGCGAGCTTCGTGAGCGCCTCGACGCGATCGAACATCGCGTCCGTGAAGTACCGTCCTTGATACAGGCGGTTCTTGTCGAAGCGCGAGCCGCCCTGCGTCGAGCCGTCGCGCGAGTGCTTGCCGGAGAGGAGACCGCCGGCCAGCGGGTTGTAGACGGTCGTATGCATCTCGTACGCACGTGCGAACGCGAAGTACTCGATGTCGAGCTGCCGCAAGAGCACGTTGTAGAGCTGCTGCGCGACGACGGGCCGCTTCATCTTGCGGGTGTCGGCCTTGTGGATCATCTCGAGGACCTGCCACGCGGCGTAGTTCGATACGCCCCACGCGAGGATCTTCTTCTGCTCGAGCAGCTCCGCGACCGCGTCGAGCGTCTCGTCGATGGGCGTGCCGTGATCGGGCACGTGCAGGTAGTACACGTCCACCCAGTCGGTCCCGAGGCGCGACAGGCTGCCGTCGATGGCCTCGCGGATCCGCGCGCGGCTGAGGCCCTCCGGTTTGCCTGCGATGCGACCGAAGCCGCACTTGGTCGCGATGGTGACGCTGTCGCGCTTTCCTCGGAGCGCGGCGCCGACGATCGTCTCCGAGATGCCGTCGCCATACGCATTGGCGGTGTCGATGTGCTGGATGCCGAGCTCGAGCGCCCGCGCGAGGATCGACCGCGACTCCGGCTCCGGCGTCCGTTTGCCGAAGTTCATGGCACCGAGGAACGGCCTCGCCATCTCGCCGGGCACGCGCTGCTTCAGGACCTTGTGGAGTAGCTCGGGGCTCACGGGCGTGAGGCTAGCAAGGAGAGCGGGCGGGCGGGATAAACGTGACTCACGTATGAGTTACGCTTTTGATGCCGCAGGGTGTTTGCTAGAGATATGTACTTGGAAGCCTGTACTCTGGAGCCCGACTCATGACCAACGAGAAGCTCGCGATCCTGGTCGGCGGCGGCCCCGCCCCCGGCATCAACAGCGTCATCGGCGCCGCGACGATCCGCGCCTGCCTGTCCGGCGTCGAGGTCCTCGGGATCCAAGACGGCTTCAAGTGGCTGATCGAAGGCGACACCTCGCGCGTCACCGCGCTGACGATCGCCGACACGAGCCGCATCCACTTCCGCGGCGGATCCACGCTCGGCATCTCGCGCGCGAACCCGACGAAGAGCCCCGAGCTCCTCGCCAAGTGCCTCGACACGCTCGATCGTCTCGGCGTCGGCATGCTCGTCACCATCGGCGGCGACGACACGTGCTTCAGCGCGAGCCAGCTCGCGAAGGCGTCGAAGGGCAGCCTTCGCGTCGTCCACGTGCCGAAGACGATCGACAACGACCTCGACCTGCCGCAGGACGTCTACACGTTTGGGTTCCAGACCGCGCGCCACATCGGCGTCGAGATCGTCAAGAACCTGATGGTCGACGCGAAGACCACCTCGCGCTGGTACTTCGTGGTCGCGATGGGTCGCAAGGCCGGCCACCTCGCGCTGGGGATCGGCAAGGCTGCGGGCGCGACGCTCTCGCTCGTCTCGGAGGAGTTCGAGCATCCCGTCGCGCTCTCGAAGGTCGTCGACACGCTCGCGGGCGCCGTGATCAAGCGGCTGTCGCAGGGCCGCACCGACGGCGTCGCGGTCCTCGCCGAGGGCCTCGTCGAGCAGATCCGCCCGAGCGACATCGAGGGCCTCGAAGGCGTCGAGCGCGATGCGCACGGGCACATCCGCATCGCCGAGGTCGACTTCGGCAACATGGTGAAGGCCGCGGTCAAGAAGCAGCTCGCCACGATGCGCATCTCCTCGACCATCGTCGCGAAGAACATCGGCTACGAGGTCCGCTGCGCGGACCCGATCCCGTTCGACATGGAGTACACGCGCGATCTCGGCTACTGCGCCGCGCGTCACGTGATCGAGGGCGGCACCGAGGCGCTCGTGAGCATGCAGCGCGGTCGCTTCGTGCCCGTGCCGTTCGCGCAGATCATGGACCCCGTCACGGGCCGCATGCGCGTCCGCATGGTCGACATCGCGTCCGACCGCTACAAGATCGCCCGCAGCTACATGCTCCGGCTCAAGGCCGAGGACCTCGAGGACCGCGTCGAGCTCGCCCACCTCGCGCAGGCGGCGAACATGACGCCCGCCGAGTTCAAGCAGCGCTTCGGCTACCTGGTCGAGAACGAGACGCGCCCGAGCATCGCCCCGATGAAGGCCGTAAAATCGGTCTGAAAACGGCCTTAACCCCGGCGGCCCGCCGGTCGTTCTGTGGGGTGGGCCATGAACGTCCCCGCGATCCTATCCGTCCTCGCCGCCGCGAACGGCGCCGGCATGGCGGTGCTCGCGTGGTGGCTGGGCAAGGCGCCCGGCTGGGCACACAAGCGCTATTTCGCGATCGTCGCGCTGTCCGCGAGCGTGTACGCGGCGTGTGACGCGCTGGCATTCGTCGATCTCGCGCCCTCGTACTTCCTCTTGCTCATGCGCCTCCAGGGAGTCGCCGTCACCACCCACGGTGCGGGCTGGCTGCTCTACGCATTCGCGCAGCTCGGCATGCGACGCCCGCGCACGATCGCCTTCACTCTCGCGGCGACCGCGGTCCTCGCCGTCGCGTGGCTCGTACCGGGCTGCATGATCACCGACCAGATCGTGCGCTTCACGATCCCGTGGCTGCACGTGTCGTACAAGTTCCAGAAGACCACGCCGCCCGGCGCGGTGGCGTTCGCCGCCGGCTGCGCCGTCCTGTTGGTGCCCGTCGTCCTCTACGTGCGCGCGCGCAAGCGCATGCCGGAGGCGAGGACGCACGCCGTCGGCCTGTCTCTCATCATCGCGTGCGGGATCCACGACATCGTCGCCTCGGAGCTGCAGCTACCCCTCCCGTTCGTCCTCCCGGTCGGCTTCCTCGTCGCGATCGGCTTCGTAGGCTTCTCGCTGGCGAGCGCGTTCGTGGAGGGCGCGCGTGCGCTCGATCACTTGACGACGAAGCTCGAGCACCTCGTCGAGGAGCGAAGTAGCAAGCTCGTGGCCGTCGAGGCCGCGCTCGCCCGCGCCGAGAAGCTCGTCGCCATCGGCAAGCTCTCGGCGGGCGTGGCGCACGAGATCAACAATCCCGCGGCCGCGATCGCCGCGAACCTCGACTACCTGCGCACCGAGCTCGCGCGCGGGAAAGTGCCGGCCGACGTGCTCGAGTGCCTCGACGATTCGACCGCGGCCGTCCAGCTCATCGCGAAGGTCGTGCGCCAGCTCCTCGATACCGCGCGCAGCGGCACGTCGGGGAGCACGGGCAGCGCGTCGGTCGAGCGCGCGATCGATCAGGCGCTCGCGACCGTCCGCCCGCAGCTCGCAGGGCGCGTCGTCGTCGAGGTCGATGCCGACGCCGGGCTCTTCGCCCGCGGTGACGAGACGTCGCTCGTGCAGGTGCTCGTGAACCTCCTCGTCAACGGAGCGCAGGCCATCCCCAAGACCCAGCAGCACGCGGTCGTTCGGGTGCGTGCGCGCGAGCGCGACGGACGCATAGCCGTCGAGGTCAACGACAACGGCTCCGGGATCCCGGACGACGTTCGCGCACGGCTCTTCGAGCCGTTCTTCACGACGAAGCCGCTCGGCGAGGGCACCGGCCTCGGGCTCTCCGTCACGCTCGGCCTCGTTCGTTCGATGGGCGGCGAGATCGAGGTGGAGTCGCGCCCCGGCGACACGACGATGCGCGTGCTCGTGCCGACGTCGAAGCGCGCGCCGCGCGCGTGCTTGGAGGCGAAGAGCGTCGTCGCTATTTCTTGAACAGCTTTCCGAACAGCCCGCCGAGCGTCTCGGGCGCTGCCGGCTTCTGGCTCGGACGCCCGGCGCCGCTCGCGCCCGGCGGCGGCTTCGACTGGCCGCGCGGGCTTCCTCCACGGATGTTGTGCAGCCGGACCTCGCGCATCGCGTCCAGGTTGCGCGGGTTGAGCTCGGCGGCCTTCTTGAAATCCTTCATCGCCTTCGACGTCTCGTCGATGCGCTTGAACAGCATGCCGCGCCAGAAATACGCGCGCTCGGAGTTGGCGTTCAACTTGATGCAGCGATCGAGGACGGCGATCTTCTCGAGCGTCTTCTCGCGTCCGACCCACTCGGGCTTCTGCGCGTCGAGCCACGTGACCATCGCGAGGTAGTCGGCCTGCTCCGGATCGAGCGCGTGTGCCTTCTTCGCGAGCTCGTGGGCCTGCGCGATGTCGTTGCGCTTCAGCAGGATCTCGGCCTTCTGGAACTCGGTGGCCGCATCGAGGATCGCGTGGATCTTCGCCTGATCGTCGGGGGTGGCGCCGCCGTCCTTCAGCAGCGTCATGTACTCGGCGCGCCGCTCGGGATCGGTCAGCGTTGCCTGCGCCTCCGTGAGGTGCGTGAACACCTTGCTGCACGCATCCTTCACGTCGACGAGCGCGGGCGGCAAGCGGTCGGGGTGCCACACCTTCGCGAGGGCGAAGAACGCCTTCTGCACCTGCTCCGGCGTCGCGTTGCGCTCGAGGCCGAGCATCTGGAAGTAGTCCTGCGCGGAGATCTGCGCGGCGCGCTCGACGATCTTCTGCTTCACCGAGCTCTGCTCGGCGGTGAGCTGCCCCGGGGGCTGGCTGGGCGGAGGCACGGGCACGCTGGGCGACGAGCCCGGAGCGCTCGGGACGGCGGCGTCGTGCGTCGGCGCCGGCGGTGCAGGAACGAGCTCGCCGGGCGTGTGCAGCGGCGGCGGCATCGAGGACTGGATCGTCGTCGAGATCATCGCGCCGATGTCGAGACCCAGGCCCGGCACCGAGACGCTCATGCCGCCCGGCGGATCGTCGACCGGCGGCATGCCCGTGATGACCGGCGCCGGCGGAGCCATCGGGATCGCCGGGTTGACGCCCTGCGTGGCGGCGAAAGGTCCGCCCATGTCGCCCGCGCCCGCGAGGCGCGATTCCTGCTCGAGCGGGATCGCCTGCGGAAGCGGGCTCGCGATGCGACCGTCCGTTGCGCTGCGTGCGACCGGCGCTTCCTCGACGATCAGCGGCGAGCGCATGAGCGGTTTCGCCTGCAGCTGCACGCGCGCGAACGCTTGACCGCTCGCCGGCGGTGCATTGCCCATCGCGGGGAAACGCCCCGTCGATCCAGGTGCCGGAGGCGCGCCCGTCCCCGGAGCGGGGGCGCGCATCGACGGCGTCTCGACGAGGTCGACCTGCTTCGTGATCACGAGCACGTAGACGAGGAGCTGCGCGGCGCTCGGTCCGATGACCTTCGCGTTCGCGAGATCGACGACGCGCATCGGACGCTGGCGAAGCATCTCGAGCGCGCCGACCTCGACGCGCGTGAACTGGAAGCGATCGAGCTGGGCGTTCGCGGCGATGCGTACCGCCGAGGAGCCGACACGACGGAGTGTCGCATCGACGTGCTCCCAGGCCGGCGCCTGCCGGACGCCGCGCCACAGCGCGGGAAACGGATCGATCGGCGTGGGCGGTCCGCCGTAGCGGAGCAGCGCGTCGACGCCGTCGTAGTACGAGAAGATCGTCTCGGGGGGCAGCCCGAACAGGTGCTCGAGCTTGCGATCGAGCTGCGCGCGGACACCTGCTTCGAGGCGAGCGTCGTCGACCGCACCCAGCTCCTTCAGGATCTGACCCTGGAGGCGCGGGCTCTCGGCCATGCGCTCCTGCGACGCGCGGACGGCCTCGGGGCTCACGAGACCGAGCTCGGCCATGACCTCGCCGAGGTAGTGGACGCCCTCGGTCGTGCGCAGCTTCGCGGGCACGCCCTGGATGACGAGCATCGTGGCGGCCGACTGCGCGCCCACGTGCAGCTCGAACGTGCCCGTCAGCGCCCTCTCGAGCGCGTAGACGAGCAAATGAGGGAAGGGCGTCTTCGCGAACGAACCCTGCGCAGTGGGAGCGGTGGGCGGAACTTGCATCGCCGCAGCCCTACGAGTCTACACGTGTCGCGAGGGTTTACGCGAGGGGGGTCGGTGTAGGCGACTGCGGTTTTCAGTCGTTGGGCCCCACTGTGCGGCTGCGTCTCGCGTCGGTTTTCGTGGCACAATCGTCGCCGGACCGCGGGTATGTCGAGCGTCGCGAATTCTGCCGCCATTCCTAGTCAGATCGCGCAGTTCGAGATCCTCAGGCGGCTCGGCGCGGGCGGCATGGCGGAGGTGTTCCTCGCCAAGAAGCGCGGCGCCGAGGGCACGTTCAAGGTCGTCGTCGTCAAGCGCATCCTGCCGGCGTTCACGACGTCGCGTCGCTTCCGTTCGATGTTCATCGACGAAGCGCAGCTCGCGACGCGTCTGAACCATCCGAACGTCGTCCAGGTCTACGAGTTCTCGAACGAGGGCGACGAAGGCCACATCCTCGCGATGGAGTACGTCGAGGGCTGCGACCTCGGCCACCTCATGAGCGCGGCGAAGGCGAAGGGCCGCCTCATCCCTGCGTGGGCCTCCGCGTGGATCGTCGCCGAGGCCGCGAAGGGTCTCCACTACGCGCACGAGAAGCGCGACGAGGGCGGCGCTCCGCTCGACATCGTCCATCGCGACGTCTCTCCGCAGAACGTCCTCCTCTCGTTCGAAGGCGTCGTGAAGATCGCCGACTTCGGCATCGCGAGCGCGCGCCTCACCGACGACGAGGAGGGCGTGCTCAAGGGGAAGTTCGGGTACATGTCGCCCGAGCAGGCCCGCGGCGAGAAGGTCGATCGCCGCGGCGATCTCTATGCGCTCGGCGTCATCTTCTGGGAGTGCCTCACGGGTCGCCCGCTCCACGGAGGCCTCGGCGGCGAGGCGCTCCTCGACATCGTTCGCTCGGGAAAAATAGAGCCTCCGAGCACGTACGTCCGTGACATCCCCGAGGAGCTCGAGACGATCGTCTTGAAGCTCCTCTCGCCCAAGCCCGAGGATCGCTACCCCACCGGTCGCGACGTCGCCGCCGCGATCGGGCGCGCGATGCTCCTCAAGCAGGTGTTCGTCGATGCCGCGACGCTCGAGACCACGCTCGGGTCCTTCGTGCCGCGCGACGAGCCTGCGACATCGGGCAGCGAGTCGCCTCCCGAGCACCACACGCAAGCCGCGGCTCCGCATGCGCTCTCGGGAGGCGAGAACGCGAGGCCTTCGCGTCCGCCGATGGGGTCGCAGCCTCCGCAAGCGGGCCTCAAGAGCTCGCCTCCGAGCGCCGCCGGCTCGCGCAGGCCCGAGGCGCGCGAGGTCCGGCACGTCGCGATCGTCACGCTCCGTCTCGTCGATCCGCGCTCGGGCGCCCTCGGCGAAGACGTTCCGCCGCTCGGTCCCGAGCAGCGGCGCGCGCTGGTTCGGGAGCTCGAACGGTCGCGCGCGATGCTCGGCGACATGGCCTACAAGCGCGGGATGCGCTGGGTGTGGACCAGCGATCTCGAGGCGCGCGCGATCGCCGGGCTCGGTCCGAAGCCCGCGAAGGCCGCCTCCGACGCCGCGTGGCTCGCCGTCGAAACGCACGAGGCCATCGACGCGATCAAGGACGACCTGCCCGCGCCGATCGGCGCCTCGCTCTCGATCGTGCGAGGCATCGCATCCGGCACACGCGACCCGGAGGGCAACCTCGTCCGCTACGTGCTCCATGATCCCGTCACGTACCTCGGCGACGTGCTCGCGCGCGCGACACCGGCCAAGGGCACGTGGGTCGCGGGCGGCGTGTATCGCCTGGTTCGCCGTGATTTCCGCTGGGGCGACGCGCCCACGCTCGACCTGAAGGCGGACGCGGGCGTGCCGGAGCGCGTGCAGAACTTGCCGCCCACGATGCGCATCTACGCGCTCGAGCGCTCGCTCTCGCGCGAAGAGAAGGCGACCGAGCAGTCGAACGCGCAGAACGATCTCATCGGACGCGACGCCGAGAAGGCCGAGCTCCACGGCGCGTATCACGCGGCGATCAACGGTCCGGGCGGAGGCCTCGTGTCGTGCCGAGCGATCGTCGGCGAGCTCGGCATCGGCAAGACGGCGCTGCTCGCGACGTTCCTCTCCGAGCTCCCGCCGAACGCTCGCCTCGTACGTGCAGAGTGCACGCCCGTGCGGATGGAGGTCCCGTACAGCGCGCTCGCGGACCTCGTACGCGACGCCATCGGCGCGAGCGGCGACGAGTCGTACGACGAGATCGCGCATCTCATCGCGCGCGCCGGCGGAGGCTCCGCGCAGGCGGACGTCACGAACCCGATGGTCGCTCGGCTCGCGGAGATCGCTGCGAACCAGCAGGGCGGACAGGGCGGAGCGCAGCCGCAAGCCGAGGACGAGGACGCGCACTACCGCAAGAAGGTGCTCGTCAGCGGCATCCGTCATCTCGTCGCGGCGATCGCGCTCGAGCAGCCGCTGGTGCTCGCCATCGAGGGCCTTCAGTGGGCGGACAAGCCGACGCTCGATCTCGTCGCCGAGATCCTGAAGACGCCCGACCCGCTCCCGGTGCTGCTCGTGCTCGTCACGCGCCCGGACGATCGCGTCGCGCCGCTGCTCGAAGGCAAGGTGCGCATCGAGCTGCACGCGCTCTCGAGCGAGGAGCAGATCCGCCTCGTCGAGGCTCGTCTCTCGGTGCGCGACGGCGTGCGCCAGGTCTGCGCGGAGCTCATGCCGCGCGTGGGCGGCAATCCGTTCTACCTGCTCGAGATGATCGACGCGCTGCTCGAGCGCGGAGTGCTCGAGATCCGCGACGACACGCTGGTCCGCCCGCACGGCGCGGACCTCGACTCGATGGGCCTGCCGTCGACGCTCGAGCAGCTCCTCGCCGATCGCATCCAGGAGCTGCCCGGGCCGGAGCACGTGATCGTCGACTGGCTCGCGATCGCGGGCGGCCCGCTCGGTCTCGCCGATCTCGCGAAGCTCAACGCGCGCGCCGCGCAGCACCGTGGCGCCGCGCCGGAGCCTTCGGGGGCGGACGTCGTGAAGAACGCTCTTCGCGCGAGCGAGGACGCGATCATGCGCCTGTGCGCGCGCGGCCTCTGCGACCGCAAGGGTGACGTGCTCGACTTCCGACATCCGCTCACGCGCGACGTCGCATACGCCGCGCTCGATCCCATGACGCGTTCGCGAATGCACCGCGCGCTCGGCCAGCACCTCGCCGATACGTCGCTCGCGCGCGGCGTGTCGGCGGCGATCGTCGCGCGCCATCTCGTGCGTGGCGACGCTCCGGAGCGCGCGGCGCATTTCTACCAAGAGGCTGCAAATGCCGCCCGAAATGCGTACCAGACGCAGCTCGCGATCCGCTACTACCAGCGCGCCGCGCAGTACATGGCCTCCGACGATCCGCAGGTGCTCGCGGTGCACGAGGCCCTCGAGAACATCTTCCGCATGCTCGGCCGGAAGCGCGAGCGCGTGCGCCATCTCGAGATCTTGCGCGCGACCGCGAAGTCGATCGCGGCGCCGCGTGCCGCGTGCCTCGCGCTGCTCCGCACCGCGCGTTACGACCTCGACGAGGGGCATCTCTCGCACGGGCTGCCGGTGGCGAAGAAGGCGGCGGCCGTCGCGCACTCCGCGCAGTACCCGAACTTCGAGATCGAGGCGGAGCTCCTCGTCAGCGAGCTGTCGCGCGAGCTCGGCGACGTGCAAGGCGCGCTCGCCGCGAGCGATCGCGCGCTCGCCGCCTGCAATCCGAAGGTGAACCCCGGCGTTCCGGCGCGCGTCCGTGCCGACGTCCTCCGCACGCGCGGCGTCCTCCTTCGTCGCGTCGGTCGCGTGCGCGAGGCCGTCGATGCGTACGTCGAGGCCATCGGCGTGTTTCGCAAGGTCGGCGCGCGGCGGCAGGAAGCCCGCGCGAAGAACGCGCTCGCGTACGCGATGTTCGTGCAAGGCCGCTACGAGGACGCGATCGCCCTCGCCCTCGAGTCGATCCGCATCGACCTCTCGATCGGCGGGCGCTTCCAGCTCGCGAAGACGCTCACGAACATCGGTCACTCCTATGCGCGCCTCGGCGACATGGCGCGCGCGCAGGCGTATCTGAAGCGCGCACGCGAAGCGCACGAGCGCTACGGCGATCAGGACGGCCGCGCCGACACGCTGCTCGTGAGCGCCGAGGTGCAGCTCGAGCTCGGCGAGGCGGATGCTGCCGAGGCCTACGTGAAAGAGGCCGTGCAGATCACACAGACCACCGGTAATGCCTACGACATGACGCATGCCGCGGTGGTCGGCGCGGCGCTCGCGCGCTATCGACGCGACGCGCCGATGGCGATCCACCATGCGCTCTCGGCGCGACGCAGCGCGGAGCAGCAGGCGCTGGTCGCGTATCATTTCTACGCATTCGCGGTCGAGGCCGCGGCGCGCGTCGACGCCGGCGAGGTGCACGCCGCGACGCTGCTCGCGACGACGGCGCTCGGCGCGGTCGAGGCCCTGCAGGGCTGCGAATACGGCCTCGAAATACGTGTATTGTGCGCCGATGCGCTCAAGCGCGCGGCCTCACCGCAGGCGCCCGGCGCACGCCAGCGTGCGGTCGACTACGCGGCCGCATTGATGAGCACGATCCGCGATACACGGCTCAAGCGTCGCTTCTCGGAGCGCCCGCTCGTCACCACGTTGTTCGACAGCACCCCGATGCCTCATGCAGTATTGGAAGGTCAATGACCCAGCGCCACTCGATCGCGAACAGGGGGAAACAACGTCGCACGGCGATGATCCTCTCGGGCGGTGGCGCGCGCGGCGCCTATGAGGTCGGCGTCCTCTGGTACATCTTCGACGATCTGTCGCGCATGCGCGGCGCGCCGCCGAGGATCGACGTGCTCTGCGGGACGAGCGTCGGAGCGATCAACGCGTGCTATCTCGCGGCGCACCTCGCCGATCCGGTGCTCGGCATGCGCCGGCTCGTGCACTTGTGGAGCGAGCTCCAGCTCACGCGCGTGCTCGGCTTCGGCGCGAAGCAGCTCGGTGGGCTCCCGCGCCTGCTCATGGGCGGCGGCAAGACCGGCACCGGCGTCTTCGACGTCACGCCGATGGCGGAGCTCGTCCAGCGTGAGGTCAGCTGGCGTGCGCTCTCGCGCGCGCTTCGCAAGAAGCACCTGCGTGCGCTCACGGTGTCGACCACGGAGGTCTCTACGGGCCGCACGGTCGTCTTCATGCAGACGGCGCCCGACGTCGACATCCCGCAGACCGCGCCGCCGCGCACGCTCTTCCGCGCCTATCACATCGGACCGCATCACGCGCTCGCGAGCGCGGCGATCCCGATGCTGTTCCCGCCGGTGAAGATCGACGACGAGCTGTACCTCGACGGCGGTCTCCGCCAGAACACGCCGATCGCGCCTGCGCTGCGGCTCGGCGCGACGCACATCTTCGCCATCGGCAGCTCGCGCGAGGTGCAAGGCATCGTCACGAAGGAAGGACCGATCGGCTCGAACGCGCGGGCGCCCGGCGCTGCCTTCCTGCTCGGAAAGGTCCTCAACGCGTTCTTGCTCGATCACGTCGACGTCGACCTCGAGCTCCTCCGCCGTCTGAACAACGTGATCAAGGACGGCACGCACGCGTACGGTCCGGGGTTCCTCGAGACGATGACGCGCGAGGCGCATCGAAGGAACCAGCCGCCGTATCGCTACGTCGAGCCGTTCGAGATCCGGCCGAGCGAGGACCTCGGCAAGCTCGCGAGCGAGCACGTACGAAAAGGGAAGTTCATCGGCAACCCGTTCTTCACGAAGCGCCTGTTCGATCTGCTCGACATCGGCGCGGGAGACGAGGCCGACCTCGCGAGCTACCTGCTCTTCGACGGCCATTTCTGCCGCCAGCTCATCGAGATGGGACGGGCCGACGCCCACGCGCGACGCGACGAGATCCTCGCGTTCTTCGGCGAGGCCGGCGACGACGAAGGCGGCCCGGTCGAGACCGAAGAGAAGGACAGCGGCGTGTGGGCGCCCGCCTCGTTGACGCTGCCCATCGGCACGTAACTCCCAGCGCTCATCGCAGCGCGATCGCGTGTCGCGCGACTTCCGACCTCTTGCGCGAGGGCCGCACGCAGGTTATCCGTTAAGGGATAGTTTGTGCTCGCTTTGCCTGGAGGAAAAACATGAATCGACGCTGGGTGCTCATCACGGCTGTTCCCGCCGTGGCTCTTGGTCTGCTTGCCGCGTGCGGTGACGACGACGACGGCGGCGCCGTGACCCCCGACAGCGGGATGAACAGTCCCGAAGGCTCGACGACGGACGGGCCGGGCGGCGGAGACTCGGCGCTCGATCAGAAGGCTCCCGAGACCGGGACGGATGCGTCGATCACGGCCACCACGCTCGCCAAGTTCGATCCGGTGCAGGGCGAGCTCCCCGAAGGTCTCGCCGTCCAGCACATCGGCGCGGACACGAACGTCCTCGTCGGCTTCGCGCCGCAGGGGCGCATCGTGAAGGTCCTCGGCGACGGCGGCGTGTCCGAGTTCGCGTCGTTCACCAACCCGAAGGACACGTTCACGCTGGGCATGACGCTCGACCCGGCGAACAACGTCTACGTCGCGATCGCGAACACGGGCGCTGCGCCGTCGCCTGCTCCGGGCGTCTACAAGATCCCCGCGGCGGGCGGCACGCCGGTCCTCTACACGACCGTCGCCGCCGGCATCACGTTCGGGTTCCTCAACGGCCTCGAATTCATCGGGACCGACCTCTACATCACGGACTCGCAGGGCTCCATCTACGTCGTCAACAACCTCGGCATCACGACGACCTGGATCACAGCCGACGCGCTCGCCGGCGACGTGAACGACTGCAAGCTCGGCAACGGCTTCCCGATCGGCATCAACGGAATCGCGCACGACGCGAACAACGTCTACGTCGTGAACACGGACAAGGGCTCGCTCCTGAAGATCGCGCGCAACGCCGATGCCGGCACCGCAGGGGTCATCACGGTCCTCAAGAAGGATCCGTCGCTGTGCGGAGCCGACGGTCTCGTCATGGACAAGGACGGCACGCTCCTCGTCGCGAACAACGCGAAGAACAAGATCCAGCGCGTCACGACGGCGGGCGTCATCACCGACGTCTTCTCGGGCAAGCCGCTCGACAGCCCCGCGAGCCTCTGGATCGACACGCAGGGCACGGCGCGCCGTCTCCTCGTGACGAACGCTGCGTTCGCGTCGTCGGCGGCGGACGGCGGGATGCCGGCGCCGTCGCTCGTGTCGATGCCCCTGCCCTGAGCGGAGCCGGCAAGACAAGCTCTGCAGCAGCAGCGCGAAGGAGGCATGGACTGGCAACCCTGGTCCATGCCTCCTACGCTTGGCACGTGAGGCTCTCGCTCGTCGCGCCGTTCGCGCTCTCGGTGGTCGTGTCCGCCCTCGGTTGCGAGAGGAAATCGACGCCGCCCGCTTCGTCGGATCCGCCGCCACCGCCTCCCGTGGTCGCGTCCGCGGCGCCGGCCGCGCGTGAAGCTCCGCCCGGAGATCCGCCGGACGGCCACCGTCAGTTCGCGAAGGTCGAGTTCCCCGAGGTGCCGATCCGCGCCGGCGCGACGACGACCGTCAAGGTCGCGTGGAAGTCGCCGCCGGGTACGGGCGTGAACGAAGAGGCGCCGTTCAAGGTGCGATGGACGCATAGCGACGCGCTCGCCGAAGCTCCGGCCGACGTGAAGGCGACCGGCACGTCCGCACGCGATGGCTTCAGGATTACGGTGAAGCCGCTCGACGGCGCGCCGAACGCGACGGTCACGGGCGTGATCGACCTCGTCGTGTGCGACGTCGCCACGCACAGCGTGTGCACGCCGGTGCGCCGCAAGGTCGAGATCGAATTCGTGGTCGGTAAGACGGCCGCGGCAGAGACCACGGTGACCGTGGACCTGCCGCAAGCCAAGCCGATGTAGCGAGTCGCTCTATTTCTTCGGCGCCGCTTGCCGCGGCTTTGCTTCGCCCATCGTCGCGTTCCTCACCCACATCCGCACGTTCGCCAGGTGCTGTTGCTCCTCGCTCAGCGCCTGCTGGAACTTCTGCGCGATGGCCGTGTGGCCGGCTGCCGTCGCGAGCTCCGTCAGCACCGACCAGCACTCGTTGTCGACGAGCTCGGCGACGAGGATCGCCTCGAGCGACTGCTTCAGGTTCATGCGCGGATCGCCGATCACCTGGATGAGGCCGTTCGAGCTGACGGCTTCGACGTCGGCCGACGGCGTGATCGCCGTCGGATCCGCGCCGAGACCGAGCATGACCTCGCGCAGCATCTCGAAGTGCTGCACCTCCTCGCGATGGATCTTCTCGAGGTCGGCGCGCTGCGGACCACCGGGTAGCGGCTCCGAGGCGTCGAACTTGCCGAGGAGCGCCCCATACAGCCGCGCGCCGGTTCGCTCGAACCCGAGGCGTGCTCCGACCTTGTCGAGGAACACCGTCGCCTTCGTTCCTTTGAGCGTGTCGACGACCGTCGAGGCGGCGCCCTTCACGGTCGCAGGAGGCGGCATGCTGCCGATCGTCGCGGGATTTTCCAGGTACTCGGCGCGCGTCTCGTCGATCGCATGCTCGTCGCCCGCCATGGTCGGGACCGCGTGCTGCGCGCCCTCGATCACGAGCTTCTTGTCGATCGGTGAGAGGTCGATGCCCGTGCGGTTCTTTCCCAGCTCGATCTCGTTCTTGATCACGGCGACACCTCCCTCGTCACGCGCTGCCCGTCGCCGTTCGGCATCGGAGCGAGCTCCGTGCCGGGCCTCCACTTGTAACCAGCCGCGACGCGCTCGGAGGGCGAGCCCGCGCGGTTCAAGCGCTCGCGATAGACGATCGACGCCTGCGACTCCTCGTCACGCGGGACGATCTCCCTGCCGTTGGCGCGGAAGTCGACCTGCATGCGGAGCGTCTCGCGCACGTATTTGCGCTGGCTCGAGAAGTCGATCGGCTCGGGGAGCGTCGCCGGGAGCACCTCGGCGGGATCCCGCTTCTCCAGCTTGCGGAAGCAGTCCATCGCGATGTGCAGGTGGCCGAGCTCGTACTCCGCGAAGCGCCGCCAGATGCTCTTGATGCGCGGGTTCGACTCCTGCGCCGCGCACGAAGCGTAGGTGTAGACCTCCATGAGCTCGACCATCATCCACTTCTCGATCCACGTCTCCTTCGGATCCATCAGCGACTCGTACTGCGTGACGTGCTGCTCCTCGATCGAGGCGATCTCCGCATAGAGCTGACGACCGATCGGGTCCGCGTACGTCGGGCCGACGTTCATGTAGTAGTCGTGCGTCTGCGTCTCCGCCGCGGTGAGGATGAGCGCGTTGAGCTTCGAGACCGGCGCCGCCGTGACCTTCTCGTAGTGCACGCGGAGGTCGTCTTCCGGAGCGCGGTGCTCCACGCTCGTCGGACGCCCGGGGAGGATGTCCGTGTAGCACTGGAGGATGGTGTTCGGATCGCGCCCCTCGACGCGATCCATCAGCGCCGAGTAGCGGTACATGTGGTCGAAGTCTTCGAGGAGACCGAAGTCCATGACCTGCTTCAGGTACGGATCCGGCTCATTTTGCGCGAGGAACGCCGTCAATTCGATCGCGACCTGCTCGTACCCGATCGTCGTCTCGATGACGTTCTGATCGGGCGGGTTGAGCCAGTTCACGAGCGTCTGCTGGTGCTGCTCGGCCCGGCGGATCTGCGCGAGCGGCAGCTGGAGCTGCTCGTTGAATCGCGCGCACATGTGCTTGAAGCGAAGGGACTCGGCTTCGATCCCGTTCATGAGGATCACGCGCACACGCGTGAACGCGTCGTCGTCAAGCTTCGAGTACGGAATCTGGACCAGCTCCTTCCAGTCGAATTCCTGCTTTTCGAGCGAGACTCCGCGCTCCTTGAAGATGTCGATGGCCATGCGTGCGTCCTCCTTCGGGGTCGGCGCCGCGATGCACTCGACATGCCCGCCCGCGCGCGCGAACCGCTGTCGCGCGGCGCGCGCGCAGCACGAAGATTGCCTGGTCGGAGCACGATGCGACGGCACACCTCGCGCGCATCGGCCACGGCGCGTGACAAAGCGCTGCAACGCGCGGCGACCCCAGAGCGTCAGAACGGCGTCGCAGCTCGACGTCCGACAGAGAGTCTGCTTGTTTCTACGCGCCGCTCTTCGACGATGGCGTCGGTCGACGTTCCTGACAGAGATAGAGGACGTTGTCGTCCGGATCGCGGAAATGCGCGAGCGTCACGGGTCCGTCTTCCTTCACGTCGAACTTCACGCCGCGGTTCTCGTAGATGGCGATGGCCTCGCGGATCGGAATCTTCGGGTAGAAGCCGATCGACGGAGCGAACGCGCCGCGCCCCTCGGGTGCGCCGCCTTCGTGCAGGCCGATGCGAAAGCCGTCGCCGGCGTCGATGACCGCCCAGCCCGCGCCGGCCTCCTCGACGAGCTTCATGCCGAGCGTCTCGACGTAGAACCGCACCGCGGCTCCGACATCACGTACGAAGAGAGTGACGAGCCCCCCGCGGATCATCAGGTCTGACCGTGACCGAGCTTCTTCTTCCCTTCCTGGAAGAGGATCTCGATGCGCGCGCCTTCGACGTCCGCGACGATTCCTTTGCCGAACTTCGGGTGCAGGATGAGCTGCCCCTTCGTGAAGCGCTCCGTCATCGCGTAAGGAACGAAGTCGGCGTCGGGCTTTCCCTCGACGGCCTCCTCCCAGGTCTTCTCGGGAGTTGCGGGCTTTGCCCAGAAGTCCGTCTCGGCGTCCTTCTCTTTTCCGGCGGTCTTCTGCTTTGCGCGCTTCATCGACATGGCAGGGCCTTATCTACCATTGAAAACGGGCGCTCGCGGGCTGAAAGTGGGTCTCGCCCGCATGCCGCCGAAGGCCAGAGAAGCAGAACACGCACGCCTCGTCCGTGAGCTCGAAGCCCACGAATACCGCTATTACGTGCTCGACGACCCCGTCGTCAGCGACGCGGCATTCGACGCGCTGATGCAGAAGCTCCGCGCGCTCGAGGCCGAGCACCCCGAGCTCGTGACCGCCGATTCGCCGACCCAGCGCGTCGGCGGCGAAACGCGGCCGTTCATCACGAAGATCCGGCGCGAGCACCGCATGTTCTCGCTCGACAACGCGTACTCGCCCGAGGAAATGCTCGAGTTCCATCGCCGCGTCGCGCTCGGCCTGCGCGACGGCGACACGGCGACGTTCACGGTCGAGCCGAAGCTCGACGGCGCGAGCATCGAGGTGATCTACGACAGCGGGCGCCTCGCGCAGGCGACCACGCGCGGCGACGGCGCCGAGGGCGAGGAGATCACGCCCAACGTACGGACCATTCGCGGCGTCCCCTCGCGGATCCCACACACGGGAAAGCTCACGCTTCGTGGCGAGGTGCTCATCTTCCGCAAGGACCTCGAGAAGCTCAACGCCGAGCGCGACGCCGCCGGGCTCGAGCGCTTCGCCAATGCACGCAACGCAGCGGCGGGCGCGGTCCGCATGATGGACCCGCGCGAGGTGGCGAAGCGTCCACTGCGCGTCATCTTCTATCAGGCGGTCGAAGGTCCGCAGGTGCGGCCGACGCACAGTGAGACGTTGAAGTGGCTCGCCGAGCTCGGTCTGCCTACGCATCTGCGCGAGAAGGTCACGGCGTGGGAAGGAGTCATGGACGCGATCGCCGCGATCGATCGCGCGCGCGCCGACTACCCGTTCGAGACCGACGGCGCGGTCGTCAAGGTCGACTCGTTCCGCCAGCAGGACGTCCTCGGCGCGACGTCGAAGTTTCCGAAGTGGGCGATCGCCTACAAATTCCCTGCCGAACGCGCGATCACGACGGTGCGATCGATCACCGTGCAGGTCGGTCGAACGGGCGCGCTCACGCCCGTCGCGAACATGGATCCGGTCGAGCTCGGCGGCACGACGGTGTCGCGAGCGTCGCTGCACAACGCCGATCAGATCCGTGAGCTCGACGTGCGCGTCGGCGATCGGGTGTCGATCCAGAAGGCCGGCGAGATCATCCCGCAGGTGCTCGCGGTCGAGGCGCGCTCGCGTCCGCCCGGCACCGAGCCGTACGAGATGCCGAAGGAGTGCCCGGTCTGCGGCACGCGCGTCGTGTCGCGCGTCCGCGAGGAAGGCAAGCCCGAGGTCGAGGCGACGGTCCGGTGTCCGAACCGGCAGTGCCCCGCGCAGGTGCAGGGACGCATCCTCTACTTCGCGAGCCGTCCGGCGATGGCGATCGATCACCTCGGCGAGTCGCTCGTCGATCAGCTCGTCACGAAGGGGCTCGTGAAGGACGTGGCCGATCTCTACGACCTCACGGCGGAGCAGCTCACGGAGCTCGAGCGGATGGGGAAGAAGAGCGCGCAGAACGTGATCGCGTCGATCCAGGCGTCACGGGAGCGCACCCTCGATCGCCTCGTCGGCGGCCTGGGCATCCCGCAGGTCGGGCAGGTGGCGGGCCGTCAGGTGGCGCAGGTGGCGGGCACGCTCGAGACGTTGCTCGGATGGAGCGAGGACGAGCTGCGGGAGCACATCGGCGGCATCCACGGCTTCGGCGACAAGATGGTCGACAGCGTCGTCGACTTCCTCGAGGACGAGGCCGAGCGTGCGGTGCTGAAGAAGCTCCTCGATCGCAACGTGGGCCGCCCGCAACCGCGCGAGGTCGTGGCGACGGAGGGCCCGCTGCTCGGCAAGTCGTTGTGCGTGACGGGCGTCCTGACGCGCAAACGCGACGACGTTCATGCCCTGCTGCGTGCGGCGGGCGCGACGATCCACGACTCGGTGAAGAAGGACACGACGTACCTGGTGGCGGGCGACAAGACGGGGAAGACGAAGCTCGATCAGGCGAAGAAGTATGGGGCGACGGTGGTGACGGAGGAGGAGATGGATCGGTTGCTGGCGGGGGAGGGGTTGGCGGGAGCCTGATCGCGACCGGCCGCGCCTGACGAGAGAACAGGTGATGGAAATGGAAATGGAAATGGAAACGCGAGACGTCTCTCGCATTTCCATTTCCATTTCCGTTTCCATCACCTGTTCTCTCTCGTCGGGCTTTCCCCCCGTGAAACACGTGGAACGGCGATATCCTGAGGACCATGCCTGCGCTCTTCGTCATCGGCGGCGTGCTCTTCCTGATCGGCGTGATCGTCACGCTCACCAACATCAAGAACTGGAAGCGGAGGCAGCGGATCATCGCGACGCCCACCTCGCCGATCGCGCAGGCGCCGGGCACGGGCCTCGTCGAGGTGAAGGGCCGTGCGATCCCCAGCGAACAGGGCATCATCCAGACGCCGTTCAGCGGTCGTCATGCGGTGTGGACGCGGATCACGGTGCAGGAGCTGCGCTCGTCGGGTCGGAACAGCTACTGGCACACGCTCCTCACCGAGATGGACGGACGCGTGTTCCTGATCGACGACGGCTCCGGTCAGGTCGCGCGCGTCGCTCCCAACGGCGCGACCGTGATCCTCGACAAGGTGAACGTGGCCTCGAGTGGCACGTTCAACGACGCGCAGCCGCACCTCGAGGGGTTCCTGATGTCGCGCGGTCTGAAGAGCACTTCGTTCCTCGGCTTCAACAAGAGCATGCGCTACGAAGAGGAGCTCATCGCGCCCGGCGATCCCGTCTACGCGCTCGGGCCTTCACGCCGCGAGCCGGGTCCGCCCGTCCACGACGGCTATCGCATGGTGCCTGGAAGCCAGCTCGTGATGTTCATGGCGCCGGGCGCCGAGAACGAGTTGATCCTCACCAACAAGACCGAGGAGCAGCTCACGAGCAAGCTGCTCGGCGGCTTCATCGCGGGCCTCGTGCTCACGGGGCTCGGGCTTCTCGTCGCGGGCGGCGGCGTCGTCGCGGCGATCGTCACGCTGATCTCGGACTAGTCAGGCGAGCTCAGCGCTGCCGGCGAGGCGGCGCAATGATGTGCTGCGTCTCGTCGAAATCGACCTCGACGTCGATGTCGCCGTTGAGATTCACCGTCTCGTCGGGGTTGAACGGCTTCTGCGGCGGACGCTGCTGAGAGCGCGGATCCTGCTGCACGGGCCGGCTGCTGTCGCGGCTCGGTCGCTCGCGGTGGCGCGACGTCGTGAGCGCGGTGGGCTTCTTCACGACCGTCTCGCCGTCCCATTCGTCGCCGACGAGCCCGGAGAAATCGACCGGAGCGATCGACGGAGGGATCGGCATCGGCATCGGCGCGCGCGGTGCCGGGGCTGCCGCTCGACGCGACGCGGGCTGCTGCGCCGGCGCAACGCGCGTGGCCGAGGGGCTCCGCGCGGACATGTGCGTGGGCGGCGGCGGGTACGGATGCATGCCCGGCCGGAAGATCTCGGTCGGCATCTCGTCGACGAAGTCCGCGCCGCCTCCACCCGGCGGACGAGCCGGCGGACGAGCCGGCGGACGAGCTTGGGCGTGCGGCGCAGGATGTCCAGGCGCGCCGGCTTGCACGGGCACGAGGTCGGAGCCGGTGATGTGAATCGGGATCTCGATCGAGTCGCTCTCGTCGCGTCGGCCCGCGCGCGGGTCGCGCGCGTCCTTCACCTTGATGTCGAGCCGCGTGGAGCCGTCGGGTCCGCGCCCAGAGGGCTGCCCGTCGGCCATGCGGCTCTTCAGCGTCGCGCCGGCGGCGCCTTCGGGCACGCGCGGCGAGCGCTGAC
>JAQBQJ010000525.1 GCA_028287065.1 Labilithrix sp. | reverse complement strand
AAGCCGGTCACCAAGGCGGCAGGGACCGCGGTGAAGGCGGGCGCGGCGGTGTCGGCGAAGCCGGCGGCGTCTCCGGCTGCGAAGGCTGGCGCGGCGCCGGCGAAGAAGTAGTCGCTCATAGAGAATTTTGGACAGTTCTCGAGCACGCGAGACGAAGCGGCGTGATGTCCGCATAGTCACCCTCGCAGAAGGAGTCGCCGCAAGCGTCGTCGAAGCCCGAGGCGAGCTTGCGCTGGATGTTGCTCCAGGCGACGCCTTCGGTCTCGCCGACGTTCCACGAGTACTCGCCGAGCTCGCTGTAGAAGCTCGCAGTCTGGTTGATGGGCGCGGGCGCGACGGTGCCCGAGAACGAGTCGACGAGCGCGTCGTAGAACGACTTGCCGGTGCCGGGCAGCGGCGCCTGGAGCGCGTCGTTGCCGGCCGCGGTCAGCACGTCGAGCATGCTCTTCGCGCTCGAGGCAACGGGGAGTTTTCGCACAGCGCGCTTCGCGCAGAGCGGTGCGCGAAGCGCGCAATCGACATCGATGCGCGAATCGCGGCGTGACGGCGGTCGTCCAAGGTCGGCACAATCTCGACAACGAGGTCACCATCCATGTCGTCTCGTCTCTTCGCGATGTCGTTCGGTCTCGCCACGCTGGCAGGGGTCGTCGCTCTCTCGACCCTGAGCATCGCCTGCTCGTCATCGAGCACCTCGACCGCCGGCGCCGCCGCCGACGGCGGAGCCGCGACGGACGACGGCGCGACTGGCGACGGCGGCAGCGCACCGAGCTGCGGCCCGGAGGTGGACCTGCAGTCGGATCCGACGAGCTGCGGCTCGTGCGGTCATTCGTGCCGGGGCAGCGCATGCAGCGGGGGCGTCTGCGCCGAGCAGGTCGTCGCTTCGGGTGGGCTCGATCCGGTCATCGCCGTCGACGACTCCAACGTGTACTTCTCCCTGCCCCTCGACGGCTCCGCGGCGTCGCTCCAGCGAGCTCCGAAGAACGGCGGCGCGACCGTGCCGCTCGTGAACACCGGCTACGTGGCCTCGATGGCGATCGGCGGCGGCCGTCTCGTGTGGGCCACGAAGGAGTCGAACAGCGGAGGTAGCCTCGACGACGTCGTCGACTCGTGCGCGCTTCCGGGCTGCGCGAGCGCGATGAATGCCTTCGCGGCGGACAATCAGCGCCGGAGCTTCTTCGTCGCTGCCGACGCCTCGCGCATGTTCTGGATCGTCGGCCAGAGCGCTGGCCGCGGCGCCGTCGAGAGCTGTCCGATCACGGGCTGCGCGGACGCACCGACCAGCATCGCTCCGCCGACCGGTGGCTCCGGAACGTCCGCAAGGATCGCCGTCACGAAGAACGACGTCTTCTGGGCGCTCTCGAACGGCTCGCTCGCTCATTGCCCGAAGAGCGGCGGCTGCGACGCGGCGACGGCGGCCATCGCCGACACCGCGGGCGTCCTGGCGCTCGCCGCAGATGCCGCGAACGCCTACTTCTGGACGAAGAGTGGGCTCTTCTCCTGCGCGGCCCCGGACTGCGCGGGCGGGCCGAAGAAGCTCACGACCTTCGCCGGTTTCGCCGATGCCGTGTGGCTCGCGACGGACGGCACGGACGTCTTCTTCGCGCAGGGGGTCGGCGGCGTCTCCGCGTGCCCGATCACCGGATGCACGGGGAGCCCGCGCATCGTCAGCAGCTCGGGCCCGCCGAAGACTGGCAACCTCGTCGTGGACGACGCGTTCGTCTACTACGTGAGCTCGACGAGCAATCCGAGGCAGCTCGTTCGCGTCGCGAAATGATCTGACCTCGTCGCGTTCAGCGCCGAGCCCTCCGACGCCACGGGGCTGAAAATCACCGTCGCCGGAAGCAGGCTCGTCGTCGCCGACTGAGCCGCGCGCCACGTGCGCCCGGACCGTCGCGGGCGTCGGGCCAGAGCTCGTTGATGGAGCAGACGGTCGCCGGTTAGAACAAGTGCAACCCGACGGAGCCGCGGCGTTCTCTTTTGGGGGGTAACGCCGGTGCGATCCGAGCACGTGCACATGCTCGTCGACGCACTCGACCGGGCGACGCGACCGGGGACGTCGCGGAAAATCCTCGTGGGTGGAAATCGCTTTCGCTGGCGAAAGCGAGAGGAGAAAGGAGAAAGGAGAACAGGGAACAGGAACAGGGATGTGAATTCCCCCGTCCCGCCGTCCCAGGGCTGACCGCCACTCGCCTCGCCGCCGACCGCGAGAAGCCTCTCGAAAAATTCTCGTTCTGATTCCTGTTCCTGTTCCTGTCCCCTGTTCTCTTTTTTCCCCCGCCCCGGAGGTCGAGCAAGAGCCTGATCCCCGAAGTGGACGGAACCGGTTTCGCGAAATTGCACTCGCACGGGAACCGCCGACCGGGGTGGTGGCCTACAGCGAGCCGAACGGTGACTACACGCCGGGCCCGGCCCGCTCCGCGGCTGACCGCGAGGCGGACTTCTACGACGCGGCGACGAGCTCAGCTCGTCGCCGCGTTCGTTTGTGCGCCAACGGAAAACTCCCCTGGGTCACTTGCAGGCGTTCGGATCGGGGAACACGCAGGTTCCCTTCACGCAGCTCGCGGGCGCCTGGCAGGCCGGACCCTTCTGGGCGTCGCAGGCTTGACCGTCGGCGGCGGCGCCCACGCACGTGCCGCTCTGTGCACCTGCCGCGAGCTTGCACCTGCCGTGCGCGCCGCACGACGTGATCTGCCCGTTCACCACGCCGCACGCTTCGCCGGCGTTCGCGAGCTTGAGCGCCTCGCAGGTCAGGTTTGCGCCGCACTGGTCGCCCTTCAGCGCATCGCACGCGGGCTCGGCCGGGTTGCACGTCGCGCCGATGGCGAGCGGCGCGTCACACTTGCCCTTCTGACAGACGAGGTTCGCGGCGCAGAGCTTCGTGGCGCTGCAGGCGTCGCCCTGCTTGCCGGGCTCGACGCACTTGCCCATCGCGCTGCAGAGCAGGCCTTCGTTGCAGTCTCCGGTCTGCGTGCACGTGCTATCGACACCGCCGCGCGGCGCGCACTTTCCGCATGTGTCGCTCGTCTTCGAGCAGTTTCGATTCGTACACTGCGCGTCGTCTCCGCACGCCGTGCCGTCGGCGAGCGTTCCGGCGGGTGCCTTGCACGCATCCAGCCCCGCCGGCGCGAAGAGCGCGTCGCACGTGGCGTCCTTGGTTGCGGTCGTGCAGGCGTTGAGCGTCGCCGGCGTCGCGCCGGTGCCGTTCGCGCCGAGCGCGTTCATGCAGGACTGCTTGGTCCGAGCCGCGCACTGAGCGACGTCCGCGTACTGAGCCGCGAGCCCGATGGGGAAGCACTCCTGCATCTTGGCGCAGAGTGCCTGGGAGAACGCGTCACAGGACGCGGTGGGCGCGACGGCTGGGTCGTTGTTGTTGGTCGTGCCACATGCAACGAGCAAGACGCCGAGAGCGAGAGAAGAGAAGACGAACGAGACCTTTTGCATCTTCATACGGATATATGCGAGCCCGCACGCGGGGGAAATAGTATCGGCCCGGAGCTGGTGGGTCCGCGTGCGGCACGGTGAGAGCCGGATCGAGACGTCGCGCAATCCAACGCTCGGCGGATCTTGCTTGGTAGAAGCCGTCGTCGCGAACGTGAAGGACCGTTCGGGCGCTCCTCGCTACCGTCGCTACGAGTGGCTCGGCGGCGCGGCGCCTGCGAAAAAGTAGAGAACGAGATCCGAGAAGTCCGAGAAAAGCGCGAAAGCGCGAAGAAGTTTTGGCGATCGGCGGACAAACAATCTCGCTTCGCGCTTCGCGCTTCTCAGCTCAGACTTCTCGAGTCCTCATTCGATCGCTTGGCGCTGGCAGTTGGCCGTGCAGCTGCCCAACGGGTTTGCGTTCTGCGTGCCCTCGTCGCATTGCTCGGTCGGATCGATGTGGCCGTCGCCGCAGAACGGGCCGCGCGCCTTGCACCCCGGCATGCACGAGCCATAGCCGCCGACGTTCTTGCCGTCGTCGCACACCTCGTCGCTCGCGACGATGCCGTCACCGCACTTCGAAGCGCACGTCGACTTCGGACGATTGAAGTCCTTCAGCGTCACGCGGAAGTTCGAGCCGCACTCGTTGCGCTCCGCCTGGAACATCACGACCTCGTACGTGCCGCCTTTCACGAGCCCGAGGTTCACGGTCCCGGATTGAGGCATGTCGGACGAGAACGTCGCGGTGCCGTTGGCGGCGTCGAGCACGAAGAAGCCGGTGCGCGGCGTGTGGAGGCCGCCGAGGTCGATCGCGAGCTTCCGGTTCACGAACACCCACGTGTCGTCGTCGCCGGCGAAGTCGAAGCGCTCGCCGCCCTGATACTCGAACCAGAAGTGCGTCTCCGACGTGAACGATACGTTGCGATCGGGCGCGGACGCCGCTCCGCAAGGCGCGAGCGTCTCCTTGCCCAACGCGACCCAGCCACCGGTGTTCATAGGGTCGAAGTAGCTCTTCCCGCCGTTGACGGTCGGGTCTGCGCTGTCCCACGTGTACGTGCCGTCCGGCTGTCGCGCGAGCGGCACGGTGATCGACGACGCGATGTTCGTCCCCGCGACGTTCACGTACCACTGCGCGAAGTTCGTCGCCGTCGTGATGTTCGCATGACGGCCCGAGCCGCCGAGCACGCCGGGGTTCATCGCGCAGTTGCCGCCCGGGCAGTTCAGCGCCGGCTTGCCGGCGGCGGTGAGCTGCGCCTCGACGATGCCGAGGATGCCCGTCCCGCCGAGCCCGTTGAAGTCGTCGTGTCCGGTCGAGCCGCCGGCCTCGCGACCGACGCCGATGAAGTCGCGGATGAGCACGGGCTGGTCGATGCTCGTGGGTGGCGCGCCGAGCACGTCGGCGCACGCGTAGCCGGTCTCGACGGTGCAGGTCGGCGAGCAGCCGTCGCCTGCGCGCGTGTTGCCGTCGTCGCAGGCCTCGCCCGCGAAGCGCTGGCCGTCGCCGCACGATGCCTGGCAGACGCCGTTCGTGCAGACCGGTTCCTTCCGGCACTCGAAGCATCCGTCGAAGGGCAGCGCGTTGCCGTCCTCGCAGGTCTCGCCGCGCTGCACCTTGCCGTCGCCGCACACGACCGCGCTGCACGCGAGCGTCGTCGCGTTGCAGTCGAAGCCCGCTTCGATCCGGCACGTCGTGGCCGAGCATCCGGTGACCGGCTGACCCGGTTTGAAATCGCACTCCTCGACGCCGGCGATGATGCCGTCGCCACACTTCGCCGCCTGACAGCGGAGTCCCGGCGTGGGGCACAGCCAGCCGGGCTCGAGATCGCACGTCGCGCTGCAACCGTCGCCGCTCTTCGCATTCCCGTCGTCGCAGCGTTCGGAGAGCTTGTCGTCGAGTAGGCCGTCCCCGCACGTCACGGGTCGGATGCCGGAGTCGCCCAGCGGGCAGGGCGCGCCATCGCACGTCCCGCCGAAGTCGATCGGTCCGGTCCCCTCGTCGCCGCCGTCCGCACCAGGTCCGGTCGGGAGCTCGGCGGAGAGCTCCTCGCTTCCGCAGTGGAACGCGACTGCCGAGAGCGCGATGGCCGCCGCCGACACCAGCATCGAAGGGCGGAGGCGCGCGACGGAGCGGAGCGACCGAGAGCCGAAATTCCCCATCTCACCGAGGTTATCGCTCGAGGTCGACGGCGGGCGAGAGCCGCCTCGGATTCTGCGGATTCATCTGCTATTGCAGGCCGATGACTGACCGTCTCGTCACCCTCCGGTCGAAGCAAGCCCCGGTGTACCGGCGGTTGCTCTCGGAGCTGTTCGATCGGCCCGAGGTCGTGGAGACCCGCGCCACGTGCGACACGTGCGCGATGTGCGACCACGGCCAGATCGCGCCGGTCGCCATGGACTACTTCCGGCCCGACTCGAAGTGCTGCACCTACCATCCCGGGCTGCCGAACTACCTGGTCGGCGCGATCCTCGCCGACACGAGCGAGGACCTCGCCGAGGGACGGCGCCGCCTCCGCAAGCGAATCGCCACGCGCATCGGGGTCACGCCGCAGTTCCTCGCGCCTCCGCGCAAGTACGGCGTCGTCTATGGGGCCGGTCAAGGCGCGGGGTTCTTCGGTCGTGCGAAGACGATGCTCTGTCCGTACTTCGACGAGGAGAACGACGGACGCTGCACCGTGTGGCTCTATCGCGAGTCCGTGTGCTCGACGTACTTCTGCAAGTACACGGCGGGCAAGCCGGGCTGGGCCTTCTGGGACACGCTGAAGGGTTATCTCAGCCACGTCGAACGCACGCTCTCTCGGTGGTCGATGCTCACCGTCGATGGGAAGGTGACCGAGCCGAAGGTGCCGCGCCGGACGCTCACGCTCGAGGACATCGAGGACCTGCCGCCGCGCGACGAGGAGTATGCGTCGTACTGGGGTGGCGGCACGTGGGTCGGCCGCGAAGAGGAGTTCTACATCGAGTGCTACAAGCGCGTGAACGAGCTCCCGAAGGAGGAGTTCGACAAGCACGTCGACGACTCACCCGACGGTCGCGGCCTGCTCGCAAGTCTCGAGGCGAAGTACGACGACATCAAGAACGCGAAGGTCCCGGACGTCGTCATCCGCACGACGAACCTCCGGAAGCGCGAAGCCGGCGAGAACGTCGTCGTGACCTCGTACAACCCGTACGACGCGTTCTCGCTCGAGAAGGAGCTGTTCGACGTGCTGGGCATGCTCCGCGCAGACCAGACTCTGGAAGAGAACCTGGCGCGCCTCGACAAGGAGCATGACGTCCAGCTCGCGCCGGAGTTGATCCACTACTTGTTCGTGCACGGCGTGATCTCGGCGCCGGAAAAGAAGAAGAAGGAAGCGGCGCCTGCAGCAGCTGCTGCTCCCGCGAAGCCGACGACGGCAGAAGCGGCCGTTGAGGCGATGGGCGTGGATGCGGGCGCGGTCGGGAAGGCGAAGCCGCCGCGGGCCGCGCGGCGGAAGCCCGCGAAGACGTGATCGCCTGTTGAGGCCTGGGTTCTCGAGGAGAACAGGGGACAGGACCAGGAACAGCGACGGGAATCGGAATTTCGAGAGCCGCGCCCAACCGTCATCGCGCCGAGAGAGACCGGCCTCTCGAGCGTCAGCGCCTCGGAGACCATGACGCGCCGGTCGCTATCCCCGTCCCCGCCTACCGGAACTAAGGACGGGAGCTCCCGAACGGAACCGGGGTCCGAAAACGAACCGGGGTCAGGATACCCGCAAGCATCACGAGTGGGACGCGGGGCTGTGCGACCCGTGCTCCTCCGGTCCCTGGTTTGACGGTTGGATGCAAGACGTCCCGCGCCCACCCGGGCCATCGCCCGTTCAAGACGCGGAGACATGGCTGCTACGTCGCGGGTGGCACCGCGACTTCTTCTACATCCATCTCGGAGAGCTGCCGCTGGCGGTCCGGCCGCTGGTCAGCGCTCTTCGCTGACCTATCCGCGCCGCGCGATGACGAAGACCACGCGCGTATTCGAACGGTGCGACTCTGCGCCGAGCGCTTCGAGGAACGCTCTCTCGAAGTCGTCGAACTGCTCGCCCATGAACGCCTTCAGCCCGCCCATCCGCGAGAGCCGACTACGCCAGGCTTCCAGGACATCCGTACGTGCCGCGCCCACGAAGCTGAGCTCGTCGTCCGCAAGGACTCCTTCGTGCAAAACGCTCAGGCCAGCGGCGCGAGCGGCGTCCGCAAGCGCGCGCCCGCATTCGAAGTCATAGCCGCCCGAACGCCTTGCCTCTTCGTAGAAGCTCTCGAGATTCGGTCGAAACCGTGGCGGAAGCGGGTCATGACCGAGGAGATCATCCATCTCCACCATCGCGAGCCACCCGCCCGGGCGCAGGCAGTTGCTCCAGCGGGTGAGGATGGACCGTAGGTCGGGAAAGTACGCGGTCACGAAGCTCGCCCACAGACCGTCGACGAGCCCGAAGCGCTCCGGATCGACGGCGCGGATGTCTGCCTTCTCGAAGCGGAGGTGCGGATGCCGAGCGCGAGCCGCTGCAAGCAGCTCATCGGACGAATCGAGGCCCACGACGTCGGCCCCTAGGTCGTTCAGTCGAGCTGCGACCTGGCCGACTCCACAGCCCAAGTCGAGCACGCGGTGGCCGCGCTCGAGCGGAAGGACCGAGAGAGCTTCGTCCCAACGGCGCCAGCGTTCCTGCCGCTGATACTGTTCAACGAGATCCGCGCCCACCTAGTTCAAGCCTAATCTCGCTCCGGCATTTCCATTTCCATTTCCATTTCCATCACCTGTTCTCTCGCTCTCGTCACCCAACCTCATAACTCTCCTCATCCCATTTCCTCGTCCTCGCCCTGAACTCGAACGTGAACCCCGGCCACAGCGTCGTGTTCTTCCCCGCCTTCGTCGTGTACCAGCTCACGCATCCGCCCTTGCTCCACACGGTCCTCGCGAGGCGCTCCTGCAGGCGCTCGTTGTAAGCACGCTGCACCTCCGGGCGCAGCGACACCCGGCCCAGCCCCTTCGCTCGCATCGTCTTGATCGCGTCGAGCACGTACGCGACCTGCGACTCGATCATGAAGATCATCGAGCTGTGACCGAGGCCCGTGTTCGGGCCCACGATGAAGAAGAAGTTCGGGAAGCCCGCGACCGTCGCGCCGAGATACGCCTCCACGCCGTCCTTCCACGCCTCTTCGAGCGTGTGACCGCCCAGCCCGCGTAGCTCGAACGGCGCGGGCGCCTCCGACGCCTCGAAGCCCGTCGCGCAGACGATCGCGTCGACCTCGCGCTCCTTGCCGTCTGCGGTGATCAGAGTGCGACCGCGCACCTCGCGCACGCGCTCCGTCACCAGCTCGACGTTCGGACGCTGCAGCGACGGGTAGTAGTCGTTCGAGAACAGGATGCGCTTGCAGCCGAGCGTGTATGGCGGGGTCACGTTCGCGCGCAGCACCGGATCGTGCACCTGCTTCGCGATGTAACGCGTGGCGAGCTTCTGCCGCAGCTCGTTGATGCGCGGCTCGACCACGAAGCCGACCGCGAACGCTTCCATCAACGACCAGATCGCGCCGCGAAGGAGCTTCTGCACGCTCGGCCGCTTGCGGAACAGCGCCTTCTGCCCCGCCGGGATCGCGAAGTCCGGACGCTCCATCACCCACGGCGCCGTGCGCTGGAAGACGTGCAGCTGCTTGGCGACCTTCGCCACCTCCGGGATGATCTGGATGGCGCTCGCGCCGGTGCCGATGACGGCGACGCGCTTGCCGTCGAGCGGCGTCGACGCATCCCAGCGCGACGAGTGGAACACCTTGCCCTCGAACGTCGTGAGCCCCGGGATGTCGGGCAGCACCGGCGTGGTGAGCGCGAGACCGGCCGCCGCGATCAGCACGCGCGTCTCGAGCACCGTGCCCTTCGTCGTCGTGATCGACCACAGGCCGCGCGCCTCGTCGAACTCCGCGCGCGCGACGCCCATGCCGAGACGCAGATGCGGCCCGAGCCCGTATTTTTCCGCACAATGATGCAGGTACGCGAGGATCTCGCGTTGCGGAGCGAAGAAGCGCGACCAGTCCGGGTTCGGCTCGAACGAGAACGAGTACACGTGCACCGGCACGTCGCACGCCACGCCGGGATAGCGATTGTCGCGCCACACGCCGCCGAGCTCTTCGGCGCGCTCGAGGATCACGAAGTCGTCGATCCCCGACTGCTTGAGCCGGATCGCCATGCCGAGCCCGCCGAAGCCCGCGCCCACCACCACGACGGCCAGAGGTGCCGTCATGCCGCCACCTTCACGAGCAATCCTTCCGACGGCATCAACGTGATCGAGCGGCGCTCCTCGCGGATGGGCCGCGGCGACGCGAGCGTGAGCTGCACGCGCTCGAAGATGCGCGCGAGCACGATGCGCATCTCGTAGAGCGCGAACGCCATCCCGATGCAGCGACGCACGCCGCCGCCGAACGGGAAGAACTCCGTCGGGGACAGCTTCTTGCCCTGGAAACGCGAGGGATCGAAGCGCTCGGGCTCGGGATACACCTCGGGCCTCCGCTGTGCGAGATAGATCGAGCACGCGACCGGCGTCCCCGCGGGCAGGTCGTATCCCGCGACGCGCACCGGCCGCTCGAGGATGCGCCCGACGAGCGGCACGACCGGGTTCAGGCGCAACGCCTCGCGACAGATCGCGTCGACGAGCGGAAGCTCGGCGGCGCGCGTCGCCGTGAGGCGCGGCGTGCCGTCCGCACGTCGTGCGTCGGCGATCTCGGTCTTCAGCTCGTACACGAGCCCCGGCGTCGCGAGCGTCCAGCGGACCGCCCAGGCGAGTGCGGTGGCCGTCGTCTCGTGTCCGGCGACGAGCAGCGTGGTGAGCTCGTCGCGCAGCTCGGCGTCGCTCATCGGCTTGCCCTCTTCGTCGCGCGCATCGAGCAGGAGCGAGAGGACGTCGGTACCGCGGGCGCCGGTGCGCCTGCGCCCTTCGATCTCCTGGAACAGGTACTCGTCGCCCTCTTCGACCGCGCGCCGGAACCGCCCCCACGGGCTGCGCGGACCGAGATCGACGCGCATCCACGGGATCAGAAGAGGAGGCCACGAGCCGAGCTCGAGGATCCGCTTCATCCGCCGCCGCATCTCGTCGAGGCGCGGCCCCTCTTCGAAGCCGAACACCGTGCGGAGGATCACGCGCAGCGTCACGTCCTGCATCTGCGGATGCAGCGCGAACACGCTGCCGGGAGACCATCCGTCGATCGCCGTGTCCGTGGCGGCGAGCATCGCCTCGCCGTAGCGTTGCATGCGCTCGCCGTGGAAAGGCGGGAGGAGCAAGCGCCGATGACGGAGGTGCTCTGCGCCGTCGAGCATGAGCACCGACTTGTCGCCGAGCAACGCCGAGAGCGACTGGTTGAACTTCCCTGCTGCGTACGTCTCGCCGTCGTCGGCGAAGATCTGCTTCACCGTCTCCGGCCTGTACGTCATCACGATGTTCGGGAGGCCCACGAGGGACATCGTGTACGGCTCGCCGAAGCGCTTCGCGCACGTCTCCATGAGCGCGAACGGCTTGCGCATCCACATCAGCGTCGAAGCGACCTTCGGGATGCGCAGGCCGGGCGGCAAGATCGCGTGGCTCACGACCACGATGGATAGGGGACGCCCGGACGTCCTTCGAGCCCCGACCGCCGGTCGTATGCTTCACGCAGAGGATCCGAGAAGTCCGAGAAAACCGCGAAAGAGCGAAGCGAGATTGTTTGTCTGCCGATCGCTCGATTGAGCGATCGGCAGACAAAACAAATCTTCGCGCTTTCGCGCTTTTCTCGGACTTCTCGGGTCTCGATCTCTACTACTTCTTCGCGAGGCGCCGCCGCGACGCTCGCGCTTGCGCTCGGAAGCGCGACGTTTGGCCCCGCCGGGACGACGAAATACGGCTCAGGTACGTATGTCGTGAAGGCCCTCGCGACCGCAGGAAAACCGGCCTCGTATCGCGTCCGCTACAGTTCGACCCGAAATGAGCCTTGGCGTTCCGGGAAGGCTGGCTATGACTAAGGACGAGGCCTGATGACCGAGCACGACATTCCCACCTCCGCGCGCGCCGTGCGCGTCGATTTCGGAACCAGCAGCGCTCAGTCGAGCGATCCGGCCGTCGTGAACATCGCCGACTCGCTCCGCGCCGCCCTCGCCGGCGGCGAAGCCGCGAAGCTCCTCGCGTCGTCCGCGGCCCTCTTCGAGGCCGGCGGCAAGCACGTGCTCTCCGAAGGCGCGAAGCGCGCCGTGCGCGAGGTCGCCGAGCGCGGAGCGTCGCGCGCGATCCAGATGACCACGGGACCGATCCTCGAGTCCGCAGGCTCGCTCGCCGCGAAGCCGATCCTCGCGCTCTCCTCGAAGGTGGGCAGCGCCAGCGCGACCACCACGCTCGCGAAAGGCGTCGGCGCGCAAGCGATGCGCATGGCCGGCAAGCAAGTCCTGAAGGGCGCGGGCAAAGCGGCCGGCATCGGCTTCGTGCTCGACGGCGCGTTCGCCGCCTTCGAGGCCGTCATCGCGGTGCGCAACGGCTCGAGCGACAAGAAGACCGCCGCGCTCCACGTCGCGAAGGAGGCCACCACCGGTGCCATCGCGACCGGTGCCGGCGTCCTGCTCGGCGCCGGCCTCGTCGCGCTCACCGGTGGGATCGCGGCGCCCGTCGTGTTCGCCGTCGGCGCCCTCGGCTCGATCGGCACGAAGCGCCTCCTGCGTCGCGTCGTTCGCTAGCGCACCGGCTATCCTCCGGCTCATGACCGAACGCCACGCGAGCCGCACGGCTCTCCTCGTCGCTGCCTATCGTGCGCGTGCGAGCCGTCGCGACGATGCGATCATCTCCGATCCGTGGGCCGCGGGCCTCGCCGGCGCGGAGGGCGAGGCGATCGCCGCGAAGGTCGATGCCTTCCTGCTCGAGCGCGAGCTCTGGATCGCCGTGCGCACCGCATACCTCGACGAGCACGTCGCGCGATGGATCCGCGCGCACGAGAGCGACGCAACGAAGCCCACGCAGGTCGTCGTGCTCGGCGCCGGGTTCGACGCGCGCGCCGCCCGGTTCGCGAAGACCGGCGTTCGCTTCTTCGAGGTCGATCAGCCCGCGACGCAGCAGGAGAAGCTCGCCGCGGTGCGCAAGCTCGCCGGCTATCCCGCCTCTGCCGCGACGTACGTGGCATGCGACTTCGAGAAGGACGACTTCCTCGATCGCCTCCAGAGCTCCGGCTTCGATCCGGCGGTGGCGGCCCTCGTGCTCTGGGAAGGCGTCACGCCCTACCTGCACGAGCCGGCGATCCGCAGCACGCTCCGTCGCGTCGCCACGGGCTGCGAGCCTCGCACGGTGCTCCTCTTCGATCACTTCACGCGGAGCTTCGTCGAGGGCGCGACGCGGTCCGGCGGCGACCAGCAGGCGCGCGACCTCGTCGAGGAGCTCGGCGAGCGCTTCGTGTTCGGGACGAACGATCCGGTGCCGATGCTCTTCGAAGAAGGCTTCCGTCACGTGCGCAGCGTCTCGTTCGACGAGGCATGCCTCTCGGTGACGGGCACGTATCGTCGCGAGCGGCAGTTCCGCTTCCAGCGCATCGTGCTGGCGAGCCGCACGGCACCGCCGCGGCTCGCTGCGCCTACGAGATCCTGATCACGGACGCTGCGCGTAGATCCTCGAGGATCCGAAGCGCCTCGACGCGCGGCAGACCGCTGGCGTCGAGGATGTCGTCGATCGTCGACATGCCGTCGAGAAAACGGAGCACGAACGCGGCGCGATGATCGAGCTTCACCTTCGTCACGTCCTTCACGATGAGGACGGGAACGGCGGTGATCGGCCCGAGTCGCGCAAGGAGCACGCGCTCGAGCTCTGCGAGCTCCTCGGGGGAGCCCTCCGGAGGACGCGCGCTCGGGACCGGCGCGATCGAACGCGCAGCCGGAGGCGGCGCGCTCGTGATCGTCAGCGGCGGAGGACGCGTCACGACGGGCGGTGGGCGGCTCGAGACGTTCGGCACGACCACATACGGTGGAATCGAAACCGCGGCGCCGCGCGGGAACGTGCTCGGCGCAGGCGGCATGGCCGACACGAGCGCTTCGGTCGGGACGGTCAGCAGTGCATCGAGCAGATCGTCCATCCCTCCGAGCTGCCCGCGCGCGCGCTCGGCGGCGCCGCGCGCGGCCTCGCCCACGTGCTGCAGCGGCTTCGCCTCGGGGACGAGCACCTCCGCGGAAGCGGCCACCACCGGCGCGACGACCGGCGCCTCGTCGACGACGTCGGCGAGCACGAACAGCGGCGGCGCGATCGCGCGGACGATCGACAGCCGATGACGCATCTGGAGCGAATCGGTCTCGCGCAGCTCCGCGAACTTTCCCGCGTTCGGTCCGCGCAGGATCTTCACCTGCGGTCGCCACGGATCGACGGCGTTCGCGCGCGTCACGACGGCGGGCTCGAGGCTCGACAGCTCCACCGTGGTGCCTGCCGGGAACACGCCGAGGACCCGTAAAAACCGGCGGATCAGCCCCGCGCCGAAGTAGCGTTCCTCGAGCTCCATCGCGCCGCGGAGCGCCGTTTCGGGATCGTCGGCGCGTCCGCCTACGATCGTGCGCTTGCTGTCGAAGTAGTTCGCCAGGGCGATGATGCGCACGAGCTCGTGCGGCGGCTCCTTCGACTCGAGCGCAGGATACCCGCCGGCGTCGATGCCCCGATGATGCTCGAAGGCGGCGGCGATCCACAGCGGCGCGCATCCTGCGCCGAGGAGCATCTGCGCGCCGGCGAAGGTGTGATTCCGGAACACGGGCTTCGCGCGCTCGTCGAGCAGCGGCTCCGGCGTCCCGCGGATCTCGTCCGGCAAGAAGAGGTGCCCGATGTCGTGCAGGATCGCCGCGGCGGTCGCGTCGATGACGACGCGCTGCGGATACCCGGCGTCGCGCGCCATCGCGGCCGTGAGCATCGCGACGTTCGACGCATGCGTCGCCTCGTCTTCGATGGTGCGCGTCCACGCGCGCTGCTGGATCGTCGGCCCCGTCGCGGCGCACGCCACGACCATCTGGTTCGCGACCGCGAGAATGCCGAGCTTGTCGATCGGCGCATCCGACGCGAGCGCACGCGCCGCGGAGACGAGCATCTCGCCCACGGCAGGCACGAAGAACGACGTGTGCGCGCCCGCGCCGGCCTTCGTGTCACCCGCGCGGACGACGAAGCGGAGCAGCACGTGCACGAGTCCGGCCTGCGTCTCCTCGCGCACGCGACCCGATGCGCCGCCCTGCTGTGCGAGCGCCCTGCCGAGCAGGTGACATTCTTCGCGCGTCATGCCGCGCTGGAACACGATGCATTCGATCTCGTGGCGCGTCATCGCGTCGGCGAGGACGTGCAGGCGCGCACGCAGGTCGGGGAGCGGACGCTCGCTCACGATGAACTCGCCGTCGACGAGCGCGACGACGAGGTCCGTCATACGCTCGAGCACGCGCACGAACCCAGCGGACGCATGCTCGTCGGCCTGCGCGATCGCGGGGTGGCCTTCGGTGTAGTGCGATCGCACCGTGATCATGTTGGCGAGCGCATGGAGCACGTCCAGCACCGCGCCCCACTCGGTCACGCGTGCTGCGCCGCCTTCGCGTTCGCCGCGTTCGCCGCTCATGTCCCTCCTCCTGCTGCGCGCTCGCACGCCTTGCGAACGCGCCATGCCGGAGACTTCAGGCCTTCGGCGAAATAGCCGGGACCGAGTGGCGCCGGCGAGCCGCGCAACGCCACCGCGACCACGTCGCGCAGCGACCCGATCTCGAGGAGACCGCGCGGCTGCAGCAGCGTGAACAGCGCCGTGGCCGCGGCGTCGAGCGGACATCGTCCGAGCGCCTCGACCACGCGACGACGACGGTCCTCCGACTCCTGTTCGTTCGCGGCGATGCGCTCGAGGCGCGCCACTCCCTCGGCGCTGAGCAGCTCGCCGCGCAGGAGCACGAGCGAGTGCTGCCGGATCTCCTGCACGGGATCGGTGAGGTAAGCCGCGACGAAATCCATCGCCTGCGCGTCGCTCGGCAAGGCCCGCAGCGAGCGCAGCACCTCGAGCCGCACCTTCTCGTTCGGATGGCTGGCGACGGGGAGCAGATCCGCCGCCGTCCCGCCGATCCGCGTCAGGATCACGAGCGCGTTCCGCACGACGAACCAGCTCGGCGCATGGAGCTTCCGCCGTACGAGCGGGAGGAGCCGCGGGCCTGCCGCGACGAGCGACTCGATGAAGATGCGGCGCATCTTCCTGCTCTCCGACAGCTCGAGCTGCTCGAACACGACAGTCGGCGCGAGCGCCGTGAGGAGGCGCACCGTCGTCGTGAGATCGTCGAGCTTCTCGCCCTCGATGTCCGCGCTCGTCGTATCCGTGTCGGCGAGGAGAAGACCGGCGACGGCCGGCGACACCACCTCGCGCAGCGTGTTCTTCGCGAGCTCCTTGCACTCCTCACGCGTCACGCCGCGCAGCCCGTCGACGATGCCGAGCACGCTCTCGGTCGAGCCCGCGCGCGCGAACGTGACCGCGGTCTGCGGGAGCTTCGCGCAGAGCTGCTCGAACCGCCGCGTGCGCGACGCCATCTTCACGAGCTCGCTCATCACGCGTCGCTGATCGCCCAAGTAGTCCGGGGGCGGCGCACCCGACGCGCGATCGCGCGCTGCGGCAGACGTCGAGAACGCGAATGCGCCGCGGCCCCCGAGGATGCGCATCGCATGCGGCGCAAGGCACTCGCGCTCGCGCCAGTACGAGTCGACGTCCCCGGCGTTCATCGCGCACACGGTCACGAGCTCCGACGCGCTCGCATCTTCGCTTGGCAGGTCGTAGAAGTGCAGCGCGACCCGGCGAAGCGTCGAGAGCCGGCGCCCGTCGTGCGGGGCCGCGACCGAGAGCGCGTACAGCGTGACATCGAGCTCCGTCGCGTGCGCGCGGAAGGACGCCAGCGCGATGCGCGCGAGCTCGGATTCGTCGAGCCCGTCGAGCGCCCAGACGAGCGCCTCGCGGAAGTCGCCGACGAGCGTCGGCAGGCCGAGCAGCACGCGATCGTGCGACGGCAGCGAGAGCGCGAGGATGATGACGCGCAGCTTCGGATAGAGCTCCGTGCCGGTCGCCTGCTCCTCGTCGCGGACCATCAAGCAGAGACCGGCGAGCGACTCGGCGATGCCGAGCGGATCCTCCTCGAGGATCGTCACGGCGATCTCGGGGTGATCGAGCAGCTCGAGGAGCTCGGCGCCGGTGAGCCCTCGGATGGCGCGCTTCGCGAGCAGCTCGCGGAGGACGTCCGCGAAGCTCGTTCGTAGGCGTGCGCGCGTTCGCTGGGCCGCGCGCTCGTCGGCGGAGATGTCGTGCGCGATCTCCTCGATCTGGATCCGGGCGAGACCTCGCTCGCTCGCGAGCGCGCGCAGCCCGCCGCGATCGAACGTCGTCTGCACCGGGAGCGTGAAGAGCTCGATGAGCGCGGTCAGCTCCGCGACCGTCGCACCGGGCAGGAAACGGAGGACCAGCACGCCGCGCTCGTGCAGATGCGGCGCGAGACGCGTGCGCACCGCGGCGTGGCCGACGGCGACGTCCTCGATCGACATCCCGTCCTTCAGGACGTCGATGCTGAGCGGCGAAGCGATCGCGAGCGATCGCGAGAGCGCGCGATGCGTGCGTTCGCCGAGCTGCGCGCATGCCGGATGGCTCGCGGAGTACTGCTGAACGCGGGCGAGCCACTGCGCGAGCTCGAACAGCGTCTCGTCGTGCGTTGCCGCGGTGCCTGCGCTCCCCCCGTTCACGCCCGCAGGATATCGGAGCTACGCACGCGCGCGCGAGGACGAGCTCAGGTTCCGGCGTTCGCCCTGGCCACTGCGTTTGCCAGGCGCGCCCGGGCCTCCGCGTCATCGGGCTTCGCTTCGACGACGCGCTCCCAGGACTTTACCGCCGCCGCCCAACGTCCGAAGCGCTCCTCGAGCAGCGCCTTGCGCTTGTGACTCTCGGCGAGCTTCGCCCCGGCTTCGCGTTGCACCGCCTCGTACGCGGCCGTGATCTCCGGGTCGCCGGGCGCGAACGTCAACGCGCTCCGGTAGGCCTCCGCCGCGGCGACGACGTCGCCTGCCGCTCGCGCACGTGCCGCTACCTCCGCGTAGTGACGCGCCTTCGCCTTCCCTTCGGCAAAGTGCTGCTTCAATCCCTCGAGGGCGACGCGCCGCTTCTCGGCCACGCGCGGATCGACCGGAGCCGCCGCGGCATGTCGCCCGCTCGCCTTGTCCTCGGCCTCCTGCACGCCGAGCGTCGCGTCGTATTCGGCGCGTGTCTGCGCGCGCGAGAGCGTTTCGTAGGCGATGCTGATCCGCGCGAAGACCGCCTCCATCTTCGGCTTGTAAGAGCCGAGCCGCTTCCCGAAGTAACGGTCGGGATGGACGAGGCCGGCGAGCCGGAAGTAGGCGTCCTTGACCGCCTTGCGGTCGGCCGAGCGCGCGACCCCGAGCAGCGCATAGTGCGTGATGCGCTCGAGCTGCGCGTGCGCATCGAGGATGTAGCGACGCCGCTCCATGTCGAGCTCGACGTCCTCGTGCAGCTCGGGCGGCTCCGTGGGCGGGTCGGAGGCCATCGCCGGGGATTCTACAACGGGCCCTCGTAACGCGTGCGGATTCGGCGGGGCCACGCTAGGGTCCGGAGCGCCATGCCCGAGTTCATCTTCACGATGCAGGGGGTCACGAAGGTCCATCCCCCGGACAAGAAGGTCCTCGACAACATCCATCTCGCCTTCTATCCGGGCGCGAAGATCGGTGTCATCGGCGCCAACGGCTCCGGCAAGAGCTCGCTCATGCGGATCATGGCCGGCGTCGACAAGACGTTCGGCGGCGAGGCGAAGCCGCATCCCGGTACGCGCATCGGCTACTTCGCGCAGGAGCCGGACATGGGCTCCGCGAAGACGGTCGAAGAGGCGGTGGCCGAGGGCGTCGCCGAGACGCGTTCGCTCCTCACTCGCTTCGAGGAGATCAGCAACAAGCTCGGCGAGCCGATGGACGACGACGCGATGACGCGTCTCCTCGAGGAGCAGGCGCAGCTCCAGGACAAGATCGACGCCGCGGACGCGTGGAACCTCGATCGTCACGTCGAGCTCGCGATGGACGCCCTGCGCGTTCCGCCGGGCGACGCCGAGATCAAGAACCTGTCCGGCGGCGAGAAGCGCCGCGTCGCGCTGTGCCGGCTGCTCTTGTCGCGCCCCGACATGCTCATCCTCGACGAGCCGACGAACCATCTCGACGCCGAGTCGGTCCAGTGGCTCGAGCAGTTCTTGCACACGTATGCGGGCACGGTCGTCGCGGTCACCCACGACCGCTACTTCCTCGACAACGTCGCCGGCTGGATCCTCGAGCTCGATCGCGGCAAGGGACTCCCGTTCAAGGGAAACTACACGGGTTGGCTCGAGCAGAAATCGGCACGCCTCGCGATCGAGGAGAAGTCCGAATCGGCACGGCAGCGAAAGCTGAAGCAAGAGCTCGAGTGGGTGCAGGCCTCGCCGCGCGCGCGCCAGGCCAAGAGCAAGGCCCGCCTCGCGGCCTACGACGCGCTCGTCGATGCCGCGACGAAGGGACCGGCGGATCCCGCGGAGATCTCGATCCCGCCCGGACCGCGCCTCGGCGACCTGGTCGTCGAAGCGAAGAGCCTCGGCAAGGCCTTCGGCGACAAGCTGCTGTTCGACGACCTCTCCTTCCTCCTCCCCCGCTCCGGCATCGTCGGCGTGATCGGCCCGAACGGCGCCGGCAAGACGACGCTCTTCAAGATGCTCGTCGCGCAGGAGAAGCCGGACAAGGGCGACCTGAAGCTCGGCGAGACCGTGAAGATCTCGTACGTCGACCAGTCGCGCGACGCGCTCGCGGGCGACAAGAGCGTGTTCGACGTGATCAGCGGCGGCGAGCCCACGCTCACGCTCGGCAAGCGCGAGGTCAACAGTCGCGCGTACTGCGGTTGGTTCAACTTCCGCGGCAGCGACCAGCAGAAGAAGGTGAAGGACCTCTCCGGCGGCGAGCGCAATCGCGTGCATCTTGCACGCTTGCTCAAGGACGGCGGGAACCTCCTCCTCCTCGACGAGCCCACGAACGACCTCGACGTCGAGACGCTCCAGGCGCTCGAGAACGCGCTGCTCGGATTCCCGGGCTGCGTCGTCGTCATCAGCCACGATCGCTGGTTCCTCGATCGCATCGCGACGCACATGCTGGCCTTCGAGGGCGACAGCAAGGTCACCTGGTTCGCCGGCAACTACCAGGCGTACGAAGAGGACCGGAAGAAGCGCCTCGGCGAGGACGCCGCGCAGCCCCATCGCGTGAAGTTCCGGAAGCTCGCTCACTGATTGGCGCAATGAGGTTCGCAGGCATCGCACCGCGTGCCGCGCTCGTCTGCGCGATCGCCGCCCTTCTCGGATGCCCGCCCGACGACAAGAGGTCGCCGGCGAAGCCGCCGTCGGGTGCGTGCGAGAAGGTCGGTCAGTCCTGCGAATTCTCGCCGGGCAAGCTAGGCACGTGCGTGCAGCAGGACGACTGCAAGACCGGCAGCTGCTTCGTGTGCCAGTCGCAGCACTGACCGCGACTACTTGTGGACGATGACCCGGGTGCCCGGGTTCTCTTTCGTCGCGCGCACGCCGTGCCAGCCCTCGGGCAGCACCGGGCCGGCCCATCCGAAGATGTGACGCGCATCGTGCGGCGTGAGGTTCACGCAGCCGTGGCTTCGCTCGCGACCGAAGCTCGAGTGCCAGAACGCACCGT
>JAQBQJ010000513.1 GCA_028287065.1 Labilithrix sp. | reverse complement strand
GCTGCCGCCGTCGCGTGTCCGGCATTTCCATTTTCATTTCCAGTTCCATCACCTGTTCTCTCGTCTGTTCTCACGTCTCGTCTGCCCGTACCCTTTCCCCAAATGCCCTTCCTCGACCGCGCCGTTGGCATCGATCTCGGCACGACCAACTCGGAGATTGCCTGGCTTCCTCCTTCCGAGCGGGAGCTCGTCATCTACGCCGACCGGTTCGGGCGGCGCACGGTGCCCTCCGCCGTCTCGTGGGACGAGAAGACCAGCGCGTTCCTCGTCGGGCACGCGGCTCGGTCCAAGCGCGGGACGTCGGCCACGCCCGTCGAGTCCATCAAGCGGAAGATGGGACAGAAGGCGACGGTCCGGGTCGGGCCCCACGAGCTCACGCCCGAGCAGGTCTCCTCGAAGATCCTCCTCGAGCTCCGCGATCGCATGAAGGAGACGCTCGCGCAGAAGCCGCTCAAGTCCGGCACGACCACGCTCGACACGCCGGTCGTCCGCGCCGTCATCACCGTTCCCGCGTACTTCGACGCGCCGCAGGTCGAAGCCACGCGCAAGGCCGGTGAGCTCGCCGGCCTCGACGTGATCGGCATCTTGCAAGAGCCGACCGCCGCCGCGATCTATCACACGTGGAAGCGGCGCCTCGGCGACGGCAATTTCCTCGTTTACGACCTCGGCGGCGGAACCTTCGACGTCTCGATCCTCCGCTGCTCGTCCGGCGAGTATCAGGTGCTCGCGATCGACGGCGACAACTACCTCGGCGGCGACGACTTCGATCGCCGCTACGCCGAGCACCTCCGCAAGGAGCTCGCCGGCAAGGGCTACTCCCTGGAGCTCGACGTCAACGGCAGCGCCGACGATCGCGCGCTCTTCGGCCGCCTCATCCACGTCGCGCAGGAGATCAAGGAGTCGCTCTCCACCGCAGACGTCGTCCATGTCTCGAAGAGCGAGTTCATGAAGGACAAGGCCGGCGAGAGCGTCTCCTACGACGGCGACGTCGGACGCAACGACTACGAAGCCGTCGTCTCCGAGCTCGTCGAGACCACCATCGCATGCTGCGAGCGAGCGCTCGCGCAGGCGAAGGAGGTCGCGAACATCGGCCTCGACGACATCGAGCACGTCATCCTCGTCGGCGGCTCCACGCGCGTGCCCATGGTCGTGCGCCGGGTCACCGAGAAGCTCTGCAAGCCCGGCGCGGAGCCGCTGCGCGACGACGTCGACACGTGCGTCGCGCTCGGCGCCGCCGTTCACGCCGCGCACATCGGCGGCACGCTCCTCGGCGATGCCGGCGTGAAGGTCCGCATCTCCACGCCGCTCGTCGCGCAGGGAGCAAAGATGCGCCTCGGCATCTCCATCGAGGAGGCGCCGAAGAACGCAGCGCGCATCGCGATCTGGGAAGGCGAGCGCGCGCTAGCCGAAGGTGCGATCAGCAAGGATCCCGTTCGCTTCGATCTCCCGCTCGGCGACGCCGAGGAGACGCACGCCACACTCGCCTTGCAGTCGGCGGTCGGCGTCGCGCTCGCGGAGCTGCCTCTCACGATCCATCGCGGCGATCTCCGCCCGCGTCCGACCTCGCTCAGCCGCGCGTCCGTGATCGCGAAGGACATCGCGCTCGAGGTCGTCCGTGGCGGCAAGCGTGAGCGCAAGGTGCTGCTCGCACGCGGCACGGGTCTGCCGGCGCAGGTCACGCAGCTGTTCTTCACGGCGGATCAGAGCGGCTCCGTCGTCCTGCGCATCCTGCAGAACCGCCTGCCGATCAAGACGCTGGTCGTCGAGGTGCCGCGCGAGCTCGCGGTCGGAAGCCCGGTCGAGGTGATCCTCCGCTGCGACGAATCGATGCGCCTCGAGGCTCGAGCGACCGTCGGCGCGCAGCAGATCCAGGCGCACATCGAGCCGCCGCAGAGTCCGAGCGGCGGAACCGCCGACGTCGAGTCGCTGCTCGAGCAGGCGGAGAAGGCGAAACGCGCGCTGTGGGGCGGTCTCGGATCGGAGTTCTCGCGCGAGGCCGATCGCCTCGTCGTCGGGATCCGCGAGGTCCTTCAGACCGATCCGGACAAGCTCGAGGCGCTCTGCCAGAGGCTCCGCCATCTCGTCGACGAGTTCCACGGCGGCGCCGCCGAGGGCATGGTCCCTCCGATGCAGCGCATGGAAGACTCGTTCGACGTGCTTCGTCGCGTCGTGTATCGCTCGAGCGGCACGCTCATGGGCATGGAGCGCGAGCAGTGGGAGAAGCGCATCGACTCGCTCTACGACAAGGCGATGGCCGCGCACGAGGCCGGCGACGGTCCCACGTGGCGACGCTGCTTCAACGAGGTGCAGGCGCTGTCCGAGACCGCCTATCAGGAGGAGTTCTCGAACATGCGCCTCGACGATCCCGCCTACATCAAGCGGCGCACGTTGAACCTCGGATGGCGCGTGCAGCGGCTCGAGCAAGCGCTCGCGGAGATGGTGCCGAGCACGACCGACGAGATCCGCGCGATGCAGCTGGCCGAGCAGCAGCGGATCAACAAGTGGCTCGACGAAGGCGTCGCGAAGCCTCTGAAGTCGCTCGCGGGCGACGAGACGAAGGAGGCTGCTGCAGCACGTCGATCGATCGAGCAGATCGACGCCGAGATCGAGCGCATCGAGGCCGCCGTCGAGCGACTTCCCTCCATCGGCCTCGTCACCGATCGCGGCGCCGGATGACGGAGCGCATGCGATGAGCCTCACCGCGGACGTCGCGGTCGCCGCTGCGGAGCGCCTCGAGCGGAGCACGGGCCCTGGGCCCGGTCTCAGGGTGTGGCGGCGTCTCGCGTCGAACGCGGCGAGCGCAGAGCTGCGCGGGCGAGCGATCCTCGGCGGGCTTCGATGTGCCACCGCGGTCCGTGATTTGGGCGCGATTCGCGATCTCAGGCTGCTCTGGCAGACGGTGGACACGGTCGACGAGGCGCTCTGGGACGGCGTCTTCGCCGCGTGCAAGGAGCTGGCGCGCGCGGACCTCGGCGTGTGTGCAGCGGACCTCGCGGGCTCGGAGATCAAGCGAGCGAGGACCCCGCGCGGGCTCTACGTGTACGCGCGATGTCTCGACGTCGGCAACGACGCTCGCGCCACGGTCGCGTTCGGCGAAGCGCTCGCGAGCGCGGAGCGGGAGGGTGCCACGGCGCTCGCCCGCGCATGCCGCGTGCGACGGGCGGCATGGCTAGCGCGATCGGCGGAAGGTCTGAGCGAAGCGATCGAGGAGGCGAAGCGCGTCGCGCCCGCCGAGGTGACACCGGCGGAGCGGCTGGTCCTTGCGCGGGTCCTCCTGCGATCGCCGAGCCGCTTCGCGCGGGCGAGCGCGATCGGGCTCCTCGACGACCTGGCGAACGCAGACCCGAACGGCAACGACACGACGCCTTCGTCCGCGACGCTCGCCCGCGCCGCCATGGTCCTCGCGGCGCGTCATGCCGACGACATGAGCGACGACCTCACGCCGCTCGAGGTCGATCGCCTTCTCGCGCTGTTCTCGCGCGAGAAGAACGCGAAGGACGTGGTACGCGTCCGCGACGCCATCCGCGCGATCGATCGCCTGGCGCGCGCGAAGGAGACGAAGAGCGAGGCGGAATTCGAGGCGGCGCTCGCCGATGCGGCACGCGCGGATCCGGAGCTCGCGATCCTCCATCAACGGGCGCGCGACATCCTCCGCGGCCGCTTCGAGCCGCACGAGGCCTCGAAGACGACGCTGCATCCGCAATGGACCGCGCTGCTCGACGCGGTCGTCGCGATGCGCGACTCGGCATGGCCGCGCACGGCGAATGCGCTGCGCAGGCTCGCGGAGTCGGCGGAGCGAGGCGAGCGCCTCCCTCCTCATGCGTGGACGGTCGCGCAGGCCGCGCTCGGGACGGACGACGCGGAGGTCCGCGGCGTGGCGGGTCGGCTCGTGATCGCGATGACGAAGACGACGACGGCTGCGCCGCCGCGCGGATGGCTCGGTCTGGCAAACGCGCTCGCGATCTGCGGGATGGACGACGTGGCGACGGTCGCGCGTCGATCGGCGGCGCTCGCGAAGGAGGCCGGCGCCGCCGATGCGCTCGGCCTCGCGCTCACGAGGTCGGGGTGGCAGCTCGCGATGTCCGGCGATCGAGCTCGGGCGATCGAGCGGCTTCGTGAAGCGAAGGCGCTCGATGCAGCGCATCGTCCGACGCCGTCGTCACCGGACGGTGACGCGTCGAGAGCACTGCCTGCTCCGCCTGCTCCGCCACGAGGTTAGGCCTCCATCCTGTCGACGTGATCAAGCGCGCGCCGCGCTTGTACGAGAGATACGACCACGTCCAGTTGAGGAGCACGGCCAGGCGGTTCCTGAATCCGATCAGGTACCAGACGTGGATGAAGAGCCACGCGAGCCAGGCGATGAAACCGTGCATCTTGAGGCCGCGCGCCTCGGCGATCGCGCGCGAGCGCCCGATCGTCGCCATCGATCCCTTGTCGAAGTACGAGAACGGCTCGCGCGGCGGGCGGCCGTCGCTCTCGAGCTCCCAGCGGATGATCTTCCCGACGTAGCGGGCCTGCTGCATCGCGACGGGGCTGACGCCAGGCAGCACGTTGCCCTTCTCCTCGAAGCGCGCCATGTCGCCGACCGCGAACACCTCGGGACGGTCGGGGAGCGCGCAGTCGTTTCCGACGATGACGCGGCTCTGTCGATCCGTCGCGACGCCGAGCGTCTGCGCGAGCGCGTTGGCCTTCACGCCGGCTGCCCACACGACCGTCGCAGAGCCGATTCGCTCGCGGACGCGTCCGTCGCCGAGGCCGGGAAGGTCGTCGGCGGAGGGCCCGTTCTCGAGCTCCACGCCGCGATCGTCGATCTCGACGACGCGCACGCCGGTGCGGATCTCGGCGCCGAGCTCCTGCAGCTGATCGACCGCGCTCTGCGCGAGCGAGGGCGTGAACGACGGAAGGATCCGCGGCCCGGCCTCGATGAGCACCACCTTCGCCTCGCGCGCGTCGATCGCGCGGAAGTCGCGGCCGAGGACGAAGCGTGAGAGCTCGGCGATGGCTCCGGCGAGCTCGACGCCCGTGGGCCCGCCCCCGATCACGACGAACGTGAGGAGCTTGCGGCGCTCGCGTGCGTCGGGCTCGCGCTCGGCGCGCTCGAACGCGAGCAGCACGCGCCTGCGGATCTCGAGCGCGTCTTCGATGTGCTTCAGGCCCGGTGCGTGCACCTCCCAGTCATCGTGACCGAAGTACGAGGTCTGCGCGCCGATCGCGAGGACGAGCCAGTCGTAGCCGACGCGCTCGTTGCCGACGACGACGGCGCGCTCATCGAGGTCGACGCGCGTGACGTCGCCGAGCATGACGCGCACGTTCTTCTGCTCGGCGAGGATGCCGCGGATCGGCGATGCGATCTCCGCGGGCGACAAGCCGGCCATGGCGACCTGGTACAGCAGCGGTTGGAAGAGGTGATAGTTCGCGCGATCGATCAGGACGACGTCGACCGGCGCGCCGTCGAGCGCCTTGGCAGCCTCGAGACCGCCGAACCCGCCTCCGACGATCACCACGCGTTTGCGGCTTTCTTCCATGACCGTCTCTCGCCTCGCGGTTGGGTTGTGGGGGCGGGACCCCGGCGCGTCAAGGCAGCGAGTTTTCCGTATCGGCACGTGGCGCTCGTCGGCGTGCAACACGCTGCTTCCACAATCACCGAACCAAGGACGGAGGAACGAGATGACGACCCTCGAGACTCTCGCAGTCGTGTTCGCGGTCTACGGCGTGGTCTTCCTCGCGCACCGTGCGACGCAGGTGCTCGACCGAGTGGAGTGACCCGACCGATCGGGCGGGCTAAACGCCGGCCAATTGAGACGTGCGCGTGTTGACTGCCGCGCTATGCGCCGCGTCGTGAAACGCTTTACCGGCTCTGCGATCCTCGGCCTCGCGCTGCTCGCGGCGTGCAGCTCTGCCTCTATTTCGACAAACACCGAAACAGCCCCGGTGCCGCCGGCCGACGAGCCGGCGCCCGACCCCATGTGCAAGACGCCGGGCGCGTTGCCGGCGGGCGCGTGGTTCACGGACATCACGGCCGAGTCCGGCCTGGCGAACGTCGACGGCAACATCCGCATCGTGGCGGCGGACGTCGACGGCGACGGTCTCCCGGACCTCCTCGTCCATGGCGTCCTCAGCGCGCGCGACACGGCTGCCGCGCCCAAGAAGCGCCTCTTCTTGAACCGCGGCGCCGGCCACTTCGAGGACGCGACGGCCCAGAGCGGTCTCGTCGACTCGCGCGACGGCGCGGGGACGGGTCGCCTCGCGAACCTCGCGGTGTTCGCCGACGTCGACAACGACGGCGACCTCGACTTCTTCAACGGGGCGTACATCGACGAGAACACCGACCCCACGGCGGCCGCGAAGGACCGAAGCGAGATCCTCCTCAACGACGGCAAGGGCCACTTCACGTTCGCGCCACGTTCGAAGCCGTCGTCGAAGGCGCTGCCGACCTCGTCGGCATCGTTCAACGACTACGATCGCGACGGCAACATCGACATCTTCGTCGGCACCTTCTACGACGGCGCCGAGGGCGGCGGCAGCTACCTGTACAAGGGCCTCGGCAACGGAACGTTCTCCGACGTCAGTGAAGCCTCGAAGGTGCTCCGCCCCGCGACCGCCGGCGACATCCCGAAGTTCCTCGCGGGCGAGAACCGCAAGCCCGCCTACGGCGTGACGGCATGCGACATCGACGACGACGGCGACCCCGACTTCGTCGTCAGCGGCTACGGCCGCAGCTTCAACGAGCTCTGGCGCAACGACAACGGCGTCTTCACGGAGATCGGACAGAAGACGCCCTTCGCCGCGGACGAAAACGTATCGTTCGAGGACAACGAGTTCTATCGCTGCTGGTGCAGCAAGAACGCCGGCAAGTGCGCGCCCGAGGACTCGACGCCCAAGGTCGACTGCACCAATTCGGCGTGGAATCCCGGCACCGACGATCAGCCGGCTCGCAACGGCGGAAACACGTTCACGACCGCGTGCGCCGACCTCGACAACGACGGCGACCTCGACTTCGTCAACGCCGAGATCCACCACTGGCACATCGGTCAGTCGAGCGACTCGTCGCAGATCATCCGCAACGACCTCGCGGGAGGCACGCCCACGTTCGTCCGCATCCCGAACGACGAGAAGAGCCTCGTCCAGCCGCACACGATCACCGACTGGAACGAGGGCAACATCACCGTCGGTGCGTTCGATCTCGACAACGACGGCCGCAAGGACATCTACCTCACCTCGACCGATTACCCCGATACGTGGGGCCTCATCTACCACCAGAAGGCGGATGGCACGTTCGAGAACGTGACCGACACCGCGGGCGCGAAGGTCTATCACTCGGTCGCGTACACGTCGGTCGACATCGACGGTGACGGTGACCTCGATCTCGTCATGATGACGAGCCTCGCGCGCTGCAGCGGCGACAAGAAGTGCCCCGCGAAGAACACCATCAAGGTGTTCCGCAACGACGTCGGCAGCGCGAGCAACTTCGTGCAGCTCCGGCTCCACGGCAAGGGCGAAGGCTTCTCGAACGCCGCGGCGATCGGAGCGAAGGTCACGGTCGTCTCCGGCGGAGTGCGCCAGGTGCAGGAGGTCGGCGGCGGCTACGGCCACTTCGGCGTCCAGCACGACACGATGCTCACGTTCGGCCTCGGCGCCACGTGCGCCATCGACTCCATCGAGGTGCGCTGGCCGAACGCGACGAGCACCTTGCAGAAGTTTCCTGCCGTCGTCGCGAACCACGTCGTCGATATCACCGAGGGCGACGAAAAGCCGAAGTACACGGCGACGAAGTAGTCGACGAGAACGTCGCTACTGGATCTTCAGCTCTACGGGCGGTGCGCCGGGCGACGTCGAAACGATGCACGAGAGATAGATCTCCTTGCCACTTCGCTTCTCGGAACAGCCGCCCGCGCAGGCACCTTGTAGCTTCCACGCACCCGCCTGACACACGAGACGGGCGAGCCCGTCCTCGGAGCAGCGCACCATGCCGTGGAAACGAGGCGGGCAGATGCCGCCCGCGCGCGCCTGCGCGCCGTCGCAGTTGATCGCGGTGCTCCCGTGACCGACGTTGTAACGCGTGCAGCCGGTCGGTCCGCGGCACGAGGCCCACTCGTGCCAGGTCCCGCCGCTGCAGAGCACGGCCTTGCCGACGGCGCAGGCCTCCGTCTTCCCGAGCGACGAGCACGACGCGCCGACCGCGACCGGCTCCTTGGGATCGCACGCCCCGATTGTCACGCACAGGACGAGGCCGAGCAGCGCGAGACAGATCGATGCGCGGAGGAGCGTACTGGCGTTGCGTCGCACGGCACGAAGCCTATCACCGCGTCCGTCGGTGCTACGCTGACGTCCGCAACATGCGAGCCGTCGTGTTCCGTTCGTTCTTCGTCGCCAGCGCCGTTTCGCTCGTGGCCGTTGCTGCGCTCGCGGCGATGGCGGCATGTGCCGGCGACGATCCCGCCGAGGACAAGCCCGTCGTGGAGGCCGGCACGGATGCGCCGCTCCTCGGCGACACCGCGAAGCTCGAGCCCGACGCCGACGTGCCGCTCGGTGACGTGTGCGGCGATGCGGCGGGCCTCGAGAAGGATGCGCCATGGCCGATGCGCGGCGGATGTCCGAAGCGCGCGGGCGTCGCGCCGAGCGCCGGACCGCAGGACGCGATCCTGCGCTGGTCGGTCCCGCTTCGCGCCGGCGAGACGTCACCGGCGATCGGCGCCGATCGCCTGATCTGGGTCGGCACGAACGATCCGGACGCGGGCGGCGACGTCGTCGTCCTCTCGTCGAACGGCATCGTGCAGGCCGCGCTCCACACGACCGCTGCGGTCCGCTCGTCTCCGGCGCGCGCAGCAACGGGTCTCACGATCGTCGGCGGCAGCGACGGCGCGCTCTACGGCGTCGATCGCTATTCGTCACCACCGGCCGACGCCGGCGCCGACGGCGGAGACGACGCAGGCGACGCGAGCGACGCGGGCGACGACAGCGGCGCACCGCGCGCGGCGCGTGCCGTGTTCCGTCTTGCGCTCGCCCCCATCTCGTCGTCCCCGGCGATCGGCGGCGACGGCACGATCTACGTCACCACCACGGCAGGCAAGCTCGTCGCGGTCGCGGCCGACGGCAGCGCGGTGAAGTGGGACGCCGTCACGAACGACACGCTCGGCTCGTCGCCGGCGATCGCCGCGGACGGCACCGTCTACGTCGGCAGCTCCGACCGCAAGCTCTACGCCTTCACGAAGCAAGGCTCCTCGAAGTGGTCCTTCGAAACCGGCGGCGCCATCCTCGGCTCGCCCGTCGTCGGCGGCGACGAGACGATCTACGTCGGCTCGAGCGACGGCAAGCTCTACGCGATCACGACCGACGGCAAGCTGCGCTGGTCGTACGCAACGGGCGGCCCGATCACCGGAGCGCCGTGCGTCCGCGCGGGCGTGATCTACGTCGGCAGCGACGACAAGAAGCTCCACGCCGTCTCCACCACCGGCGGCGAGCGGCGCTGGGTCTACGACACGCTCGGCGCCGTCGCGACTCCGGTCGTCGGCGTCGATCAGACGGTGTACGTGGGCTCCGCGGACGGCAACCTCTACGCGATCACGCCGAAGGGCCTCCTCTACTTCGCCGTGAACGTGAAGGGCAGCATCCGAAGCGCACCCGCGATCGGCGACGACGGGTCGCTCTACGTCACGACCGACAAGGCACTCGTCGCGATCGGTCCCTGAGCTGGGTCACCAGGGCAGCTCCTCTCCGTTCGCGTGGAAGAACTTCCCGCTCGTCGCCGGGGTCAGCTCGTCGATCCTCGCAAGCAGGCCCCGCGCGGCGGCCGGCGGATCGTCGTTGCCGGTGCCGCCCGTCATGGCGGTTCGAATGAACCCCGGATGGAGCAGCACCACCATGATCCCGCGCGGAGCGAGGTCGTGCGCCAGCGACACGCCCGCCATGTTCAGCGCCGCCTTCGACATGCGATAGCCGTAGAGGCCTCCGGAGCCGTTGTCCGCGATCGACCCGGCGCGGCTCGACACGAGCGCGACCTTCGATCCCTTCGCGAGCCTCGGGAGGAGCGCCTCCGTCATTCGCAGCGGACCGAGCGCGTTCACCTCGTACTGCTTGCGCAATACATCCACGTCGAGCGCGCCCAGCGAGTCCGGCACGAGCACGCCGGCGTTGTTGAGCAGCACGTCGACGCGCTTGTCAGAGACCGCCTTCGCGACGAGGCCAGGTCCCGTGTCGCTCGTCGTGTCGACGCCCGTGATCACGTGGACGCCGAGCGCATCGAGCTCCGGCGAGCTCTTGCGGCACGCCGCGAAGACCTCGTCGCCGCGCGCTTTCAGCTGCCGGCATGTCTCGAGCCCTATGCCGCGGTTCGCTCCGGTCACCACCCACGTGCTCATGTCGATGCCCCCTTCATGCGCGTTCGCTCTCGCACCACGCCAGCACGTCGCGGAACGGGCGTCCCGCGAGCTCTCCGAAGAGCCGCTGTCGCGTGAGCTTAGCGCGCGTGAGCGCCGGGCTCCCCAACCCCGTGAGCCATCGCGCGAGCTGACGCGGATGTCCCAGCGCATCGGGATGCGCGGCGCGATGCGTACGCACCGATGCGACGTCGAGCCAGCTCGGGAGCGGCGGAAGGCTCGCTGGAGCGGGCATCGGCGACATTTTCCCGGCGCGACACGGCACGCAATGACCACAAGGCGCCTCGCGCACCTCGCCGAAGTGCGCGACGAGCGCATTGGTGTGGCAATGCGCCGACGAAGCCAGCGCGAGCACCTGCCCGAGCCGCTCGATCTCCTGCGCCTCGCGTTTCGCAAACCGCGCCGCCAGCTGGGCGACGAGCGCATCCTGATCGGCATCGGGCTGGAGCCGCTCGTACCGATGCCGGAGGTCCGCCGCCGCCAGCTCGCACAGCCCGCGCTCCTCGAGCACCTCGAGCGCGCGCACCACTCGCGCGCGATCCTGATCGAGCGCCGCGGCCACCTCCGCGGGGTTGATCGCGATCCAGATCCGCCCTGTTTTTCCGGCATCCAGCACGGCCTCGAGGAACGCCTGCGGCTCGCCGCGGAATGTCGCGAGGACCTCGTCGCGGGGCTTGGTGAGCCGCACCTTGTAACCGGCATACGCGGGCGTCTTCTGCCTCAGCACGCCGGCGAGCTCGAGGTACGTGATCGCGGTGCGCAGGACGAGCGGCCGGAGATCGTGACGCTCGGAGAGCGTGTAGTGGCTCACCTCGATGTCGCCGCTGCCCGAGACGAGCTCGCGTACGAGCCCTGCGAGCGCCGCCGCGGTCGGCGTGTCGCCGTACGCGAAGTTCTCGATCGCCGGCACGTCGTCCGGACATGCGAGGAGCTCGACGATCGACGTCTCGCCGTCACGACCCGCGCGGCCGATCTCCTGGCTGTAGCTCTCGAGGCTCTTCGGAAGGTTGTAGTGATACACGTACCTCACGTCGGACTTGTCGATCCCCATCCCGAAGGCGATCGTGGCCACGACCACGCGACGATCGGACGCCATCCATCGTTCCTGAACCGTGTCGCGCGCCTCGGTCTCCATGCCGGCGTGATAGGCGTCGGCGGGGTGCCCGGCCTTGCGGAGGAGGTCGGCCACGCGCTCGGCCGTCTTCTGCAGCGTGACGTACACGATGCTCGGGCCCGGCTTCCGCTCGGCGAAGCGCGCGAGCAACACGTCGTCGCGCTCCGCCGCGGTCACCGGCGTGATCACGAGGTCGAGGTTCCGGCGATAGAACCCCGTCACGATCGCGTGCTCGGGCAGGATGTCGAACGCCGCGCAGATGTCGCGCACGACCGACGGCGTCGCGGTCGCCGTGAGCGCGAGGACCCGCGGAACGTCGAGCTTCCGCGCCGTCTCGGCGAGCTTCAGGTAGTCGGGCCGGAAGTTGTGGCCCCACTCCGAGATGCAGTGCGCCTCGTCCACCGCGAACAGCGCGATCTTCGTGCGCCGCAGCGTGCCCATGAAGCGCTCGTTGTTGAACCGCTCCGGCGCCACATAGAGGAGAGAGAGCTCACCGCCTTCCATCTGCTTCGAGAGCGCGCGCGTCTCGTCGGCCGACAGCGACGAATCGAGCCGTGCCGCCCTGATCCCGCGCCCTCGCAGGAAGTCGATCTGATCCTTCATCAGCGCGATGAGCGGCGAGACGACGAGCGTGAGCCCGTCGAGCATCAGCGCGGGCAGCTGGTAGCAGATCGACTTGCCGCCGCCCGTCGGGAACACCGCGAGCGCGCGCCCGCGTCCGGTGAGGACGTCGACGACCTCGCGCTGGCCTGGACGGAACGCGCCGAAGCCGAAGTGCTTTTCGAGGAGGGTGAGCGCGTCGGGACGATCGGTGGGCATCTTGCTCTCTTCGTCCGCCGGCGCGAAACGTTGCGCTATTTCGCGAGCCGGAACACGCCGCCCTGTGGGTTGTTGTTGGTCCAGTAGATGCCGTCGTCGGCCGCGACGATCGCGTCGGGGGAGTTCACGTCGGCGACGAGCTCGCACGCTGCGCCGTCGCAGACCGCGCCGACGAGAGGAGCGCGGCGGATCGAGCCGTTCGTGAGCGTCGGGCTCCCCGCGTTGCCCCAGTAGACGAACGCGCCCTGCACGGCGATCGCCTTCGGGTTGTCCTGGCCGCTCGCGACGATGAGCGATCCTCCGCCGGCCTTCGGCGCCCTTCGGACCGTGCCGGAGCTCGGCTCGGTCCAGTAGACGAACGTCGCGTCCACGGCGACGCCGTAGGGGCTCGATGCTCCGAACTGCTTGCACGTCGAGCCCTCGACGCACGGCGGGTCGTTGAACGCCGCGCGGAACACGCCGGAGTTCTTCGACGCCCAGTACACGTGCGTCGCGTCCGCCGTGATCCCGCCGAAGCCGTAGAACGTCGAGGCGGGCGTCATGTACGTCGCCACGGTCGTGACGTTCGAGCCGTCGAGGTCCGCGCGCCGCACGTGCGGCGTCGGGTCGGAGTTCGCGAAGGCATTGGTCCACCAGATCTTGCCGCCGGCGAGCACGACGTAGCCAGGCTCCGTCGAGACTGCGGAGCCGAAGTTCACGATCGCGCTCGGCGGATTCGTGATCGCCGCGGCTCGCTTGCCGAGGTTGCCGTTCGCCTGGTTCGTCCACCACACGGTCGTCCCATCGCTCACGATCGCCGACGGACCGCGGATCTGTCCGAGCGGATCGCCCACGCCAGACCCCGCGAACTCCTGCGGGCACGGCGCCGCGGGCGTGCACTTGCCGTTCCTCTCGACGCGCTGGATCGCGGGCACCGACGGGAACGTGAAGTAGACGTGCGTCATGTCGACGGCGAGGCCGCTCGGATTGCTCACCCTCGCGAGCTGGAGCGGCTCGCACTTGCCGCCCGTGCATTTGCCGCCCAGGCACGAGTGCCCGCACTGACCGCAGTTGTTCATGTCGTTCGCGAGGTCGGTGTCGCAGCCGGTATCCATCATCGGGCCGCCGCAGTGCGCGAAGTCTTTCTTGCACGTGAAGACGCACTTGTTCGCGACGCACTTCGGTGCCGTCAGCGTGTTCGCTGTCCCGCACGCATCCCCGCACTTGCCGCAGCTCGCGACGTCGCTCGCGGTGTTGACCTCACAGCCGTTTGCCGGGTTGCCGTCGCAGTCGGTGAAGCCGTTCGTGCACACGAACGAACACGCTCCTGCCTTGCACGCCGGGTCGCCGTTCGTCGTCGGCGGACACGGCGAGCACGAATCGGTCGCGCATCCGGTGAGCGGCGCGTCCTTCGACACGCACGTGCCGCCGCACGTCTTCTGCGTAGCGTCGCAAGGTCCGTTCGGTCCGCCGCTCGTGCCGGGGCCTCCGTCGCCGCCGCCGGCGCCGGTGGTGTAGTCGCCGAGCAACGCCGTACAGGCAATGGTCGGCAGCGCGAGGACGAGGAGAGAGATGAGCCAGCTTCGACGCATGACTCCGACACTATCAGGATGCGAGCCCCGCGGGACTTCCCCGAAATCAGTGAAGCACGAAGTTGTTCAGCGCCTGGACGAGCACGCCGATGATGCTCTCACCGGCGATTCCGCCGGCGGCGATGGCCACGATATAACGCTCGGCCCAGGCCTTGTTCGCCTTCGTCGCGATCTCGCCGAACAGCGCGCCCATGAACATGGCGAGCGGATAGAAGAAGGGGAGGACCATGCCGAGGCCGAGGCCGGTCGGCGAAGGCACCCACCTCTTGTAGGGCTTCGGCACGAGGATCTCGGCGAGCGCCAGCACCACGCCGATGAGCAGGCCCCAGCGGATCGCCGTCTGGGACATAGGATGCAGATTCCCGAGGCCGTACTTGAAGACCTCGGCAACGGCCTTCCACTGCTGTGCGCCGGGCGCGGGGAACGCCGGCGCGCGCGTGTCCGATCCGGTGAGCACGCTCGCGTCGGGGACGAGCACGAAGTAGCAGAGCGTGGTCGCGATCGTTCCGGTGAGGATGCCCGCGGCCTGCGCCACGAACTGACGTCGGGGGTTCGCGCCGACGAGATATCCGCATTTCAGATCGTTCAGCAGATCGGCGCTCGAGAGCGATGCGCTCGCGGTGATGGCTGCAGTCTGCAAGTTTGCCGTCGAGCTCTGCGGGATGAGCACGCCGTAGGTGAGCTGCATGATCTTGCCGAACGGACCGCCCGGCGTGATGTCACTCTCGCCGGTCGCGCGGCATGCCACGACGGCGAGCACGAACGTCATCGCCACGGCGAGGACGCCGAGATGCAGCGGGATCTCGAAGGCCTGCCACGCGAGGATGACGACGCCGGTGCCCGCGAGCGCCATGCCGCTCGCGAACCACTTCATCGGGACCTCGGTGTCGCGGACCTCGTCGCTCATGTCGTCGGCGTTCTTCTTCTTCTTGCCGGGCAGCATGCCGTCGAGGGCGCGCACGACGGTGCGCCACTGCGCGAGGAATGCGACGAGCCCGCTCGAGACGAGGATCGGCGCACCGGTCCAGATGCCGATCTCCTTCCATGCGCTGCCGGGCTTCGTGACCGCGCCGACCTGCGCGCCGATCGCGTTGGTCCACATCGCGTCGAGCGCGGGAGGGGCGAGGAAGACGGTGAGGATCAAGCCGCCGATCACCATCCACACGGTGATGCGGATCCCGACGAGGATGCCGGCGAAGAGCAGCGCAACGCCGTGATCGAGCTTGATGTGGAAGTCGCTGAGATGGAACGCGGCGCCTTCGGGGTGGAGCTTCGCGGGCCCGGCATTGAGCATGCGGTGCGTCCACGACTCGGGCAGCACCTTCGGAATCCAGTCGAAGACGTTCGACTGACCGGGCAAGAGCGTGTCGCGCAGCGTCTTGCCGGTCTTGGGATCGACGCCGACCTTGCGGATGTCGAGCTCCTTGAGGAGCGGCACGAGCGCGGAGATGCCGAGCGTCGCGAAGAGCGCTCGCGCGCGCTTGAGCGCCTCCTCGCCGTGGCTGTACAGGCCTTGCAGCGTGACGGCGGCGGCCGTCCCCGACGGGAAGCGCAGCTTCTCCCGGTTGATCATGTTGCGCTTCATCGGGATCGCGAGGACGACCCCGAGCGCCGCGAGGAAGAAGATCCACATCGCGACGATCGGCCATTTCAGCTGCGTGCCGCCGGGCGTTTGCTCCGTGATCGTGAGGAGGAGCATCGCCGGGAGCGCGGTGATCGTGAGGAAGCCCGTGGCGTAGCCCGCGGATGATGCCGTCGACACGGCGCACGTGCTCTCGAGGATCGAGAGGCGTCCGTTCACGAGGTTCGCGCGCTGGAGCGAGCTCCAGATCGCGTACGTGAGGATGCACGCGGTGAGGTTCACGCCGAGGAACCAGCCGGTCTTCAGCCCGATGTAGACGTTCGTGAAGGCGAGGAAGAACCCGAGCACCGTGCCCATCGCGACGGCGCGGACGGTGAGCTGCGGGGCGTTGCGGCGGTAGGCGCGCGCGTACCACTCGGCCTCGTCGAACTTCGCGACCTCCTCGGGCGGGATGTCGAGCGGCTTGCTCGCTTCGATCTCCTCGGGCGTCTGGGCGGGCTCTTGGAAGAGGCTCACGGACGCCTGTTTAGCCTGGATTCGTCGCGGAATGGGGGCCTTGCCTTGACAATTGGCCGACCGATCGGTAGGGTAAACGGGTGCTGGCCCGACACCTCCCGCGCTCCTGGAATGCGGCCCTCGATCAGCTCCGCCGCGACGTGACGCTCCTCTCGCGCCGCGCCGCCGGCTACGGCCCATCGCCGCTGGTCCCCCGCAAAACGAACCGGGGTTCGAAAACGAACCGGGGTTCGAAAACGAACCGGGGTTCGAAAACGAACCGGGGTCAGGAGGTGGGGGTGGCGCGGGTGGTGGTCGAGACGCCGAGCGCCGTCACGCTCGTGCTTCGTGACGACGCGGGGAGCGCGTTCGAGTTCGCGCCGGGGCAGTTCTTCACGGTCCTGGTCGAGATCGACGGGCAGATCGTGCGGCGGAACTACTCCGCGTCGAACGCGCCCGGGACCGACGAGCTCCATTTCACCGTTCGCAGGAAGGAGGGCGGGCGGGTCTCTCCTCTACTGTGTCGCGCCGAGCCCGGTCATCGCTTGCGCTTGCTCGGGCCGTTCGGGTCGTTCGTCGTGGCGCCGAGGT
>JAQBQJ010000505.1 GCA_028287065.1 Labilithrix sp. | reverse complement strand
GCTCGGGATCGCCGCCTTGCACCGCCTCGGCCGTGCGGGCTCCGTCGACCGTTACGAGGCGCCGGCCGCCGTGAATGCGCCGAAGGAAGCCGAGCGGCCGGCCGACGACGCGATCGACGACGAAGGCGAGGAGCCCGAAGGGGGCGAGACGCGAGATTGAAAGAGAACCGCGGAAGCGCGGAACGAGAGCTGGAGCGTTGCCCCTCTTTCCCTTGCTGGACCCGCGTCGCCGTTTCGCTCACCAATGGGAGATCTCCGTCCCGACCTTCCAGGGCGATCCGCCATTTCACCCTCGTCCGACCGACTGACGTGCTCGGAATACGCCTGAAATTGCGGGATATGGTGGCACGTCGGGTCGGAGACTCCATTTAGTGAGCGAAACTCGGAGCACGCTCCCGCGCGCGAAGCGCGTGGGAGCGTGCGTAGAGTTTCGCGAACAGCGACGAGGGTAAAACAAGAAATAGAGGGGCAACCCTCCAGCTCTCGTTCCGCGCTTCCGCGTCTCTCTTTCCCTCTCGTCTCGCTCTCGTTCAGATCTCGCTTCGAAGAACGACGATACCGACGTCCGGGCCGAGCTTCGGCACGCGCGCTGCCGCGTAGCCGAACGGCCGATCGGCGATCAGGAGCGGAGCATCGACCGGACCGCCGGCGGTCTTCGCGGTGAGCCCGAGCTCGGCGAGCGCCTTCTCGTCCGGCGCCGGAGTGCCGCGCGCGCCGTACACGCCGTCCTTGTCGAAGAGCAAGACGTAGAGGACGGGGAGCTTGCCCTTGTCGTTCTCGCGCATGAGCCGATCCTGCAGGTCGCGCTTCAGCGCCTCTTGCAGGTGATAGGCGAACCGCCGGTAGGTCCACCCGGTGACGAGCAGACCGATGAGGCTCCCGTCGTCGCGCTTGACCGGCACGCCGGCGACCCACTCCTTGTCCGGCCCCTGCGGATTGGGCACTCCGGGGAACTGTCCCTGCGTCGTGACATACGCCTCGCCGGCGAGCGCCTTCTTGAGATCGGGATACGCGGCGACGAGGTCCTTGCCGGCCATCGTGTCCTGCTCGAGGTCGTTCCGAACCGCGATTCCCTTGTCGTCCGTGAATGCGAAGAACGTCGATTTCGCGACTCCCAGGTCCGGGACCTGCTGGCGCATCTTGAGGAGGGCGGACCGGACCTGCGGCGCATTCGACTTCGCGTCGGGCTGCTTCGCGTCGCCCTCCTTCGCGAGGTGAGCCGCCATCTTCTTGGCGCCTTCGGGCAGGCCGCGATCGATCTCCGCGACGTCCTTCTCGGCGAGCTCGACGAGCATCCTCACGTTGGCACGCGCCTCTTCGGCGCTCACCTTGCCCTTGTCCTTGCATCCCGACCCGAGCGCGAGGGGAAGGAGACCGAGCCCTACGAGCAAGCGCCTGCGACCGAACGTCATGATGGCCAGAGCATACGACGAATCGCGGCCCGCGAATCGAGCCGTGGTCGCGCGCCTGCGATTCTGCTAATCACTCCGCGCGCGCCCGCGCGCGCCGAAGTGGCGGAATGGCAGACGCAGCGGATTCAAAATCCGCCGTACGAAAGTACGTGAGGGTTCGAGTCCCTCCTTCGGTACCGATTACGCGCTCGTCAGAAGTCGTTGAAGTCGTTGCCGCCGTCCGGCGTCTGCGACGGGCATTCCGTCTTGCAGTTCGACTGCACGCACGAGCCGACGTCGATCAAGCTCGCGTTGCCTTTGGGATGCATGTCCTGGCACGTGCCGATGCACACGAAGTCGCTCTGATCGCACGGCGCAATGCATTCCTGCAAGCGGGTGCAGTCGGGAGTGTTCACGCAGGTGAGCACCTCTTCGCAGCACTTGGCCTTCGCGCATTGATCGCACGATGCCGGCTCACCGACCTTGAAGGTGATGTCCTTGCACGACGCGGCGGGTGTCGCGGAGTCGACGCCGGGATTCGATGTTCCCGTCTCCTTCGATGCCCCATCCTCGTCGCGCCCTGGAAGGTCTACGCGACCGTCGTTCGGTGAGCTGTCACCGCACGCAACGGCCGCCAATGCAGCCGCTGACACGAGCCCGCTGAATCCAAAGAAAAAAACGAATTTGCGCACGCGTGGCCTCCGCAGTCACAAGCGTACCTGTTCGCGCCGCGATGGCCACCGGTTCACGTTCTTTGGTAAATTGGAATTTTGATTGCCACGTGAATCCGAATTGCCGTATTGGCTTCACCCATGAGCACTCTCCGCAACACGATCGAAGCCCTCGCCTCGCAATTCGCTGCAAGTGTCCTCGACGCGCTCCGCGGTGCGTCGCTCGACGAGCTCGCCGGCGTTGCAGGAGCAGGTGGGGTGCGCGGCGCGACCGCCGCGCGTCGTGGACCGGGGCGCCCGCGTTCCGATGCGAGCGCGTCCAGCGCGGCCGCCTCGACGGGCGCCGCGAAGGGCCGCCGTCGTGCGGGCCGCCTCGGCCGCCGCTCGGCCGGCGACATCACCCGAATGGTCGAGTCGATCGTCGATGCGCTCTCGAAGAGCGCGACCGGCATGCGTGCCGAGCAGCTCCGCGAGAGCCTCGGAGTCGAGGCGAAGGAGCTCCCGCGCCCGCTCGCCGAGGCGCTCTCGTCCGGTCGCGTCACGAAGACCGGCCAGAAGCGCGCCACGACGTACTTCGCAGGCAGCGGCGGCGCGGCCGGCGCGCCGAAGCGCCGCGGTCGCCCGGCAGGTCGCAAGAACAAGAAGCGCTGAGACTCGGTCGCGTCGCTCACTGCGCCGCGAGCGCTTCGAGCCGATCGCGAAGAGCCTCGACGGTCGCGCGATCCTTCGTGCGTGCGGCGAGCAGAATGTTCGCCCGCATGTGCCGCCCGTTGTCCGTCTTGCGCGTCGCATAGCTCGCGACGACGCGACGAGCGGCCTCGAGCTCGCCATTCTGGATGACGAGCTCCGTCGCGGCGAACGCGACGTCGTCCGGCGTGGCCGGATCGAGCGCGCATTCGAGCCATGCCTGCGTCGCCTCCCGGACCCGTCCGACGTCGGTGAGCAGACGAGCCCATCCGATGCGGTCCGCCCGACGCGCTTCCTCGGTGCCGAGGCGCGCGGCTTCGCGGCGGAGCGCCGGGATTACCGCGAGCGTATCGCGTGCGGGCGCGAGCGACACGTCGAGCGCGAGCGCGCGCCGGAGCGACGCGTCGGCGTCGTCGAAGGCGAACGCGTGCAAGAAGAGGAAACCGATCTCGAGATGAATGCGCGCGTCGGGACGCGCCGCGAGGACCTCCGCGTAGAGCTGCCCGGCGGCGCCGAAGTCGCCGAGCACTTCGTCGCACGCGGCGAGCGTCTCGAGCGAATGGAGATAGAGAGGCCTCGCCGGCGCGCCCCTGCCCGCGAGCATGCGCGATGCGGATGCCTGCATCCGGCAGGCGAGCGCGACCTCGCCTCTCGCAACGAGAGCGAGGCCGAGCGCACGCTTCGAGCTCGTGTTGTGCGGATGCGCGTGCTCTGCGGCCGCGACCCGGAACTGCAGGTCGTCGGTGTAATCGCGGACGCGCGCGCGCGTCACCGGCACGAACGTCGCGGCGAGCGCGAGCGCAGCTCCGCCCGCCAAGCGCCGATGACGCGGAGCGAGCCTTGCCGATGCGACGGCGAGCGCGAGCGCCGCGCCGGCCAGCGGAAGATAGAGGAGCCGATCGGCCGCGACCGCCGAGACCACGACGATCGGCACGACGTGCACGACGAGCGCGAGCGCGACGAGACCGAGCGCGGATCCGACGGCGACGTGGACCTCCGTTGCATCGTACGCGGGCGATCCCTTTGCTGCACGCCGTCGCCCGACGGCGCGCGCCGCGAGCGCCGCGCCGCCGGCCAGCGCGAGCCCGCCGAGCACCATGCGCTTCGTGTCGAGCTCGCTGGCGAGCCCGATCGTCGTCGCCGGATGAAACGGATCGAGCGTCATCTCCACGTAGCGCCCGACGGCCTCGAGGAACGTCTGCGCGCGCGTCGTCGTGCCGAGCGGCGCGATGTGTGACGAAGATCGGCGCGTCGCCGACCAGCGCAGGCCCGCGTAGATCGCCAGCGGCACGGCAAGATGAAGCAGCTTCGCACCGGCTGCACGCGCGCGCTCGCGCGAGCTCCCTCGCGTACCGGCGACCGTACCGACGGCGATCGCGAACGCCGCCGCGACCGCGACCTCCTTCGCGAGCAGGCCGCACATCACTGCGAAGCCTGCGAGCGTCGCGCGAGCTCGCGCGCCCCGCGGCTGCGTCCCCGTCTCTCCGTACCAAGGCCAGAGACCGATCGCGGCGATCGCGAACGTCGCCGCGAGCACGTCCGCGCGTCCCGAGACCCACGCGACGCACTCGGTGCTCCGCGGCACGAGCGCCCACACGCTCGCGGCCACCGTAGCTGCGGCCGGGCTCGCGCCGAGACGCCGCGCCGTGAGCAACAGCGCGATCGTCGCGCACAGGTGCAAGAGCAGGTTCGTCACGTGATACGAGCCGGGCTCGAGCCCGCCGATCTCGTAGTCGGCGCGCAGCGACAGCATCGTCAGCGGCCGGTAGTACACGGGGCGCGACTCGGTGAGTGGATTCACCGGCGCGTACGGGCGCGTGAAGATCTGCGCCGGCGTCCCGTGCTCGACGAGCGGATTCGCCTCGACGAGGGAGCGGTCGCCGAGCACGAACACCCCGCGCTTCACGGGGGCATAGACGACGGCGACGATCGCGAGGAGCGCGATGAGCAAGAGCGCAAGACGCGCGCGGCCGGTCACTTCGCGAGTGCCTCGAGCCGCGCTGCCGCCCAGCGCACCGTGCGCGAGCGCGTGTCCTTCGGCCACGCCGCCACGACCTTCTGGTAAGCCTCGCGCGCCTCGTTCTTCTCGCCGTTCGCCTCGTGTGCCATGCCGAGGTAGTAGCGAGCGCGCGTGATCAGCATCGCGTCCTCGAGCGACGAGCACGTCGTGGTCACGCGCACGAGCGAGGGCAGCGCCTCGCGCGGGCGCCCGACCAGCGCGTAGACCTTGCCGACCGCGAAATCGAGGCTCACCACGCGGCGCGATCCGACCGGCAGCGGGCTCTGCGGCATGCGTCCGATCGCCTCGAGCGCCTCTTCCTTCGTCTCCGCGAAGCCGCCCCAGATCGCCCACATGCCCCACGCCGCGCGCGTGCTGCGGTCGCCGCCGGCGAGTCGCTGCTTCTCGCGCTCGACCCAGCGCGCGCGCTGCCGATCGAGCTCGGCCTTCTTGATCTCTCCCGAGCGATAGAGCGGCTCGTAGAACGCGATGCTCGAGTCCGGCGCGAACGCGTACGCCGGCCAGGCGTCCATGCGATCGAGGAAACCGTGCGCGACCTTCACCGCGCCTTCGAGGTCGCCGTTCTCGTAGAGCACGTTGATGCGGACGCGCGACGGCATCGCGTGATCGAACTGGTCGGCGCTCGGCGGAAGCGCGGCTTCGAACTCGCGCGCGAGCTGGTCGGCGCGCTCGAGATCGCCGTCGACGATCGCGAGATACATGCGATCCCACTGCTCGCTCGACGCGCGCTTCGCCGGCGGCTGCAGGGTCCAGGCGCGCGACAAGGCCTCCTCGACGCTCGGTCGCGGCGCGCCGTCGGCGAAGAGCGCGCGCGCGAACGCCGTGAACGCCGGCGGCGATTGCGGCTCGAGCGTGCGCCACTGCGCGGCCTCTTCACGGGCGCGATGGCATTCGCCGAGATCGCCGAGCAGGCGATAGCGCGTCTCGACGCACGTCGCGGCGACCGGCGACTGCTTGATGCAACGCTCGGTCGCGGCGAGCGCCTCTTGGACGTGACCGAGGTTGCGCTCCGCGCTGGCGAGCGCCGCGAGGGCAGGGACGAAGCCGGAGTCGAGCCGTACCGCCGCCTCGTACGCGGCCTTCGCGGCCTCGTCGGCGCCCTGCCGCTCGCGCGCGCGACCGAGGAAGAACTGCAGCTCGGCGTCGCGCGGGAAGAGGAAGACCGCGCCGGTGAGCCGCGTCTCCCATTCGTCGAGATCCGGATGCGGGCGAACGTAAGGTACGCACGCATCGAGCATCGCGGTGTCGCGCGGCAAGAGCATGTGACGATGCTCGAACGCATTCTGGAACGAGGCCTGCGCGCCCGACGGATCGTCCTGCACCGTCTGGATCGCGAGCTGGAGATGCGCGGCCGCGAACGAAGGATCGAGCTCCACGGCATGACGGAGCGTCGCGCGGGCCTTGCCCGTCGCGCCGTCGTGCCAGAGCTGCATCGCCTCCTTGTAGGCCGTCTCCGCCTCGGGCACGACCGAGAGCGGGCGCGCGGCGTCCGCCGCCGGCGGGACGTTCGCGTTCTTGCGCACGAGGACCACGACCGCGGCGAGCGCGCCGAGCAGCGCGAGAGGCAGCGCGAGCTGCGTGAGCTTCCGGCGCGTGCGCTTCCTCTTGTTCGCGTTCTTCCGCTCGGTCGTGCGCTCGGCCGGCGCAGCGGCGGTCGCCTCCGCCGCGGGCGGCACGGAGACGCTCGTGGGGACGCGCGTCGTCGCGGCGAACGCGCTCGGGTCGTCGGCATCGGAGATCCGCGGCGTGATCCGCACGCGATCGCCGCCCGTCGTCTGCATCGCGAACGGCTCGACGGCCTCGGCCACGTCGGCCATCGAAGGGAACCGCGCGTCCGGCTCCTTCGCGAGCGCGCGCAGGATCGTCTCCTCGACGGCGCCCGGGATCTCCGCGGCGTGCGCGCCGCGCTCACGAAGAGGAGGAGGGGGATCGGTGAGCACCTTCGCGACGAGCTGCAAGACGTCGCCGTTGTCCGGCCAGGGCCGCTCTCCGGCGAGCAGCTCGTAGGCCATCACGCCCCATGCGAACTGATCGCAGCGCGCGTCGACGTCGCGTCCCTTGATCTGCTCGGGCGCCATGTACACGGGCGTGCCGGTGATCGTGCCGCTGCCCGTGACCGTGTCGAGCTTCTGCTGGTCCTCGGTGCCGGCCATGGTGCGGCGCGCGATGCCGAAGTCGAGGACCTTCACCGCGCCGTCCTCGCGGATCATGACGTTCTCGGGCTTCACGTCGCGATGGACGAGGCCGGCCCGGTGCGCGACCTCGAGCGCGCGCGCGATGTCCGTGAGCCAGCGGAGCTTGCGCGCCATCGGGATCTCGGTGCTGGTCGCGAGGCTCCGGAGCGTGGCGCCGACGACGTATTCCATCGCCAGGTAGAGGCGGTCGCCTGACTCGCCGACGTCGTAGACGCCGACGACGTTCGGATGGCTCAGGGACGCGACGGCCCGGGCCTCGCGAAGCAGGCGGGCCGAGAACTCGCCGACGAGGCGCTCCGAGTCGTTCGAGCTACGCTCGGGAACGACGATGACCTTGAGGGCCACCGTACGCTCGAGCCGCGGATCGAAGGCCTTGTAGACCTGTCCCATCCCGCCCTGGCCCAAAAAGCCGCGGATCTCGTAGGGTCCGACGAGGTCTCCAGGCTTCAGCATGAGCGCGCGAGGGGCACGAACGACAAGACTACCCGCTAGAATCCGCTAGCGAGGCGGAAATTGCCGTGGTATCGCTGCCATCCCTTTCTGGAGCAACGTTAGATGCCGAGTGAAGCCGTACAGTGCAAGCCGCTCGAAGTGGTCGTCAGCGACCGCGGGATCGAGCGCGCCATCAAGATGCTCAAGCGTAAGCTCGCCTCCGAAGGCGTCCTGCGCGAGCTCAAGATGCGCCGCCACTACATGAAGCCGAGCGTGAAGCGCCGCAAGAAGCAGGCGGAAGCCGCCCGTCGCCGTCGGAAGAGGGCGAAGCTGGACGCAGCGCCGCCGAAGCCGTAGCGCAGCATCCTCTCTCGCGTCGCGCCTGAGCGCGCGTAAGCTGGAAGGGTGAGCGACGAAGGGACCGATCCGAAGGACGCCGCGCTTCTGCGCGTGCGCAAATTCGTGGCGACCTACGTCGCGAAGGGGAAGTACGGCCTCTATCCAGAGGAGGCCGTCGTCGAGAACGTCGTCCAGGGGCTCGCCGAGAACCTCGTCGCGCACGGTCGCATGTACTGCCCGTGCGCCGACGTCGAGGACTCGAAGTCGAAGGGCTCCGCCATGGTCTGCCCGTGCACGCCTCATCACGAGGACATCGCGCGGCAGGGCTATTGCGACTGCGCGCTCTTCGCTTCGCGCGACTTCGTCGCCGAGGAGCGCCTCCGCAAGAAGAAGTGATCAGGGCACGAGCGTGAACGGCGCGAACAGCAGCGTGTCGTACGCCGGCGAGTAGTTGCAGGCGCATGCGTCGCACGAGCACGATGCGTGCGGCGTCATCGCCCAGACCAGGTACTTGCGCTGCATGATGCCGTCGTTGAGCAGGGCGTCGAACCAAAGCGTCTCACCGGCGCCCAGCGGCCCGCCGAGCTCGTCGGCGCCGATGCGCGCCTCGATGCGATAGCCCGCCGGCGTCCGCACCGTCCGCGAAGGATACGGCTTCGGATTCAGGATGTCCGCCGAGTAGTCGAAGCTCGCTCCGCTGTGATCGACGATGTAGTGATGATCGAGCTTCGTGTAGTCGCCGGTTCGGACCGTTCCGAAGCCCGACGCGTAGATCTCGAACGAATCGTTCGCGTACGGGTCATTCGAGATCCCTTCGACCACGGGATCGTCCACGTCGATCGCCACGTAGAGCGCGGTCTCGTCCCATTCGAGCGCGACGCGTGCGCTCGCCTTCACGACGCCGCCGTCGTCCTTCACCTCCTGCGCCGCCGTCGTGCGGTCGAGCACGAACGACGTGCACCCGCGCCACGCGCTCGTATCGGGAAGCGGAAATGCAGCGTCGCCTGCATCCGCGTCCCGAGGGTCGCCGGCGTCTGCGTCGCCGGCGTCCGCGTCGGTCGCGCCCGCGTCGCTCGCGAGCGAAGCCCTTCGATGCACCGCGTAGACCTGGCGTTCTCCGCCGTCGGGGATGACGGTGGCGACGGGTGGGCAGACGAGCCCGCCCGCGTCCGGCCTCGCGCCGTCGAGCACCGGAAGCGACGGCACGACGTCGGTCGCATCGCCCTGCACGAACGGCGGGAGCGGCTGCCCTTCGCCGTCGAAGCCGCATGCCTCCGCAGACGCCACCGCGGCGAGCGACAACCCCGCGAGCATGAACGCAACGGCATGGCGGCGCCGGTTCCTTGCGATCATCCGCGCCGAGGATAGCGTGTCGGCACCGCGCCGGCCATCCGCGCACGGCGCCCTCGCGCGCCCCGGTTGAACCCGCCGCCCGCGCGCACTAGCTTCCGCACCATGGCCCTCGAGCTCCTTGCACCGTGCCCGCCGTTCGATTTGCCGGGCACCGACGATCGGAACCACTCCCTCGCCGGTGTGAAGGGGAAGCTCTTCGTCCTCCTCGTCTCGTGCAACCACTGCCCGTACGTGATCGCATACGAGCCCCGCATGGTCGCGCTCGCGAACGAGTACGCCGCGCGCGACGTCGCGTTCATGGCCGTCAACGCCAACGACGCGACGCGCTATCCGGACGACGGCCTGCAGCCGATGAAGGCTCGCGCACGCGAGCGCGGATTTCCGTTCCCATACGTCCGCGACGACTCGCAGGCGCTCGTCCGCACGCTCGGCGCGCGGTTCACGCCCGAGGCCTACGTCTTCGACGAGGCCCGCAAGCTCCGCTACCACGGCCGCATCGACGACAACCATCGCGACGCGGCGCGCGTCACCTCGCACGACCTGAAGAACGCGCTCGACGCCCTGCTCGACGGCAAGGATCCGCCCGTTCTCGAGACGACCGCGTTCGGCTGCAGCATCAAGTGGAAGTGAGCCGGGCCGCGCTAAAGGGACGAGCAGGATTCTCGTCCCTCGAATCGTGCTCGTCCCTTTAGCTTTCACTCAGGTGGGGCCGTAGGCCCCCTCGTTGCTGCGCAACGATCCTCAAGGCTCGCGAGCCTGCGAGCGAGGGGGACGAAGTCCCCACAAGGGTAGGAGCTAAATCACCGAGCACGATCCGAGGTACGAGGATCGCGTTCGGTGAGTTAGAGCCGTGATAACCTGGGTCTCGTGAGCACTCACGAGAACGGCAACGGGAACGGCACCGGGTCTTCGCTCTTCAAGGCCGGAGCGCCGCGCGCCACAGGCGGCTCCATGTACGCGTTGTTCGCGCCGCCGGCCGTCGACGCGGTGGCGCTCGAAGAGCGAGCCGCGTCGTTCGCGAAGCGATCGATCAAGAAGGCGACGAAGGTCGCCGGTCTGAAGCTCGCCGTCGCGATGATGGACCTCACCACGCTCGAAGGTAAGGACACTTCGGGCAAGGTCCGCCAGCTGTGTCAGAAGGCGCTCCGTCCGCTCGACACCGATCCGTCGATCGGGCCGTGCGCGGCGATCTGCGTGTACCCGAACCACGTCTCGACCGCGAAGGAGGTCCTCGCCGGATCGGCGGTGAAGGTCGCGAGCGTCGCGACGGCATTCCCGAGCGGACAATCGCCGCTCGACATCAAGCTCGACGACACGCGTCGCGCAGTCGAGTTCGGCGCCGACGAGATCGACATGGTCATCGATCGCGGCGCGATGCTCGTCGGCGACTACACGAAGGTCTACGACGAGATCGCCGCGACGAAAGAGGCCTGCGGGCCCGCGCACCTCAAGGTGATCCTCGAGACCGGCGAGCTCGGTTCGTACGACATGATCCGCAAGGCGAGCGAGCTCGCGATCGCCGCCGGCGCCGACTTCATCAAGACGTCGACCGGCAAGATCCAGCCCGCGGCCACGCCGCCCGTCACGCTGCTCATGCTCGAGGTGATCCGCGATCACTTCTACGCCACGGGTCGCCGCATCGGCATGAAGCCCGCAGGCGGCGTGCGCACGTCGAAGCAGGCGCTTCACTATCTCGTCATCGTGAAGGAGACGCTCGGCGATGCGTGGCTCACGCCGGATCTCTTCCGCTTCGGCGCGAGCGCGCTCCTCAACGACGTCCTGATGCAGCTCGAGAAGGAGCGCACCGGCAACTACCAGGCCGGCGACGACTTCTCGAAGGACTGACGGCGTGCCGCATCCGCCGCTACTCCGAGTAGCAGGCGGTGATAAGCTCTCCCTCCAACATGTCGCACACGATCACGAAGCGTGAGGGCGAGGTGCTCGAGGGGACCCGCGGCAACGCGAAGAGCGCGGCGCTCGAGTTCGGATCCGCCTGGGACTACGCGCCCGCGCCGGAGTCCCCCGACCACGTCCGCATCGACCCGAAGTACGGGCTCTTCATCGGCGGCCGCTGGGTCACCCCGCGCAGCGGCAAGTTCTTCCCGACCATCAGCCCGAGCAGCGAGCAGGTGCTCTCCGAGGTCGCGGAGGCGAACGCGCAGGACGTCGACGACGCCGTGAAGGCCGCCCGCGAGGCCTACGACAAGTACTGGTCGAAGATGCGCGGCGCAGACCGTGCAAAATACATCTTTCGCATCGCGCGCGCGATCCAGGAGAAGGCGCGCGAGCTCGCGATCGTCGAGTCGATGGATGGCGGCAAACCGATCAAGGAGTCGCGCGACGTCGACATCCCGCTCGCCGCGGCGCACTTCTTCTATCACGCGGGTTGGGCCGACAAGCTCGACTACGCGTTCCAGGGACGGCGCGCGCGCCCGCTCGGCGTCGCCGGGCAGATCATCCCGTGGAACTTCCCGCTGCTCATGGCGGCGTGGAAGATCGCGCCCGCGCTCGCGTGCGGCAACACCGTCGTCCTGAAGCCCGCCGAGACCACGCCGCTCACCGCGCTGCTCCTCGCGAAGATCATCGAGGAGGCGGAGCTGCCTCCCGGCGTCGTCAACATCGTGACCGGCGCGGGCGAGACGGGCGCTGCGCTCGTGAACCACCCGGACGTGAACAAGATCGCCTTCACGGGATCGACCGACGTGGGCAAGCGGATCCAGAGGGCCATCGCCGGCAGCCACAAGCGCCTCACGCTGGAGCTCGGCGGCAAGGCCGCGAACATCGTCTTCGCCGATGCGCCGATCGATCAGGCGGTCGACGGCATCGTCAACGGCATCTACTTCAACCAGGGTCACGTGTGCTGCGCCGGCTCGCGTCTCCTCGTCGAGGAGAGCGTCCACGACATCATCGTGAAGAAGCTGCGCGACCGCATGGCGACGCTGCGGCTCGGCGATCCGCTCGACAAGAACACGGACGTCGGCGCCATCAACTCGAAGGCCCAGCTCGCGCGCATCCGCGAGCTCGTCGAAGCCGGCGAGTCCGAGGGCTGCGAGCGCTACAGCGCGCCGTGCAAGATCCCCGACAAGGGCTACTGGTTCGCCCCCACGTTCTTCACGGGCGCGAGCATGTCGAGCCGCGTCGCACGCGAGGAGATCTTCGGACCGGTCCTCACCATCATGCCGGTCCGCACGCCGGACGAGGCGGTCGAGAAGGCGAACAACACGATGTACGGCCTCTCCGCCGGCATCTGGACCGACAAGGGCGCGAAGATCTTCTACATGGCGACGAAGCTGAAGGCCGGCGTCATCTG
>JAQBQJ010000487.1 GCA_028287065.1 Labilithrix sp. | reverse complement strand
GAGAACAGGGAACAGGAACAGGAACAGGGATGGGAATCGGAATTCCCCCGCCCCCGTCACGCGCGGGCGGCGGCAGCCGCGCGAAATTCACGTTCCTGTTCCTGTTCCTGTTCCTGTTCCCTGTTCTCTTCTAAATCTCCGCGACGCCGAAGTCCGGCAGAGCCAACTCGGTCTCACCCGGCAGCGCCACGTCCCGCACCGCTCTCCGCCGAAGGACCGTGCGGCGCGGTCTCATGCAGTCGACGTGGTACAGCCCCCCGTCGAACGTTGCGCCGTCGCACTCCGGGCACACCACGAACGCTGCGTACTCCGTCGGGCGCGTCAGGTAGTCGGCGATGAACAGTGAGCGAACCCGATCGACCAGGCGCATGCGCGGTTGGTCGACCGGCGCGAAGCCCAGGTTCGATGCGTCGTCGACGATGCCCGCGACCAGACCCTCGTCGATGCGTGCACGCACCGTCGCTCCGTCATGCGTCCACGACCACACGCCTCGAAGGACCTCGATGACCTCCGCGCGCGCGCGCCGGAGCAGCTCCTCGATCGTATCTTCCGTCAGCGGCCGGACGATGACGGCCGGTCGCATGCCCGATACGCGCAGCGAGCGCGTCGCCGCTGCGGCTCGCGCGTAGGGACCCACGAGCCAGCGCGCGAGCTCGCGTCGCCCCCAACCGTGATGAGCGCCCCACGCAAAGCCGAGCGCTGCGCTTCGACACGCGTCGGCGACTTCGGTCACACGCACGCCAGGGAGCAGCGTCACGATGCGGGGAGCATTCGAGCCCTCGGGCTCGAGGAACGACGTCGCCTTGTTCATGCTGGTTGCCCCCACCCGATCGGGGGTAACGGACGAGCAAACCCACGGCCAAGATCTGCGCACGCTCATTTGTGGGCGAGCGGCGCACCTGAGGACGATCGTCCTGAGGACCTCAGGCAGCTTTGCGCATCGCGACGCGCGTAACTACCCGGTTTCGGCCGGTCGCCTTCGCTTCGTAGAGCGCCTCGTCCGCTGCGGCGAACACCGCCTGCGGAGAAGCGGCATCGCACGCGAGCGTCGCGACGCCGAAGCTCGCCGTCACCGTGATCGGTGCGCCCGAGCCGATCGCGATCGGCTCTGCCTCGAGCCGCTCGCGCAGCCGCTGGGCCACCGCCGTCGCGTGCTCCGCCGACGTGTCGGGCAGGATGACCGCGATCTCCTCGCCGCCGTAACGCGCGGCGGTATCGGTGATGCGCAGCTCTCCTTCGATGAGCAGCGAGACTCGTCGCAGCACCTCGTCTCCGGCGGAATGACCGTAGCGATCGTTGACCGACTTGAAGTGATCGACGTCGAGCAGCAGGAACGAGAACGGTCGCAGCGTGCGCAATGCACGCGAGGTCTCCATCTCGAGTCGCCGGCTGAGCTCCCGCCGGTTGTACAGGCCCGTCAGCTCGTCGCGGATCGCCAGCTCCTCGAAGGCGGCGCGGCTCCGCTCGAGCGCGCCGTTCGCGAGACGGAGCTCGCGTTCGATGCGATTGCGCTCGCTGACGTCACGCATGATGCGCACGGTCGCGATGAGCTTGCCGGCGTCGTCGTGGACCGCGGATTGCGTGAGACCCGTCGCGAGGTGGCGACCGTCCTTCGTCGCCAGCACGGTGCCTTGCGATCGCGCGTCGTCGCCGTCGGCGTACACCGAGCAGGCTCCTGCCGGCCACACCGAGGCGAGGCTCTTGCCGAGGACCTCTCGCTCGGTCCATCCGTACATCTCGCAGAACGCGCGATTCACGAAGACCATACGGCCGTCGGGCGCGCAGACGGAGACGGCCTCACCGATGTGCGTGAGGACGTGGACGAGCATCTTCACCCGCCGATCCTGCGCCTTCATGCGGATGGCGCGGTCGATCGCGCCGCCGAGGGCGCTGAGATGACCGTGACGCGCGTCCTTCACGAGGTAGTCGGACGCACCGGCCTTCAAGGCCGACGTCGCCTTCTCCTGATCGCCGGCGCCCGTCACGACGATCACCGGCAAGTCCCCCGCCGCCGAGAGCACGTCGAGCGCGCTGCCATCACCGAGCGCGAAGTCGGTGACGATGGCGTCGAGCTGCGCCGAAGCGAGCGCGTTCGCCGCTTCGGCCACGGAGCTCACGACCACGAGGTCGTACGGGAGTGGCGCATCGCGAACGACGCGCCGCACGGCGAGTTGGTCGACGACGTCATCCTCGACCACGAGGATGCGGAGGCGCTCGGCGTTCACGCAGCCTCGGAGATCGTCCAGTAGAGGTCGAGTGTCCGCATCAGCTCGACGAATTGCGGATAGTCGACGGGCTTGACCATGTAGCCGGCCACGCTCCTGTCGAAGCTGTCGAAGCGATCGCGGTCATCCGTCGACGTCGTCAGCATGACCACCGGAATGCGGCGGAGGCGCTCGTCTGCTTTCATCGCCGCGAGCAGCTCGAGGCCGTTCATGCGCGGCATGTTGATGTCGAGCAACGTCATGCACGGCAGCTCCTCGAAGCTCTCGAGCATCGCGAGCGCCTCCTCGCCGCTTTCGGCGATGACGAGCGGGTTCGAGATGCGCAGCTCGCGCAGCGCGCGGCGCACGGTCATCTGGTCCACGGCGTCGTCTTCGACGAGGAGAATGACTCGATCGGTTCGCATCACGTGCTCTCTGCGTTCTTGGGGATGGTGAAGGAGAAGCGGCTGCCGGCGCCGACCGTAGACTCGACCCAGATCTGGCCGCCCATCGTCTCGACGATCTTCTTCACGATCGACAGGCCGATGCCGGTGTTCTGGGTCTTGTCGCGGGGCGCCAACGTCTGGAAAATATGGAAGATGCGCTGGAAGTGACGGGCCTCGATGCCGGGGCCGTTGTCGCTGGTCGTGAACACGTAACGCGCCGGCTCCTCGACGCACGAGACACGCACCTCGCCCGTGGCCTTGTCGCAGAACTTGATCGCGTTGCCGATCAGGTTCTGGAAGACCTGCGCGAGCTGGGTCCGCGCGGTGCGCACCGAAGGCATCGCGCCGTCGATGAAGACGCTGACGTGCGGCGGCGGCGCGATCAGGTCGATCACCTCGGCGCAGATCTGGCGCGTGTCGAGCGTCACGATCTCCTCCTTCGCGCGGCCGATCCGCGAGTAACGAAGGATGCCTTCGATGAGCTCGTTCATGCGCTTCACACGTCCGAGCAACAGGTCGAGCTGCTCCTTGCCGTCGCCGTCGAGGCGATCGCGCTGATCACGCGCGATCCAGTCCGCGAGTGAGCCGATGCCGCGGAGCGGGGCCTTCAAATCGTGCGACACGACGTACGCGAACTCGCCGAGCTCGCGGTTCACCTCCTCGAGCTCCTTCACGAGCGCCGCCTGTTTGCGCTCGGCATTCGCGCGCGCAGCGAGGATCTCGTTCCGCTCCGTGACGTCCTGCATGACGCCCACGAGCCGTGCGGCCTTGCCGGCGCGGTCGACGAGCACCTCGATGCGGATGCTCAGGTCGCGGACCGTGTCGTCGTGTCGTCGCACGCGCAGCTCGACGGTCTCGCCGCGTCCACTTCCGACCACGCGCTCGAGGATCTCCGCGGTCTGCGCGCGGTCCTCGGGTACCACGTGGTCCATGAAGAGCTCGAACGACGGCTCGATCGCGCCCGGCTCGTGGCCGAGCGTCCGGAAGCTCTCGTCCGACCAGCGCGTTTTGCCGGTGCCGATCACCCACTCCCAGCTACCAATGTGTGCGACGCGTTCTGCGTCCTCGAGAAGGCCTGCTCGCCTCTGGAGCTCGCTGTCCTCGAGGTGGAGCTCGCGGAGGCGCTGGGTATGCATCGAACGGGGAACGGCCACGCCGGCCGGTGCGTTCAGGCCCCTCCGCGCATTTTTACTTCGTGCACGTTCCGCGGGCGCCATCCCACGCCGCGAGTCCCATGTGCATACACGCGTGGTGCATGGCTTCGCCGTAGGCGGCGTCCTTCGCGTCGTCGAGACCGTGGGCCGTCCGCCACTGCGTCCAGATCCGGTCGATCCATCCGTGGAACCGGAAGAACGTCTCGTTCTCGATGTTCCGGCTGAAGAGCTCCATGTGGATCGGGCTTCGGAGATCATCGAAGCGCGAGTGGATGAACGCGTGTAGCCCGGTCGTGAGGTCTTGTGTCTGATCGAACGGTTTGCCGGGCGTGGGCCGGTGACGCGTCTCGATGAAGAGACCGAGCTCGTCGTCGGTCGCGAAGCTCGCCGGGTCGGTCTCGACGCGCGTGATGGCCTGCTTCATGCCGACGTAGAACGGAGTCGGCGCGCCGCCGTCGGGACCGGTCGCCGGGAGAGGATCCGCGGCGGTGCTCGCGATCGGCACGGCGGCCCACCCCTCGAAGAGGTGGGCCTGCTCCGGAAAACGATCGCGCAGCGTCACGACCATCGCCCGGTGCATCGCGAGGAAGTCGAGGCCGCTGCCCAACACGCCTTCCTGACGATCGGCGGCCTTCCAGCCCATCATCTTCGCGTAGGTGTAGCGGTCGGCCTGCTTCGGATCGTTCGCGATGTAATCCCACTGACGCGACTCGTGCCACTCGCGATGCGCGCATCCCCATTTCAGCTGCCGCTCGAACTGGACGATCGCGTCGGGCAAGGTCCGGTCGATGGCACCTGGCGCCGCCTCGTGAATGGGATTGTCCTCGTCGCACGAAGGGCCGAGCGCTCCTGTCGCGGTCCCCGTCGTCGACTCGCCGTGTCCCGCATGCTCGTCGGCGGGCATCGTGTCTGCGCTGTGATCCGCCTCGGAGCACGACACGACGCCCGACACGACCGACACGAGCGCCACGACGCTGAGAGGAAACCAACGGGCCAGCACGCGTGCGTGCGGAGCACGAACCATGCCGTGCGAATCCGTGGTTCGCATGTCCGCGCTGGGCAACGAGCGACGCGCGCGCCGTAGCGCGCTGCCATCGAGGGGTGGATCGCGCGGACCATCGCGGGCGCTGTGCCGAAGACGGCGCAATGGCGGCGTGATCCGAGCTCTGCTATCGCACCGCCGTGAAGACCTTTTCTTACGTCGCCGCTGGTCTCGTCGCGGTCGCCGCGCTCGCAGGCATCGAGGCGTGCTCCGCCACGAAGAACGACGCCGCCTCTCCCGCGCCCGAACCGATCGAAGCCGGCGCTCCCGACGCCGAGTCGTCGTATCCGCCCGTCACGCTCGCCGCCGAACCGCAGCGCACGGGCGATCCCGCGAAGGGCTACCGCGCGCTCGTCAACGAGGCCTACGTGCCGTGCGGAATCCCGTACTCGGCCTACTCGCAGGTGTTCCCGACCGTCGCCGAGGACAAGAAGATCCCCGGCCGCGAAGGACGCAACGCGACGCTCGCGTACGACTTCACGGCGATGACGACGAAGGACGGCGTGGAGCTCGTGACCTCCAATTGCCTCACGTGCCACGCGGGTCGGATCAACGGCAAGCTCGTCGTCGGGCTCGGCGCGGCGGACGGCGACTACACGGACGACGCGGCCTCACGGATCCAGTCGACCGGCTACGTCGGTGCGCTCCTGACCGATCCGAAGGAGCGCGCCGAGTGGATGAAGTGGAAGGAGCGCGTCGATACCGTCGCGCCGTACTCGGTGCTCAGCACGCGCGGTCCGAACCCGGCCGACGGCTTCACCGCGGTCCTCTTCGCCCATCACGATCCGAAGACGATGGCGTGGAGCAAGACGCCGCTCCTCGACGTGCCGCCGCCGGTCGATCTACCGGTCGACGTCCCGCCGTGGTGGCGCATGAAGAAGAAGACGTCGATGTTCTACGTCGGCGGCGGACGCGGGGATCATGCACGCATCATGATGACCGCCTCGGTCCTGTGCACGAGCTCCGTCGAGGAGTCGAAGGCGATCGACGCGTACTTCGCGGACATCCGGAGCTGGATCGCGAACCTCGATCCGCCCGCGTATCCGTTTCCGATCGATCGCACGCTCGCCGGCCGTGGGCGCACGGTGTTCGAAGGGACGTGCTCGCGCTGCCACGGCACCTACGGCGACGGCGGCCAGTATCCGAACCGCCTCCTCTCGACGGAGGAGATCGGAACCGATCCCTTGCTCGCGTCGGGGACCGCGCAGTTCGCGGGTCCGTACGTCGCGTGGTTCAAGGACTCGTTCTTCGGAGACATCGCGCGCCTCGAGCCGCAGAAGGGGTACGTCGCCCCTCCGCTCGACGGCATCTGGGCGACGGCGCCGTACCTCCACAACGGCTCGGTGCCGACGATCGCCGCGCTCCTCGACAGCACGCAGCGCCCCACGTACTGGACGCGTTCGTTCGACTCGAAGGATTACGACGCGGCCGCCCTTGGCTGGCTGTTCACCGCGCTCGACCACGGAAAGAAGGACGAGCCGGATCCGAACACGAGCCACGCGATCTACGACACCACGCAGATCGGCTACGCGAATTCGGGGCACACGTACGGCGACGGCCTGAGCGCGGACGATCGCGCCGCGGTCATCGAGTACCTCAAGACGCTCTGAAGCTCGGATCCCCGAGGATCCTCAGAGTCAGAGCCCGCGCCGGGCCTCCGGCCGGAGCGGGATCCTGCCTTCCAGGGCCGCGTCGATGACGGCCACGATGCGGGCGCGATCGCGCGGGAGATCGCCGCCGAGCGGCAGGTAGTTGGACGCGTGGTTCGTACGGAACACGGTGTCCGTCGGGCGCGCCTCGCTCACGATCGTGCGGAGCTCGCGCAAGAGGGCCGGCACGGGAGGGACCTCGAAGCGTCCCTTCTTCGCGAGCCGGTCGAGCGGCGTGCCTTCCACGATCGTGACGGTGAGCGCCGAGAAGAAGGCCGGATCCATCTTCGTGACCAGCTCGGCGGTCGCGCGCGCATGCTCCTCGCTCCGGTCCATCGCGATCCCGAGCAGCGCGATGACGCTCAGCTTCATCCCGGCGGCGTGCGCGCGTTCGGCGGCGAGCACATGCGCGGCCGCGTCGTCGCCTTTCGCGATCCGCTTCAGCGTCGCGTCGTCGCCGGACTCTGGACCGATGTAGAGCAGCGAGAGCCCGGCCGCGCGCAGCTCGGCGAGCTCGGCGTCGGTCTTCTCGAGGACGTTGCGCGCCATGGCGTAGCAGGACACCCGACGCAGGCGAGGGAACACACGTCGCGCGCGCTCGAGGATCGGCCGCCAGTGATCCATCGGGAGCAGCAGCGCGTCGCCGTCGGCGACGAAGAGCTTCTCGACCTCGTCACCGTGCACGCGACCCGCGACGTCGAGGTCCTCGAGCGTGGCTGCGAGGTCCCGGATGCGGAACGTCTTGTCCCGGTACATGTCGCAGTACGTGCAGTGGTTCCAGCTGCACCCAATCGTCGCCTGCAGGATGTACGCGTCGGACTCGGACGGCGGGCGATAGAGCTTTCCTTCGTAGCGCATCGATCACATCGCCTTCCTTACATCCCCTCGATGGGCATGCGCCAGAGCACGCCGGCTCTACGCGCCACGGCCGACGAGCTCCTCGCTCGCGTCCCAGAGGCGCCTCGCCACGGCGGGATCGCGGGCCTCGCGCGAGGGCGTCTTCGGCTTGCTCTTCGCGAAGTATTTCCCGCTCGTCGCGGCGACGGACGGGGCGGTCGCGAGGAAGATGGTCGTCTTCGCGCCGTCCTCGGACGACATGAGAAAGGGCGCCGCGACCTTCGCGAGGAGGCCGACGAGCCCCTTGTTGTTGTGCGCGAAGCCGGACGCGATGACGCCGGGGTGGAGTGAGTTGGTGGTGACGCGGCTCTTCGGACTCTTGGCCTCGAGCCTGCGCGCGAGCTCGCTCGTGAAGAGGATATTGGCGAGCTTCGAGCTCGAGTACGCACGCCAGCCCGCGTAGCCCTTCTCGCTCATCAGATCGTCGAACGGGATCGAGCCGCGATGGTGGGCTTCGGATGCCACGTTCACGATCCGGCCCGCAGGCGCCTTCTCGACCGCATCGAGGAGGAGCTTCGTGAGGAGGAAGTAGCCGAGGTGATTCGTGGCGAACGTCGCCTCGAAGCCGTCCTTCGTCGTCTGCCGATCCATCAGCAGCGCGCCGGCGTTGTTGACGAGGACGTCGATGGTGTCGTGCTTCGCGAGGATCTCCGAAGCGACGCGACGGACCTCGGCCATCGACGAGAGATCGGCGATGAAGACCGCGACGTCGCCGCCGCCGCCGAGCGCGCGCACTTCCGCTGCGACGGCCTCTCCGCGCTCCGGATCGCGAACGACGAGCGAGAGGTCCGCGCCCATGCGCCCGAGCGCGAGCGCCGTCTCCCGGCCGATGCCGCGGCTCGCGCCGGTGAGCACGATGCGCTTACCGTTCATCGCCTTGCCGCTTCGGGCAGTCCGGCCGGGCCGCGCGCGACCGGTCCGCGCAGCTCGCGCGGCAGCTCGGCTTCCTTGTCGCGCTTCTTCCCGCGCTTCGCCGGGTTCTTGATCAGGCGATCGACGCCCATGAGGAGGAACTCGTTCCTGCGTGCATTATGCAAGCACATGCTCACGGTCCCTTCGGCGCGGATCGAGGCGCTCCCACGAGCGGCGTCGCTTCTCGCGCCAGTGTTCGCGCTCCGCCGGCGTGAGGTTCTTGCGAAAGCCCGTCATGCGTCCCCCTCAGTTTACCGGTCATCCACGCGAGAGCGTGCGCCATTCCTGGGCGAGTCGCTCGTTCGGGAGCGGCTTGCCGACACGGAGGCGCAGGTCGTTCGAGCCGATGCGCACCGTGAGCGGTCTACTGACCGATGCGGCGCGTGCTGCCGTCGCCCGAGAGCGTCGTGCCGGTCGATCGCGCGTACGCCTCGGCGGCCTCGAACACGCGGAGGAAGTTGCCGCCGAGGA
>JAQBQJ010000455.1 GCA_028287065.1 Labilithrix sp. | reverse complement strand
CCCTCATCGTGACGACCGATCACGGTCGCAACCGTGACTTCCAGCACCACGGCAGCTTCAGCCTCACGTCGGCGCGGACGTTCGTGATCGCGATCGGCGCGCGCGTCGCATCACGCGGCGTGGTCTGCCCGTCGCGCGACGTCACGCTCGCGGATATCGCCCCGACGGTCCGCCAGCTGGTCGGCCTCCGCCAGGACACGTCGCCGGAGTCGGGCCGTCCGATCGAGGAGATCGTCGGCCCCTCCGCGGCGCGCATGCCGATCGCGCGCCTGACGCCGTGACCCGGCAAACTAGTCAGGTCACCGAAGGAGCTCCGCCCCGCTCCGGGGCCCTCGCCTCCTCGCGGCCAGATGCTTCGACCACCAAATTGGTGGCCTAAGCATTTTTAGCGCCGAGGCGCCGACTCCGGGCCCGGTCTCCGAAATAGTTAGACCACCAATTTGGTGGTCGAAGCATTTTGCGCAGGGAGGGGCGGAGCCCCGGCGCGGATGCTTCGGTGCCCTTAGCATTGGGGGCGGGGGCGCGTCGCGGTTGCGCACGCGTGGCAGCTCTCCTCAGTTGCGGTGGTGTGGGCGCGCAGCTCATCCACAAAGATTACGGGGAAAGTACACGGACGCCGCGTGGCCCGGTTTTCGCTGCAGCACGGATGATCCGTGGTGCGACGAACGCATTTCCAGTCCCTGCTTCATGCGTCCTGCGTCGCGGGCGTGGTCGGCGCGACCGCGCTACTTCCGAGCTGCGGCGAGGCCGGGTCGGCGATCTATCTCGGGGTGCAGGACGACCCGGAAGGGACGGAGGGCTCGACCGTCGCGACGGAGTCGACCGCGCCGGCGCCCGCCTTGACCGATGCGCACGTGGTCGTCGTGACGATCGACGGCGTCCGATGGCAGGACGTGTTCGCGCCGGCACTTCGCGCCGAGCTCGAAGGTGCGCAGCGCGGACCGGGCGACCTCGGCGCGCTCATGCCGCGCACGCGCGCCCTCGTCGCAGCGCAGGGCGTCGCCCTCGGCGCGGGCGGCGACGGTTGCGGCATCGTCCAGACGGCGAGCGCGGCGAACATCTCGTTGCCCGGGTACCTCGAGATCTTCAGCGGCCACGCGACGACCTGCACCAGCAACGACTGCGATCGCACGACGGCGCCGACCGTGCTCGACGAGGCTGTGCGCGCCGGTCTCGGTCCCGTCGCCAGCATCAGCTCGTGGCCGCAGATCGATCGCGCCGTCTCGCGCGGCGACTCCGGCGTGCTCGTCTCCGCCGGGCGGTTCGAATGGCCCGCCGAGCGGCCGGCGGGCAGCGCATTCGCAGCGCTCCTCGACGCCGCCGATGCGGCGGACCCGTTCCCCAGCACCGGAAATTACCGGCCCGATCGCTTCACCGCGCCCATCGCGCTCCAGTACTTCCGCGAGCACTCGCCGGCGCTGTTCCACGTCGGACTCGTCGATGCGGACGAATGGGCGCACCGCGACGATCTCGTCGCCTACGCGAATGCGCTTCGCGAAGCGGATGCGGTCATCGGTCAGCTCGCCGATGCCATCGCAGAGAGCGAAGCCCGCGACCGAACGACGGTCATCGTCACGACCGACCACGGACGCAACGACGACTTCAAGGACCACACGTCGCTGCGCTACGACTCGTCACGAACGTTCGTGCTCGCGTTCGGCGCTCGCGTGCCCGCGCGCGGCGTGATCTGCCCGACGCGCAATCACACGTTGATCGACATCGCGCCCACCATCCGCGTGATCCTCGGGCTGCCCGCGGTGCACGGCTCGCGGCGCGGCGCGCCGATCGACGAGATCCTCCGCTAGCGCGGCTAACGCGGATCGATCGCCGGCGGCGCACATCGCCCGTACACGCGCTGGCGCCCCAGCAGCAGCGCGCAAGAACGCAGCACGTCCATCGCGAGCACGCCGTCGCGCGGGCACGACGAATCGGCAGCGCCGCCGATGAGATCCACGTCCGTCGTGATGGAGAACGAGCCGGCGCCCACGCGCGCGCCCTTCAGCTTGCGCGCGGAGATCTTCCCCGACGCCGTGTACATCGGCTCCTTGTTCACCGTGCTCTGCGCCGCGAGCCTCTGGCCGGCAAATGACGTCGTGAACACGTCGGAGTGCTGCGCGCCCGTATCGAGCAGGAGCTCCACGCGCTGCGAGTCCACCGTCGCGGGCAGGACGAACGCGAGACCCTTGATCGGGCCCTCGGTCTCCTCGCACGCGCGTGCCTCGCCGATGACGAGCGGAACGCCGCTCGCCGACAGCTCGTAGTGCGCTTCGTCCCACCACGCAGGCCGCAGCTCGCCCTTGGCGAGATCGAGCACGACGGAGTCGCCTTCTTCGACGAGCCGCTGCGGCGAGATGAAGGCGCCGATGCCGAGCTTCTCGATCACGTCCGGCACCTCGGTCGCGAGCACCGCCATCGGCGCGAGCGGGCCCCACTCGTCGATGGCGAGCTCGGGCTTCTCGACGCGGAACGTGGCGATCGTCTTCCCGACGTGATCCGTGCCGATGTCGCCGAGCTTCTTCATCGGCAGTCCGAGCTTCCGCGCGAGCCAGCCGGCGATCACGTGCGAGTTCGCGCCCGTATCGACGAGCATCAGCACGGGCTGACCGGCGATGGTGCCCGTCACGAGCGGCAGCGGGAACGGACGACCGTGGATCTCGTACCGGAGCTTCGCCTTGCGCGGCGTGTACGTCCTCGGCGCCTCCTCCGGCGCGCCGGCGGGCGTCGCCGCGGCAAGCCGAGCTTGCGACCGCGGAGCCTTCGGCGTCGCCGCGCCGTTCGGGGTGCACGCTACCGCCGAGGCGGCAGCGATCAGGGCGACGAGAAGCGAACGCACGGGGACGTCGATTGTAGCACCGTACCTCAGGCCTGCTTGGCTGCCGGCGTCACGGCATCGACGATGATTCGGCCGGCTTCGACGTCCACGGTGGCGACGTCGCCGCGGCTGAGCAGGCCCTTCAGGATCATCTCCGCGATCGGAGCCTCGATGTGTCGGCCGATCGCGCGCCGCATCGGGCGCGCGCCCATCTCGGGGTCGAACCCACCGGCATCGAGCAGCGCGTCGACGGCGGCGTCGCTGGCGTCGAGCTTCACGCCGCGCGCTCGCTCGAGCTCGACGGCGAGACCTTTCAGGATCCGGCGTGCGACCTCGGCGACGTCCTCGCGCGAGAGGGGCGCGAAGGCCAGCACCTCGTCGAGACGATTGAACAGCTCGGGCGGGAGCGCACGCCGTGCCGCCTCCGTGACTGCGTTCTGATACGTCGCGATTTCCCGCTCGCGAACGTCGCGGCGTGGCTGGGCAGGCCCGAAACCGATGCGCGCGCGAGAGGTGGTCGTCGGCGAGAGATCTGCGCCGATGTTCGAAGTGAGGAGGATCACCGTGTTGGTGAAATCCACCGTCCGCCCGCGTCCGTCGGTGAGTCGCCCTTCGTCGAACACGCCGAGGAAGCCCTCGAGCACGTCGCGATGCGCCTTCTCGATCTCGTCGAGGAGGATCACCTGATACGGCCGGCGCCGCACCGACTCGGTGAGCTGTCCGCCTGCCTCGTGACCCACGTAACCAGGAGGCGCGCCGACGAGCCGCGCGATCGCATGCGATTCGGCGTACTCCGAGAGATCGAGGCGCGTCATCGCGTCGGCCGAGTGGAACAGGCATTCGGCGATCGCCTTGGCCGTCTCGGTCTTGCCGACGCCCGTCGGTCCGAGCAGCAGGAACGTGCCGATCGGACGCCGCGATCGGAAGCCCGAGGCATTGCGGCGCAGGACGTGCGCGATGCGCTCGAGCGCGTTCGTGTGACCGACGATGCGGTTGCCGAGCAGCTCCTCGAGACGGAGCAGACGCTCGGAATCGCTCTCCAAGAGGCGCTCTTCGGGGACGCCGGCGAGCTCGCTCACGACCTCGGCGACGTGCGCGGGCTCGACATGCCGCCCGCCGCGCCGGCGCGCGCGCGCACCGGCGAGATCGAGGATCTGAACGGCCTTGTCGGGCAGCGCCTTGCTCGGCAGGTAGCGCACGCTCCACGTGATCGCCTTCGCGAGCGCGTTCTCGTCGTACGCGCAGCCGTGATGCTTCTCGAACAGCGGCGCGATGCCTTCGATCGCGAGGAGCGCCTCCTCGGCCGAGAGCTCGCAGACCTCGATCGGCGTGAAACAGCGGGACAGTCCGGGATCGGCGTCGATGACGCGGCGGTAGTCCAGCTCCGTCGTCGCGCCGATGCACACGATCTCGCCGCGCGCGAGCGCGAGGCGCAGCTCGCTCGAGGCCTCGTCGCCGGCGTCCTGGCCGAAGAGTACGTGCATCTCGTCGAAGAAGAGGATGACGCGTCCCTTCGAGCGGACGATCTCCGCCTTGAGCTGACCGAGGCGCTCGGCGAGCGAGCCGCGCACGCCGGTGCCCGCGAGCATGCCCGCCGGCTCGATGCTCACGAGGATCTTGTCCTCGAAGCATGCGACGTCGTCGCCCTCGGCGATGCGCACCGCGAGCCCGCGCACGACGCTCGTCTTGCCGACGCCGGGCGCGCCCACGAGGCACGCGTTGTTCGCGTTGCGCTTGGCGAGCACGTCGAGCGCGCGCTCGATCTCCGCGTCGCGCCCGACGACCGGATCGAGCTCTCCGCGCACGGCGAGCTGCGTGAGGTTCTGTCCGAGCTGCGTGAGGAGCGGGAACTGCTTGGGATCGAGCGCGAACCGCTCGAGCCGTGCCTTGTTCGGCTTGGGCAGCTCCTTCGCGGGCTCCTTGCGCTTGCCCTTGGGAGCGTGTGACTCCACCTTCGGCATCTCGGTCGTGCCCGTGCCCGTGCCCGTGCCCGTGCCCGATCTCGGAGGGCTGATCTTGGCGACAGGAGGAGGCGACGAAACGACCTTCACGGGCGCGGTCGCCTTCGGCGTGACGCGCTCGACCGGCATGATCCCGCTGGTGCGCGCGGCCGCGGACGCGGGCGGCGTCGTCATGCGTCGCGGCGGCGCGAGGCCCATCGCGAGCTGCATCGCGGAGGTACGGAGGCGCGTCACGTCGGTGCCGCACTGCACGAGCGCGCGGTGCGCCGCGGTGCCGGTCTCCTGGCACAGAGAGAAGAGGACGTGGACCGAACGAGCCTCGGTGCGCCCGGCGCCGGAGCGTCCGGCGAGGTCACGCGCGCGCTGGATGGCGCGAGCGATCGCGTCGGCGGCATCGTCGACGGTGACGCGCGCGGCCTTGAGCAGCACGTCGGCATCGAGCCGCCGATCGAGCAGGAGCTGCGCGGCGTCGTCGCGTCCGCCGGCGAGCGCGGCAAGCAGGTGCGTGGTGGTCGGCTTCTGCCCGCGGGTCTTGGCGAGATCCTCCGCCGTGCGTCGAAGAGTGGCGAGCTCGGAGTCGCGGGTCGGGGTGGCCCTTTCCATCAGGATGGGGATCGCACGTAGGAACGTTGACGGGCAAGAACTCGGGATTGATGGAGAAGAGCCGGAGACCGAGAGAACAGGTGATGGAAATGGAAATGAAAATGGAAATGCCAGAGCTCGTCTCTTCTCGGCATTTCCATTTCCATTTCCATCACCTGTTTCTGCTCTCGTCGGCTCTTGCTGTCCCGCACCCAACCCCTATAGTTGACCCGCCGGTCATCAAAGGGGGCTCATGTCACGCATCGCGGATCCCAAAGCCAAGATCATGCTCCTGCGCGCGGCCGAGGAGGTCTTCGCGGAGAAGGGGCTCGCGGGGGCCAAGGTCGAGGAGATCGCGCGGCGCGCCGGCGTCTCCAAGGGAGCGTTCTACTTGCACTTCGAGAGCAAGGAGACCGCGCTCAAGCAGCTCCTCGAGTCGTTCCTCGCGCGCTGCCACTCGTACTTCGCGCCGCCCGCCGCGTATCCGGGCCTCCCCGAGGACCCCGCCGATCTCCTTGACTTCAGCCTCGCCCGCGACGTCCAGATCTACGAATTCCTGTGGCAAAACCGGGCTTTTTTGCGGATCCTCCCGAGCTGCCAGGGCAACACGGACTACCTCGTGATCGCCTTCCGCGCCGAGATCGACGCGACCACGCGCGAGTGGGTCGACTACTGGCGGCGCGAAGGCATCTTCCGCCCCGAGGTCGACGCCGATCTCGCCGCGACCCTCATCGGCGGAGCGTACAACGAGCTCTCGACGCGCATGCTGCTCGCCGAGACGAGGCCTCAGCTCGAGGACTGGCTCCGCTTCGCCCTCGAGACGTTCTTCCGTGCGTTCGGCACACCGGAGATGGTCGCCGCGGTCGATTTCCGGAACCAACGGGTCAGCCAAGGCATCGGTGGCCGGGTCGCCGACGCGCTCTCGAATCAGATGATGGACCGTTCGCGGGCGACCCGAGATCACAAGGAGCGGAGGCACATCTGATGGATGGATCGAGCGGACGACCCGCGAGCCCTCTCAACCCGTCGGCGCCCTCCGCGAGCGACGCACCGGGCCGCGCCGGGCGTGGCGCGCGCATCGGCGTGATCGTCGCTCTCGCAGGCGCCGTCGCCTTCGCCGGCCTCCTCGGCGTTCGTGTGAAGCAGGCCGTCGCGAAACGCAACGCCGTCGCCGGCGAGCGTGACGCCGCGCAGGCCCGCGTCCAGAAGAAGGAGCCCACGAAGACCATCCGCCCCACCGCGACGAAATGGGTCCCGCGCGTCGATCTCACCGGAACGCTGAAGCCGTGGCGCGACGCCGACGTCGGCTTCGAGACCGGCGGACGCCTCGTGCGCGTCAGCGTCTCCGTCGGTGACATCGTCTCCTCCGGTCAGGTGCTCGCCGTCCTCGATACCTCGCGCGCCGCGGCGCAGGTCGGCCAGGCCGAGTCCGGCGTCGCCGCGGCACAGGCGAACCTCGCGCTCGCGCAGGACAACCTGAAACGCACCGAGGCGCTCGCCGCCACGAAGTCCATTCCCGAGGCGCAGGCCGAGCAAGCCCGCCAGCAGGTCGCGCTCGCGAAGGCGCAGCTCGACGGCGCGCAGGCATCGACCCGGCTCGCGAAGACCGGCGCCGGCCTCAACAGCATCAGCGCGCCGTTTCCCGGGATCGTGACGAAGGCGCCGACCGGCATCGGCTCGGTCGTGAACATGGGCGTTGCGCTGGTCCACATCGAGGACACCTCGCGCTTCCGCCTCAGCGCCACCGTCGGCGAAGAAGACGTACCGCTCGTCGGTGTCGGCGCGCCCGTGAAGATCGTCTACCGAGAGCGCATCGTCGACGGCAAGGTCATCGCCGTCGTCCCGTCGCTCGATCAGGCCACGCGCCGCGCGCCCGTCGAGATAGAGGTGCCCAACACCGCGCGCGAGCTGCTTGCCTGGAGCTTCGTTCGCGCGCGCATCGGCGGACGTGGCGAGGTCGATGCTGTCCGCGTTCCCGCCGCGGCGCGCAAGCCCGGCTCGCAGGACGAGATCGTGACGCGCGTAGAAGGCGGCGCCGACAAGGCGGGCCGCGCGAAGATCGTGAAGGTGTCCTTCGCCGTCGACGAGGACGGATCGCTCGTCGTCCAGCGCGGCCTCACGATCACCGACGAGGTCGTGCTCTCGCCGAGCTCCGACGTGAAGGACGGCGATCCGCTGTGAACCTCTCCGCGATCGCGATCAAGCGCCCGGTCTTCACCGTGATGGTGACGCTCGCGCTCATGGTGCTCGGCGCCATGGGTCTGTCGCGGCTCGGGACGGATCTCTTTCCGGACATCGCGTTCCCGGTCGTCGTCGTGAACGTTCCGTATCCCGGCGCCTCGCCGCGCGAGGTCGAGCAGCTCGTCACGAAGCCCATCGAGGACGCGGTCGTGTCGCTGAACGGCATCGATCGCCTGAAGACCACGTCTCGTGAAGGCCTCTCGTCGACGATCATCATCTTCAAGCTCGGCGTCGACCTGCAGGACGCCGCGACACAGGTCCGCGAGCGCGTCGCGCAGACGCGCTTCAAGCTGCCGACCGAGGTGAAGGAGCCGTCGGTCGCCCGCTTCGACGTCGGCGCCGCGCCCGTCATCACCTACACGCTGAGCGGCGCCGGCCGCTCGCTGCCCGAGATCGGTCAGTTCGCGCGCGACGTCATCAAGCCCGCGCTCGAGCAGGTCGACGGCGTCGCCTCCGTCGAGGTCAAGGGAGGTGCGCAGCGCGAGGTCCACGTCGATCTCGATCGCGCCAAGATCGACGCGCTCCACCTCTCCACCGTCGGCATCCTCGAGGCGATCAAGGCGCAGAACCTCAGCGTCCCGGCAGGGCACTACGACGAGGGCATCCGCGAGATCAGCGTTCGCACGGTCGGCGAGCTGAAGTCCGTCGACGAGATCCGCAGCCTCATCGTGGCCACCGCGCAGGACGGCTCCAGCGTGCGCCTCTCGGACATCGCGCGCGTCGAGGACGGCTACGAGGAGCTCCGGACGCGCATCCGCGTCAACGGCGAGCCGGCCGTCGCGTTCGACGTCCTCAAGCAGTCGGGCACCAACACCATCGCGGTCAGCGACGCCGTGCAGGCCAAGCTCGCGCTGATACAGAAGACGTTCCCCGACGGCATCCGCGCGGACATCATCGTCGAGCAGGCACGCTTCATTCGCGAGAACACGCACGAAGTCGAGACCTCGATCGTGTTTGGCGGCGCGATGGCGATCCTCGTCATCCTCTTCTTCATGCTCGATCTGCGCTCGACGCTCATCAGCGCCGTCGCCCTGCCGACGAGCGTCATCTCGACGTTCTTCGTCATGTACGTCCTGAATTTCTCGCTGAACATGATGACGCTGCTCGCGCTCTCGCTCGCGATCGGTCTGCTCATCGACGACGCGGTCGTCGTCCGCGAGAACATCCAGAAGCACCTCGAGCGCGGCGAGGACCCGCGCAGCGCCGCGCTGAACGGCACGAAGGAGATCACGCTCTCGGTCCTCTCGACCACGCTCACGGTCGTCGCCGTGTTCCTGCCGGTCGCGTTCATGACGGGCATCGTCGGCCAGTTCTTCCGCCAGTTCGGCCTCACGATCGTCGCCGCGGTGCTCGTCTCCCTCTTCGTGGCGTTCACGCTCGACCCGATGCTGTCGAGCCGCTTCTCGAAGGCGCACGTCCATGGTGCGCCGGTCGCGTTCAAGCGGCTCAAGGCCCCGTTCGAGGCGTTCTTCCGCGGCCTCGAGAGCACGTATCGCGTCGTCCTGCGCTGGGTGGTGCGACGCAAGCTCGTCGTCGGTCTGATCGCGTTCGGTGCGTTCTTCCTCATGTTCCCGATCGCCGGTCTCACCGGCGTCGACTTCGTGAACCAGGAGGACCGCGGTCAGTTCGTCGTCGACATCGAGCTGCCCGCCGGCACGAAGCTCACCGAGACCGCCGCGACGCTCCTCCCTGCGGAAGCGAAGCTCATGGAGGACAAGCGCTTCGTGACCGTCCTCTCGACGCTCGGCCCGAACGGCGAGGTCAACAAGATCAAGTGGCGCATCGTCGCGCTGCCGAAGGACAAGCGCACCGCGACCCTCGGCGAGCTGCGCGACGTCGCGCGCGACACCATCCAGGCCGTGGTCCCCGGCGCGCGCGTGATCGTCACCGATCCGCCGTTCGTCGAGGGTGGCGCGACCGAGGCGCCGATCATGGTCCAGGTGCGCGCGCCCGACTACGACACGCTGGCGCCGCTCGCGAAGCAGTTCGAGTCCGCGCTGAAGGGCGTGCCGGGCATCACCGACGTCGACATGAAGTACACGCCCGGTCAGCCCGAGCTGCGCGTCGCCGTCGATCGCGATCGCGCCGCGCGTGCGGGCG
>JAQBQJ010000430.1 GCA_028287065.1 Labilithrix sp. | reverse complement strand
CACGACGAGCTTGTCGTGCGCGTGCGCAGCAGCGGCCGCGCGCTCGAGGATCTTGCGCTTCTCCATGCCGGGCACGTCGAGCGTGACCCGGTCGAGCTCGTAGCGGCTGGGGAGGCTGCGCACCTCGACCTTCTGCGGGACCGCTGCGCCGCCGCCCGACGCAATCGACGCGGCGGTGTCGGACGCGCGCTTCATCGCATCCCAATCGAGCTTCTCGGTGTACGCGTAGCCCGTCGCGTCGCCCTGCTGGGCGCGGACGCCGAGGCCCATCGATACGCCGCGCGACGCGCTCTTCAGGATCCCTTCGTCGAAGACGAGACCGCCGGCCGCGCGATACTCGAAGAAGAGATCGGCGTAGTCGGCGCCGCGCGAGAGCGCGAGCGAGAGGAGCTTCTCCGCGAGCTGCGTGTCGATCTCACTCGCGCCGCCGGGACCGAACGGAGCCTTGTAGAGCGCGGAGTGTGTCGCCATCCGCGCAACTTACCCGCGAACGCGGTGAGCGGGAAGCGCGGCCGGGACCCGAGGCTCCTACATGTGCCTCCATGGATTGCAACCGTGAAACGCTCGGGAACGCGCGACATGACTTGTGAAACGATCGCGAGGAGCAGCGAGGGGAAGTAGGCAAGCCGTCGCAAGTAGCGCTATTCTCAGCGACGGTAGAACGTGGCGATTAATCGCGACAAGGTGCTCGAAGCCGCCCAGAAGTACGTCGAGAAGAAGAAGTACGACAAGGCGGTCATCGAGTATCAAAAGCTGATCGATGCAGATCCGAACGATGCTCGGACTCTGCTCAAGATCGGCGACTTGCAGGCCAAACAAGGCCTGCATGCGGAAGCCATTTCGACCTACGAGACGGTAGGAAAGCTCTACGCGCACCAGGGTTTCGCGCTCAAGGCGATCGCCGTCTACAAGCAGATCCGCGAGATCATCGCGAAGCACGTCCCGCAGCTCGAAGAGCGCTACGGCCACATCACGCCGAAGCTCGCCGAGCTCTATCAGCAGCTCGGGCTGACCAGTGACGCGCTTGCCGCACTCGACGAGGTCGCGACCCGGCTCCAGCGGCAGCAGAAGGACCCCGAGGCCATCGAGGTCTTCCGGAAGATCGTGGAGCTCGATCCCACGAATCCCCTGCCCCACCTGAGGCTCGCCGAAGCGCTCTCGCGCGTGAAGGACACCGACGGCGCGGTCTTCGAGTTCAAGACCGCCGCCTCGCAGCTCGCCGGTATCGGCCGTCGCGACGACGCGCTGAAGGTCCTCGAGCGCCTCCTCCATCACAAGCCCGACTCCGAGCAAGCGCGCATCTGCGCCGAGCTCTATCTCTCGCGTGGGCAGCCGCAGGACGGCATGCAGGCGCTCTCGAAGCTGCAGATCTGCTTCCAGGCGAACCCGCGCGACTTCGACACGCTCTCGCTCCTCGCGCGCGCGTTCAACGCGATCGGGCAGGGCGCGAAGGCCATCGAGGTCCAGAAGGAGATGGCGCGCGTCGCACGTGACGCCGGCAAGCAGGATCTCTTCCGCGAGATCGTCGAGCGCCTCATGCGCGTCGCGCCGCAGGACGACGGCGTTCGCAAGCTCGCTTCGCAGTCGGGGACCGGCGCGGCTCTCGGTGCGTCGGGTCCTGCGTACGGCAGCGCCGCGATGCAAGGCGCTCCTCCGGCACCCGGATCGTCGGCGTCGCAGATGCAGAGCGGCAGCTACCAGCAGCCGCAGACGCAGCAGAACGTTCCGCCCTATCCGCAGGCGCAGGGACAGCAGGGCGGATACGGACAACAAGGCTACGGCCAGCAACAGGGCTACGGCCAGCCGCCACCGCCTCCGATGGCGCGGCCCAACACCGCCGGGTTTCAGGCGCATCCGCACACCCTTCCGCGCCCCGCGACCGGTGCGCAGGGCTTCCCGCCGTCACCGCCGCCCGGCGATTACGCCGAGAGCGCCGATCTCGAAGAGGTCGAGGAGCTCTCGTACGAAGACGTCGACGCCGAAGAGGTGCTCGAAGAAGTGGCCCAGGCGGAGGCACAGCAAGCCTACGAAGAGGCGCAGCCTTACCAGGAGCCGAACACGGAGCTCTACGGCGAGGGTGATGCGTACGGCACCGCAGAGGCCGACGCGTACAACGCCGATGCCAACCAGCCGGGCGAGCAAGAAGGCTACGCCGAGGTCAGCACTTCCGAGGGAATCGAGCCTCCGCCCGACACGACCGAGCAGGTCCACAAGGCCCTCGCCGATGCGAACGCCTTCCGGCGCGTGCGCCTCTACAACAAGGCGCTCGATACGCTGCGCGCGGGCCTCGAGATCGATCCGCGCTCGATGGACATCCACGAGGTCTATCGCGACATCCTGATCGAGTCCGGCCAGACCGAAGACGCCGTGCAGGAGATGCTCGTCATCGCTGCACTCTACATCGATTCGCTCGACGGCGATTCGGCGGCCCGTGCGCTGCAGGACGTCCTCGCCTTCGATCCGCAGAACGCTCGCGCGATCGAGATGCTCCAGGAGCTCGGCTACGAGATCGTCGACGAGAACGAGCCGCTCGATGCGGGCTCGGCCGGCACGACCGAGCTCGAAGGCGGCGAGGCGTCTTACGAAGAGGCCGCACTCGGCGAGCATCACGAGCCGCTCCCGTCGTACGACCTCGAGGAGATGCAGGCCTCCGATGTCTCGCCGCAGTACGCGGACGAGCGTCAGGTGTTCGTCGGAGGCGCGCGACGGTCGGCGTCGCAGGCGCCGGGACAGGCGCACGAGCTCCCGAGCTTCCCGCTCGACGAACCCGACGCGGACGTGCCGCACGCGTATGCGGACGCGGAGAACGTCGAAGGGGTCGACGATCAGATGCTCGCGCGCGGGATGAGCACCGAGCGCCCCGGCGAGGATCACGACAACGATCGTACGGGCTACTTCCAGCCGCAGCCGGGCGCGCCGCTTCCGCGGATCTCGGATTCGCCCCGCCGTGCTCCGTCCGTCGCTCCTGCTGCGCAAGGCGTTGCCGCGGCGTCGAGCCGCGAGCTCGAAGACGCCCTCGACGAGGCCGAGTTCTTCTGTTCGCGCGGTCTCCTCGACGACGCGCGCGCGATCCTGCAGGAGCAGCTGAGCAAGCATCCGAACAACCCGCTGCTCCGCGAACGCATCGCCGAGCTCGACGCGCAGGACGAACAGCGCGGCAGCGGCGCCCGCGAGCGTCCACGCGACGAGAACGCGGGAGGGGGCGATCGCGCGTACGACATCGCGGCGTCGCTCGATGCGCTCGAGAGCCTCGACTACAACGGCATCCAGCCCGCCGAGGGCCACGCCAACACCGAGCAGCAGGTCGACGTCGAAGAGGTCTTCGCGAAGTTCAAGGAAGGCGTCGCGAAGCAGATCAGCGTCGACGACTCGGACTCTCACTACAACCTGGGCATCGCCTACAAGGAGATGATGCTCATCGACGACGCGATCCGCGAGTTCGAGGTCGCGGCGCAGGATCCGAAGCGTGAGTGCGTGTGTCGCTCGATGATCGGTATGATCGAGATCGAGCGCGGTCGCCTGAACGAGGCGATCGACGCGTTCTTGTTGGGCCTGAACTCGCCGAACAAGGATCCGCAGCAGGAGACGGTGCTCTGCTACGAGATCGGCGCCGCGTACGAAGCGAAGAAGATGAACAAGGACGCGCTGTCGTACTACCAGAAGGCGATGCGCCGCGATCCGAACTACCGCGACGTGCAAGAGCGCGTGCGCCGCCTCGCGAAGAACGAGCCCAAGCAGCAGAGTCGCCAAGCGGCGGTCGGCGCCGACGACGAATTCGATCGCGCGTTCGACGACCTGGTCAGCAAAGCCTGACCCGAGAGCACCGCCTTTGCGGCTTGGCGTCTTGGCGCTAAGTCTCGGCTGATGGACGGCAGCAAGACACGCGGCAGGCGCGGGGCACGCGAGCCCGGGCCGGCGCCTTCGCGTGCGGTGCTGCACGAGGCGGCGCTCGCGTACCTGGGGCGCGGCGCAGCGACCGCCGACTCGGTGAAGAAGACGCTCGAGCGACGGATCGCGAACTGGGCACGGCGCTCCGTGCGAGCGGGCCGCGATGCGGAGGGCATCGCGAGCGATGCCGCGAAGGCCCGCGAGCTCGTCCCGGAGATCGTCGCGCGCCTCGGCGAGGTCGGGCTGGTGAACGACACGGCCTTCGCGGAGAACCGCGCGCGCAGGATGTCGAGCTCGGGCCGATCGCGACGGGCGATCGCCTCGCACCTCGCGCAAAAAGGCGTGAGCGCCGCCACCGTGCGCGAGGCTCTCCCTCATGACGCAGGCGCCGAGCTCGCGGCCGCGCTCGCGTTCGCGCGCAAGCGACGCATCGGGCCGTTCGCGTCCGACGACGACGTACCCGCCGATCGCGATGCGCGCCGCGCCGCCGATCGCAAATCGCTCGGCACCATGGCACGAGCGGGCTTCGACTGGAACGTCTGCGAGCGCGTCATGCGCATGTCGCGCGACGACGCCGACGAGCACATGAGCTCGCGCCGCGAATTCTGAGAGCTCGGCTGCTCAGGGTCCCGTACGCACGCGGAGCGAACGGATTCCGGTTCCGCCACGTGCGTCGCGCAAGACGATCCACAACGCCGCGCTGACTCCGCGCTCGGCGGGTGCGACCCAGGTCGTATCGACCGAGGTCGCTTGGTCGTCTTCCGCGCGACCGCTTCGGGAGCTCGCGAACTTGCCTCGCGTGGCGAGCCACGAGACGCGCATCGATTCGCGGCGCGTCACGAGCACGCGCGCGGCGGCATCGAGCGCGGGATATCGTTCGGCTCCCCCGCACGCCGCGTCGTCCGTGCATGCGGGCCAGCCCGCCCGGACCGTCAGCACCTCGCCCGGAAGCGCGACGATCTCGGCGCCGTCCGCCACCGCGCCTTCGCGATCGCCTCGAACGATCGCGACGTCGCTGACCGTCGGGTTCGTGTTCGACCGGTACGTCCGCTCGAATGCCGCGACGCTCTCCTGCGTCGCTCCGGCGAGACCGCATCGAACGCGGACCTCGAAGAGCGCGTCGTCGGCTCCGCTCGCCCGGACGATCCCCGGCTGGTAATAGCCGCCGGTCACGTCGGGATCCGCGGCGCGTCCTGCGGGCTCGCCGGGCTTCCCGAGCGGCCGATCGGGTCCGAACAATCGACAAGCGTCGGCCGGCACCACGCCGTGGACCTCGGGCGCGGAGCCGAGCGGCAGCAGCGCGCCCGCGGCGCCCTCGAGGCATGCCGCGGAGAGCGCGGTCGGCTCGGCCAGCGCCGGTCGAACGACGCAGAAGCTCCAGCCGAGGTCGGTCGTGGGCGCGGCAGCGGTTCCATCCGTGTATAGCGCACGCAATTTCACCATCTCGCCCGGCTTCGCTTCCGGCGGCTCGGCCTGCACGGCGAGGATGCGCGGCCCGTCGACGTGCGAGAGGTCCTCGTCGAGCGAAGGCTTGCATGCGCCGCTGAGCGAGAGCGCGCTCCCGAGCGCGGCCAGCAGCATCGAGCGAGCCTTCACAGCGTCCACCTCGCACCGATGACCGGCAGGATCGGCAGACCGGTGATGATGCCCTTGTCGCGGTAGTTCGCCGAGTACACGATCTCCTCCGGGTTCTCGCGGTTCGTCACGTTCTGCAGCTCGACGTACGCCTCGAGCTCGCCGCGCGGCAGCGTGAAGCGCTTCGACCCGCGCAGATCGATCTGGAAGAAGGCCGGGATGCGGTCCGAGTTCGTCGCCCCGAACACCGGCGTATACGTGTCGTGACGTGCGTCGTAGAGAGCGCGCACGACGGGCGTCCGCGGAAAGCCGGTCGCGAAGCGCACGCGCGCACCGACGTCGAAGCCCTTGCCGAGATCCCACGTGCCGACTGCCGTTAGCACGTGCGACTGGTCGTAGTCCGACGGCCGGAGCGCGGCGTCCGGAGCGTCGCGACGTTCGCTGCGCACGATCGCATAGCTGATCCAACCGGAGACGTGCGACGCGAGCGTTTGCCGCAGGAGCATCTGCACGCCGAACGATCGTCCGCTGCCGATCCCCGACAGCGCCTCGGCGAGCAGCGGCGACGTCGCCGGGTTGCGGACGATGAGGTCCGACTGCCACACGTGGAAGGCGGTGGTCTCGAGCGAGGTCTTCTCCAGCAGCCGCACGGCGCTGCCGACGAGGACATGATCGGCAGCCGAGGTCGCGAGCGACGGATTCCCGAAGACCGCCGAGAGGTCCTCCGGCGCGGCCGGCTGGTGATAGCGGCCGTAGGCGGCCCGCAGATCGAGGCGCGAGCTCGCCGCCCATCGCATCGCGAGCCGCGGCTCGATCGCGAGGTCCTCGCGGAAGGCACCGGCCGACGGCGTATCGCCTTCGATGGGCGTCCTCCGGCTCACGCTCACGAAATACGGATCGATGCGGAGCCCGGGGACGACGTGCACCTTCCCGCCCCACAGCGCGACGTCGAGCTCGCCGAACGGAGCGAGCCCTGCGGTCACGACCTTCCACGTGTCCGCGTTCACGCGGTCGGGCGGGAGCTGGCCGAAGGTCCTCACGTCGCCTTCGCGCGCCGGGTTCGTCAGGGATCCGTTGCGCGTCACGCGCGTGTCGGCGACCTCGGCGTCGAGACCGACCGTGACGGACACCGCCTCGGCAGCCTTTCCGTGCCATGCCGTGCGGAGGCCGTACAGCGTCGACTTCGAAGTGACGAGCGTGGGTACGTCGCCGAACGCGTTCTCGAGCGTGTTCTCGTCGTGTCCGAACCAGGGAACGACCGACACGTTCGCGCCGTCGACGTCCTTCTCCCAGCGCGCGTAGATCCGCTGGAACGACGTCTCTCGGGTGTCGCGCTTCGCGAGCAGCGGGTCGGAGCTCGCGACCGTGCGCGAGATGCGGTCGCTGGAGAGCATCCCCGTGAGATCGATGCGCTCGTGCGGTCCGAGGTCGAGGGCGACGCGCGCCTGGCCGTCGTAGTAGCGAGGGATCGGGAAGAAGTCCTCGGCGTCGCCGTTCGTGAAGGGCTCGAGCACGCTGTGGAGATGGCTCCGCCGTGCGGCGATCGCGACGTGCACGCCGTTCGCGATCGGCGTGCGGACGGCGGCGGAGGCGTCGAGAAGATCGAGGCCCACGGTGGCATGCGGCGCGGTCTCGTCGGCGCGGCGTGTGCGCACGGTCACGAGACCGCCGAGCCCACGTCCGTACGACGCCCCGTATCCGCCGGGCGCGAGCTCGACGGAGTCGACGAGCTCGGTCGCGACCACGGAGCGAAGCCCGCCACCGTGATAGAGGCGAGGCAACCGCACGCCGTCGACGTACACGCGCGTGTCCTCCGGCGCGGCGCCCCACACGACGAGCTGCCCCGAGCCGACCTGCGAACGCGCGACGCCGGGCATGCTCTCGACGACCTTGAGGACGTCGCCCTGCGTGCCGGGCAGTCGCTTCCCCTCCTCCGCCGTGACCTGCGTTGCGACGACGTGCTTGTCGAGCGCGGGGGCGGTCACGACGATCTCGAGGTCGTCCTGATCCGCGGCGGCGCCCGGCGCAGCAGCGGCAGGCGCCTGCACCTCGTACGTCGCGTCGAGCTTCTTGCCGGCGTCGAAGCTCTCTTCGGTGCGGAGCGCGGTGAGGCGATCGCCCGAGAGCGTGATCGCATGCTTGCCGGGCGGGACATCGGTGATGCGGAACTTGCCCGCCGCATCCGTGACCGCCTGCTGCCCGGAGTCGAGCGCGACGGTCACTCCCTCGAGCGGGCCTTGCGTCGAGCGATCCTTGACCACGCCCTCGAAGATGGCGGTGGCCTGTACCTCGGGCTGGAGCGTGAACTCGTAGCGATAGAGGATGCGGATCGGCGAGGGCTTGCCGTCGATCTCGGCGGGCTCGAAGACGAAGCGCCGTGCGGCCGCGACCGCAGCGGCGTCGAACTCGGCCCCGGCAGACTCCGTGACGCTTGCATCCTGCACGCTTCCCGCGGCGTCGAGCGTGAGGCGCAGGACGACGACGGCCGTCCGCCCGCGCGCCTTCTCGGATGCCGGATACTCGGCGTCGACGAAGCGCGTGAGCTTCGGCGGCTTCGTGAGCACGGGGGCGGGCGCCGGCGCGGGGGCACGCGGCGGCGCAGGCTGCGCGCGCAAAGGCGCCGTTGCCGTGAGAGCGAGCACGAGCACGAGCGAAAAGGACGCGCGCCGCATGGTCACAACGCGAAGCGCATCGCGATCACGAACGTCGCGGCTGCGGCCTTGCCACATCGAGTGCCGGGCTCGAACGTCGCCGCGCGGGCCGCCGCGAGCGCCGCTTCGTCGAGACCGTGACCGAGTCCCTCGAGCACGCGCGCCGAGCTGACGCGCCCGGTCGCGTCGACCGTGAGCTCGACGCGGACCTTGCCCGCGATGCTCGCGTCGCGAGCCTCCTGCGTATACGCCGGCTGCGAGATGGAGATCACCTTCGGCTTGACCGGCGGGTCGGTGCACGTGTCCGCCGCGGTCGGCGCGGGCGCAGCGAGCAGCTTCTTCGAGACCTGCACGGTCGATGCCGGCGCGGCTTCTGCGCGCGCAGCCGGCGACGGAACGGCGAGCCCGCCACCACCGCTGCCGCCGCCGAGCGAGAGCCCGAAGTCCGGGATGTCCGCGCCCGACGGCGCGCCGGCCATGGGCGGCGGAGCCTCGGGCGCGGCCTTCGCGACGGCGGCCTTCGGTGCGACCTTCGCCTTGGCCGTCTCCTTCGGCGCAAGGGCCGGCGGAGGAGGAGGAGGCGTGGACTTCTTCGGCTCGCTCTTCTTCTCGATGACGGCGACGCTGATGTCCTCCGCCTTGCGCGCGCCCTTCAACGACACGACGCCGGCGGCGAGCACTGCGTGCGCACCGAAGCTCGCGAGATAGAGGAGAGAGGCCCGCGTCACGTGCCCCCTACTGCGAGCGCTCGACGTGGATGGCGAACTTCGCGATGCCCTCGAGCTTCGCGAGATCGATGACGTGGACGACGGAGCCGTGGGGCACGTCCTGATCGGCGCTGAGCACGAGGCTCGTCTCCGCGTTCTGTCCATGCGCGGCGCGGAGCTTCGCGACCAGCTCCCCCTCCGTGACCTCCTGCTCGTCGAAGAGCGTCTTTCGCTCGCGCGTGAGCGTGACCTTCGCGATCGAAGGCACGGACTCGTCGGACGTCGCGGTCTTCGGCAGCTCGACCTTCAGGCTCTGCGCCACGATGTAGGTGGCCGAGACCATCATGATGACGAGCAGCACGAGGACGACGTCGACCATCGGCGTCACGTTGATGCCGACGATCGGAGCGCGGCCACGACCTTGCAGCTGCGCCATGATCTACTCCGCGGCCTCTTCGATGCGGCTCGAGCCCGACTCGCCGGCGCCGCGGTCGCTCGCCCCTTCGCGCGCCGGCATCCGGAGCGCGGCGGTCAGCAGCTTCGCGAGCGCGAGCGTGTCGCTCTCGATTCCCGCGATGCGCTTCTGCGCGACGTTGTAGGCGACGACCGCGGGGAGCGCGACGAAGAGCCCGACGCCCGTCGCCACGAGCGCCTCGGCGATACCGCTCATGACGTTGCCCATCGCGGCCTTCGCGGCACCCGCGGAGAGCTGGTGGAAGGCCTCGATGACGCCGAGCACGGTTCCGAAGAGGCCGACGAAGGGCGCGTTGGTGCCGAGAGTGCCGAGGAGGTTCGTGCCCCGATCGAGCTCTTTTCGCATGGCGCCGAGCTCGCTCTCCACGGCATCCTGCACCGCCGCGGGACCGCCGTCCTCCCACGCGAGCGCGGCGGAGAGCACGCGAGCCTCGATCGACGGGCTGGCGTCGAGCACCTTCTTCGCGGCGGCGACGTCGCGAATGGCGAGCGCGCGCGCGAGCCGCGTGCGGAGCGCGGGGATGTCGTCGGAGTGACGACGGAAGAAGAGCCATCGCTCGAGCATCGCCGTCAGCGAGACGACCGACAGCGCGAGCAGGAGCCAGAGCACCCACGTGCTGCCTGCGAGCGCCACCTTCAACAAACGATCGACGAGCATGATGCGGTCCTCCTCAGAACGTGACTTCGGTGACGAACGTGCCGAGCCGCGAGCCGCCGCTGGCCTCGATGCCGAGCAGCACGCCCTTCTTGGTGATCGACTCGACGAGCTGCTGGATCTTCGGGTCGGCAGTCGCCTGCGGCTCGTAGAGCGAGAAGCGGAAGTGCACCGGCGCGCGGCCGCATGCATCGAACAGGCTCGCGTAGACGAGATACGAGCCCGGCGCGGGCCTCGCCTGGAACACGAGGTTCTCGCGTTGCGCTCCGTCGATGACGCAGCCGCCGTTCGAGTCGCGATCGAACGTGCCGGCATTCGCGGTCGCGCCGGCGTCTGCCGCGCCCGTCGAGGGTCCGGGAGAAGGAGGCGCGATCGTGCGCGGGTGCTTCGCGTCGACGATGCGACCGTCGGGCGTGACGACGACGAGATCGAGATCGACGGGCGTGTCCCACGCGAGCGAGAGCACCGCGGCCGGCGGGATCGACTTCGGATCGCACGCGTTGAGGTTGTCGGGGATGTTCGGCGTGATGCACACCGACAGCTCGCGCTGCGTACCCGCGTGGCCGGCGCCGTCGATCGCGACGACGCGCAGCGCGTGGATCCCCGGCGCGACGTTTGCGCCGAAGTCGGCGACCGCTTGCCAGCCGAGCTCGCCGTTGTTCTGCGGGTCCGGCGCGTCGACCGGCAGCACCCAGTAGCCGCTGCCGACGTCGGCGAAGCGCAACCCGACGGCCACCGCATCGGGGCTCGCGCGACCGAGTAGCCCTTTCTCGGTCTGCCCCGGGCGAACGACGGTGCTCGCGGTCTCGAACGAGGTGATCAGCGGCGCAGCGCCGGCGGCGGTCGCGGCGACAGGCGGATCGCCGGGAAGGTCGCCGGTCTTGAACGACGCGTTTCGCAGCCGGATCGGCTCGGCGAGGCCGGTCTCGCTGGGCTCACCGGAGCACGCGAAGAGCATGGCCACGAACGCGGCAAGCAACGCGGCGATCGGCGCGAGCCTGCGCATCAGAGCTCTCCCTGCACGCGGATGGTGAAGCGGTCGTTACGGAGGTCCGAGGGCACGCCTTGCGCGTCGCGCGCGAGCGAGTCGACGATCGCGTCGTACTGGAAGAGCACGCGGACGCGATCGGGGAGCTGAGCGCCGAAGATCGGCGAGTAGGTATGCACCGATGCGTCGGCGGGGACGAGCTTGCCGCGACGCTTGTCGAGGAGGTCGGCGTTCGGGTCGTAGTGATCGGTGCGGAAGCCGATGACGCCGTAGCGTCCGATCTCCTGCAAGAAGCCGATGTAGAACCCGAGCTCGCGAACGTCGGCGCCCAGCGCGACGGGATCGGCGACGAAGAGCCCGCGGTCGGCGTTCTGCGCCGCGAAGACCTCGCCGTAGAGCCGCGATTTCCCGATCGGGGTGACGAGCGAGAGCTGCAGGTCTGCGCCGAACGCCCAGCGAGAGAAGTTCTCGGCGGGCGTCGCAGCGGTGCCGGGGACCGCCGTGATCTCGCCGTTGTCGATCGAGCCGTTCTCGTTGAGATCGCGCCAGACGACGCCGTTCTTCGTGGCGTCCTTTCCGGCATGGAACCCCTTGCCGGTGAGGAACGAGACACCGCCCGAGACGCGGAGGTCTTCGGTCGCCTTCGTGTCGATGCCGACCCGCGCGACGATGTCCTTCGCCGCATTGGGATCGCCCGCGATGCGTCCGGGTCGATCGTCGATCGGCTCGCCGTTCAGCGCCGCGACGGCATAGCGAAAGAACCCGAGCCCGCCCGAGATGCGCACGCCGACGTCCGGCTCGCCGGGAAACAGCGCGAGCGACCCGGTCGATCGCTCCATGAAGAAGCGCGCGCGCGACGACTCGGTCATCTCGAAGCCGAACGGGATCTCGCTCAGGCCGGCGGTGAGACGCACGTACGGCGGCGCGTCGCGATCGGGGTTCCGCCAGAGGAGCGAAGCCTCGGCGCGTCGAAGCCCGAATGCGGGCCCGCGCGTGGTGTTGCCGTCGATCTCGATTGCGGTCGACGCCCACGTCCAGGCGCGATCGACGCGTAGCCGCGCGCGCCGGACGAGGAAGCGATCCTGGTTCAGCACGACGCCGCCTTGCTGGAGCTGGTCTTCGGAGAGCTGATTGTGCTCGTACTGCCCCTGCACGTAGCCGGAGAAGACGAGCCCGAGCGGCCCGGTCACGCCGCCGGTGAGCGAAGGCTCGCGCTCGACGCGCACCCCGGCGCCGCGATCGTCCGGCGCCGCGGGCGGCATGCTCGCTGCCGCGCGCGCCTCGAGCGCCCGCACACGCGCCTCGAGCGCCTCGCTCGTGCTCGGACTCGGACTCGGACTCGCGTCCGCCACCGCATCCGCATCCGCGTTCGCGTTCGCGTTCGCGTTCGCGTTCCCATCCGCCCCCGCTCCCGCGTCCGCCCCCGCGCTCGGCACCTCGAGGTCGTCCTCTTGCTGCTGCGCCGCCGCGCGCGTCGCGACGACCGCGATCGCGCCCCCGACCAGGAGAGCAGCCGCGAGCCTGTTCGCGTACTTCACGCGCGCGTTCACGGCACGGGCGGCAAGCCCTGTCCGGCCTTGAACAGCGGCAGCCGCGCGGCGTTGTCGAAGGGTGTGCACTGTCCGTCGGTGCACGCGTTGAGGAACTCTTCCGTCTTCACCGGCTCGCACTTGTAGCAACCGGCTGCGCCGAGACATCCGGGGTCCACCGGCGCGCTGTCGACGCCGGCGTCCGACCCGCTGTCGCTGTCCGGCGTGACGATCGGTACGGGCGGACGCGTCGGCGTCGCCTCTTCACTGGCGGACGAGCACGCGCTCGCGAGCGCACCGCCGAGCAGGAGCGATCCCGCGGCGGCGAAGATGATTGCGATACGCTTCATCACCGGGCCTCACAGAAGTTGCGGCGGCACACGGGCGCGCTCGTAGGGCAGTTCACGTTGGTCGTGCACGCGGTGCACGAGGTCGCCCCGGTCGCGACGGATTCGAAGAAGCAGCCGCACGGCTTCTCGGGCGTGTACTTCTTCAGCTCGCCGAGATCGCCCTCGCGGGTCACGTTCATCGCGCAACGCGGGACGTTCCCGGACTTGATCTCGATCGTGAGCATGTCGATGTTCGCCGGAGCTTCGACCTCGCCGGTGAAGTAGCCGAGGAACTTGGCGACCTCGGGGTTCACGGGCTTCTTCTGCGCGTCGATCTTCGCGAAGAAGTGGATGGGCGCCCAGATGAAGTACTGCCCGTTCCGCACGTTCTTCTTGTCGTAGGCATTCACCGTCGAGTCCGGCGTGAAGCCGCAGCGCTGCCCCTTGTGCTGGTAGGCGAGCGTGCGAACCGTCAAGCGATTCGCGTCGGCGACCTCGCCCGAGACGAGGCCGATGGCCGCCTCCGGCTTGGTCGACTGCGCGACGGCGGTGACGGTGCCGCTGTTCGTCTTCGTATCGACGCCCTTGAACTTCTCCGCCGGAATGCCTGTGCTGAGCGCGATGAAGAGCTGCGCGGCGGAGTTCGCGTCACGACGGAAGATCTGCGTGTCGTCGATCCAGGGCTGCGCCTGACCGAGCTGACCGAACCCGAAGACGAAGTACGCGCCCTCGGAGCTGATCGAGCTCTGGCTCGACGCCTTGGGGACGATCAGGTTGTAGGTGTTGATCGGACCCTGGAAGTCACCGATGTCCGTCGGGAGCGACGCGACGCCCGGACACGAGGTCGCAGAGTTGCCCATCGCGGCGAAATCGATGGCCTGGCCGCCCACTGGCAGCGTGCACGACTGCTCCTTGCCCGCGGTATCCCAGTAGCTCGCGGTGCCGGTCAGCAGCGTGCTCGCGATGAGGCCGTTGATGCCGAGACACGCACCCGGCGCCTGGTAGACGATGGTCGCCGGCGTCGGTGCGGCGGCGAGGCCGGCTGCGACCTTCCCGATGATCGGCTTCGTGGCGCTGCCGCCGAGCCCATAAATGGCGTTCGGCAGCAGCGAGCAATCGTCGGCGAGCGCACGGCCCGACACGAGGGAAAGGGCCAGAGCCAGCCCGGCAGCGGCCCTCCGGCGGGGAGTGTTCTTGTTTGACGAACGGACATCCGTTATAGTGGACACATGAGCGCGATTAGCATGCGGAGTGCCAACGACGACGAAAGCGGTTTGAATGCCGCCTTTCCCGCGTCCGCCGTGACGCGGGCCACGCGCACCCCCGCACTGGTGACGGGCGAGCCCGTCGAGTTTGATGGATCCATCCTCCACGATGGTGACGTGATCGGCGCGAGCACCGGCCTTCGCGAGGTCGTGACGAGAGTGGAGAGCGTCGCGGGCACGGACGCCCCCGTCCTCCTCGAAGGCGAGACCGGATCGGGCAAGGAGCTCATCGCGCGCATGATCCACACGCGGTCGGCGCGCGCGAGCGGGCCGATGATCCGCGTCAACTGCGGGGCGATCGCTCCCGAGCTCGTCGACTCCGAGCTGTTCGGCCACGAACGAGGCAGCTTCACGGGCGCCATTGCGACACGTCTCGGGTGGTTCGAGCGCGCCGACGGCGGCACGCTCTTCCTCGACGAGATCGCCGAGCTCCCACTGGCAGCGCAGGTGCGCCTCTTGCGCGTCCTCCAGGACGGGACGCTCGAGCGCGTCGGATCGAGCCGCAGCCAGCGCGTCGACGTCCGTGTCGTCACGGCCACGCACCGCGATCTCCGCGCGATGTGCGCCGCGGGCTCGTTCCGCGAAGACCTCTGGTATCGCATCAGCGTCTTCTCGGTGCGTATCCCGCCCGTGCGCGATCGGATGCAGGACGTTCCCGCGCTCGCGTCGTACTTCGCGCATCGAGCAGGCGTTCGCCTCACCGGCAAACCGCTCGTCCCCAGCGGCGACGAGCTCGCAGCGCTCCTCCTCTATCGATGGCCCGGCAACGTGCGCGAGCTCGCGGCGGTGATCGAGCGCGCCGCCATTCTCGGCCGGGGTCATCGCCTGGAGGTCGTGGCAGCGCTGGGCGACAGTGACCGCGCCGCAGCCAGCGGTAGCAGCCCGCCCACGCATGCGACCTCGCCGGCGCTCGGCGCTCAGCCCTTTCCGTCGCTCGACGAGGCCGTGCGCGCTCACATCGAGAGCGCGCTCTCGCTCACGTCCGGCCGCATCGAAGGACGCGGCGGCGCCGCCGATCTGCTCGGCCTGAACCCGCACACGCTGCGCGGCAAGATGCGGAAGCTGAAGATCGACTGGAACGTGTTCCGCGCGCGCACGCGCTGAGCCGAGACGCCACACCGCCACGCTCGAGGTCGGCTCGAAAACAGCGAAAATGGCACCGCTCGCGGCCTTCGTGGGAAGGCTACGAGCGGCTCCTCGACTTCGCTTCGGTCGTGCGCCGGGATCTCCGGGACATGCGCCCGCGAGACATGATCGACATCCAGTCGTTCTTGTGGGTGCAAGGCGAAGGCGGATGTCCCGATTGATCCCGGCGCCTCGCTTCAGAACGGAATGTCGGCGGTCGTTCCGGCAGACGGCGCGCGCGAGAACGCTCCGTTCGACGCTGCATGTGGCGTGAACGGCGCATCGGACCCGGCGAGGCTCGACCCGTCCGCAGCGGGGCGTCCGGTTCCGAACGCAAGCACCTGGTCGGCGATGATCTCCGTGCCGTAGTGCTTCTGCCCCTCCTTTTCGTAGGTCGACGTCTGGAGGCGTCCCTCGACGTAGACCTTCATGCCCTTGCGCACGAACTTCGCCAGGCCTTCGGCACGCTTGCCGAAGACGGTGACGCGGTGCCATTCGACTCGTTCTTGTTTGTTCTTGTCCTTGTCGATCCAGCTCTCGTTGGTCGCGACACGCATCTTCAAGATGGCCGTGCCGCCCGGGAGCATCTTGAGCTCCGGATCTGCGCCGAGGTTTCCGAGGATTTGAGCTTTGTTGAGTCCGTCCATGCCGGCGCCTTCAGCACGCAGCAGGCCAACATCGCGATCGAACGATCTCGCGCAGTTGACTCCGACGTAGTGCTGTCCCGGACAGCGCGGAGGGTGTCCTGGGCCAGTCGCTCTACGCGTAACCGGCGGCCTGCATCCGATACAGGTGCGCGTACGTCTCGTCCGCCGCGAGCAGCGCATCGTGGGTCCCGTCCTCTTTGATGCCGCCGTTCTCGAGGACCAGGATGCGGTCGGCCATCCGCACCGTCGGGAAACGATGCGAGATGATGAGCGTCGTCTTTCCCTTCGACAGCTCCTTGAAGCGCTCGAACACCGCGTGCTCCGCCTCCGCATCCAGCGCCGCGGTCGGCTCGTCGAGGACGAGGATGTCGGCCTGCTCGCGCATGAAGCCGCGCGCGAGCGCGACCTTCTGCCACTGACCGCCCGAGAGCTCCACGCCGTCCTGGAACCAGCGACCGAGCGGCGTCTCGATCCCCGTCGCGAGCTTCGAGACGACCCCGTCGGCGCCGCCCTGCTCGACGGCGCGCTCGATCCTCGGCACCTCCTCGAGGTGCTCGACGCTCCCGACGCCCACGTTCTCGCGCAGCTTGAGCTGGTACTGATTGAAGTCCTGGAACACGACGCCGAAGCGCGCGAGCAGCTCGGCACGGTCCCACGCGCGGAGATCCTTGCCGTCGAGGAGCACGCGCCCCTCGGTCGGCTCGTACAGACGCGTGACGAGCTTCACGAGCGTCGTCTTCCCTGCCCCGTTCTGTCCGACGAGCGCGACGCTCTGTCCGCGCGGGATGAACAGATCGACGTTGCGAAGGACCCATTTGTCGTCCTTCGCCTGTCCCGGATAGCGGAAGCTCACGTTCTCGAGACGGATCCCGCTCTCGCTCGTGTCGACGACGACCTCGCGCGGCGGCGCTGGCAGCTTCGCGCGCTCCGGCAGCGCCGCGCGCGCCTCGTCCTCGGCGGCAATGCTGCCGTCGAGATACGAGAACAGGTTCGACATGTAGAGGTTGTGCTCGTAGATGCTCCCGATCCCGCTGAGGATCGACTGGAACGCCGACTGGCCGCTCCGGAACGCGAGGACGTACATCGTCATGTTGCCGAGCGTGAGCTTCGACGCCGCCGCGAGCAGCGCCATCGCCCCGTACGACAGGTAGAACGCCGCCGTCGCGAGCAGCGAGAGCAGCGTCGTCACGACCGAACGTCGGGTGGCGAGCTTGGAGTCCTCGGCGTGGAAACGCTCCGCGAGCTCCTTGTAACGTCCAAGGAACATCGGCCCGAGACCGAAGAGCTTCACCTCCTTCGCGTGCTCGTCGTTCGCGAGCACGTACTCGAGATAGATGAGCCGCCGCGAATCCGGCGACCGCCAGTTGCGCAGCCGGAACGTCGCCTTCGAGTAACGCATCTCCGCGATGGTCGCCGGGACCGTCGCGAGCATCAGCGCGAGGACGACCCACCCACTGAACTGCAGGAGGAGCGCTGCGTAGCCGGCGAGCGTGAGCAGGTTCTGGACGAGCGCGAACGCCTCGGTGACGAGCGACATCGGCCGCGACGACGCCTCACGCCGCGCGCGGCTGAGCTTGTCGTAGAACTCCGGATCCTCGAAGTGGCGTAACTCGAGCGCTGTCGCGCGCTCCAGGATCGCGACGTTCACGTCGGTGCCGAGGCGCGAGCCGAGGACGCTTCGCACGAGACCGAGACCGCGCGTGAGCGTCGCCTGCACCACCACGAGACCGAGCTCGACGCCGACCCACTTGATCGTTTCGGGCTCCGAGCGCGCCACGACGGCATCGACGATCCGCTTCCCGGCGAACGCGATCGCCGGCGGGACCGCCGCCACGAGCAACGTGAAGAGCGCGAGCGCGACCGTGAGCGGACGCGACGAGCTCCACACCAGCGCAAACGCCCGACGCGTATATGCCGCGCTGTCGCGCAGGGCTTGTTTCAGCACCTGCGGGGTCAGCTTTACGGGCGGCTCGTTGCCGCGTGAACGTCGGGGCGGGCTCAATGGGGAGGATGATCTAGACGAAAAGCGGCCTCGAAGGATCCGATGCCGCTCGCGTCACGCCGGTAGCGGTACGTCGACGACGAACGGCAAGTGGTCGGACTCAGCCCTCACCGCAACGCATCATTCCTTCGCGGCCGAAGACGTCGACCTTCAGGATCGAACGCCCGAGCAGCATCCGCGCGCATTCCTGCACGCCCTCGGTGATGGCCGGATGCGGATGCACGCAGCGGTCGATGTCCTCGAGCGTCGCCTCCTGATCGATCAGGAACGCGATGCCCTGGATCGTGCTCGAGGCCTCGGGTCCGACCACGCGGAGCCCGAGGATGCGATGCGTATCGGGCGAAGCGAGCAGCTTGATGAACCCGTGCGTCTCGCGCATGGCGATGTTGCGGCCGATCAGCCGATTCGCGACGACGCCGACGCGATAGGGCACCTTCTGCTTGCGCGCGTCGAGCTCGTTGAGACCGACGCTCGCGACCTCGGGCTTGAGGAACATGATCGCCGAGAGCGCTTCGTAGCGGATCGGCCGCGGGTTCAGGTCGAACATCGCCTCGACGGCGTAGCGGCCTTCGAGCTCGGCGACGTTGACGAGCGCGATGTCCATCGTGTTGTCGCCCGCCGAGTAGATGTGCGGCGCCGACGAGCGCGTGTTCTCGACGATGACGCCTCCGCCCTTGTCGAGCTTCACGCCCGCCGCCTCGAGACCGAGGTCGTTCGTGGCCGGAGCACGTCCGACCGAGACGAGCGCGCGCTCGACGCGGATCGTCTCGAGCTTTCCCTCGGCGTTGCTGATGACGTACTCGACCTTGCCGTCGACCACCTTCAGGCTCTCGAGCTTCGACGCGCGGTGGATGACCACGCCCATCGACTCGAAGCTCGACGCGACCTCCTCGGCGACGTCCTCGTCCTCGAACGGAAGGATCCGCGGCTGCCGGTCGATGATGTGGATGCGCGTCTTGCCGAAATTCGCGAACATGGTCGCGTATTCGCAGCCGACGACACCGGCCCCGACGATCACCATGCTCTCGGGGAACGAGGGGAACGACTCGATCTGATCGCTCGTGACGACGTACTCGCCGTCGACCGCGATGCCCTCCGGGATGCGCGGCCGCGATCCGGTCGCGAGCAGGAAGTTCTTCGCTTCGATCGTCTCGACGGTGCCGTCGAGACGCTTCACCTCGATCTGGTGCGGCGACGTGAAGCGACCGCTGCCGCGCAGGAGCGACACGACGCCGCCGTTCGCCGAGGGACTCGCGAGCGATGCGAGCTGACGATCGAGGAGCGATTGCCGCTCCGCGACCGCCGTGCGCACCGATTCGATGACGTTCGGGTACGAGACTTCGAGCCCGCCGGTCGCGCGGTAGCCGCGATCGGTGCGCGCCGCGACGGCGTAGTCGTTCGAGAGATGCCACATCGTCTTCGAGGAGAGCGCACCCGCGTGGATGCCCGCTCCGCCGACCTGACCGCGTTCCACGATGGCGACACGCTTGCCGAGATCATGCGCTCGCATCGCGGCGGCGTAGCCGCCGGGCCCCGCCCCGAGGACGCACAGGTCCCATGCGCTCGTCGTCATGTTGCCTCCCTCGATCTCACGCGTTCGCTCGCTGCCCGGGCGAGGATACGGCGGCGCCCCCTGCTAGGATAGCCCCGCTTGGACACGCAACCCGACGAGACGTTCACGGGCGACCCTGCATGGAAGGTCGTGCGCACGCTGCGCGACGGCGGTGCGATCACGATCCGTCCCATCATGCCCGACGACCGTGAGGAGCTGCGTCGCGCATTCGCGGACGCCTCTCTGCGGACGCGCTATCTGCGCTTTCTCGGCGGAGTCGGCGAGCTCTCCGAGGAGACGCTCACGTACCTCACGTGCGTCGATCAGCACGATCACATCGCTCTCGTCGCCACGATGACGTCGCCCGATCTCAAGTCGGAGCGCGGCGTCGGCGTCGCACGAGTGATCCGTCTGAAGCATCCGCCCGACACCGCCGAGGCGGCGATCACCGTGACCGACGACATGCAAAAGCGCGGCGTCGGCTCCGCGCTCGCGCACGAGCTCGAACACGCCGCACGCGCGAGCGGGATCCGTCACATCCGCGCCGACGTCCTCGAAGGCAACAGCGCGATGCGCGGCATGCTCGAGGGCGCGGGCGCACGGCGCGTCGACGACGGCGACGAGCCCGGCACGATCTCGTACGACATCGCGCTCGAGCCGTCGCCTTCGCCTTCGACGATCGTCGAGATGCTGCGCGTCGCCGCGCAGACCACCGCGACACGATGAAGCGCGGTCAGCGACGGCGGCGCAGCGCGACGAGCCCGAGCGCGGTGAGCAGGAGCCCGAGTGCGCCCGTCGACGGCGTCGACCCGGGACCGGTCGCGCAGCCCGACGTGGTGCTCGTGGTCGCGTTGTTCGCGGCGGGAGGCGCCGGCGCGCGACACACCTGCGCTTCACCCTCGGTCGTGCACGTCTGACCTTCGGGGCACTCGGTGCCGGTCGAGCAGTCAGCGGCGCACGTCGTCGCGCCTTCGCCCGCCGACGGATCGAGCAGACAGAGGCTCGAGCGGCACTGCGTCCCGTCGGTGCACGCAGAGCCCGGCTTCAGCAAGCGCGGATCGGCGCCGCCTTCGAGCCAGGGCTCGGCGTTGACGAGCGCGAGGCCGTCCTCGATGAACTTCTTGAACGGCGAGACCTTCGTATAGAGGTTCTCGCCACCGATGCAGCTCGACGCCGGGTCGTTCGTCGGCTTCGTGGCGTTGCCGCCGCGCGAGACGATGCCGACGATCGCGCCGGTGCTCGCGAACGCGGGCCCGCCGCTGTCGCCGGAGCAGATCGACTCGCCGACCTCGAACTCGTTCGGCGGAACGGGCAGCGTCGCCGTGTCGTCGGGGCCGATGCCCTCGACCTTGATGCCGGTGCGCTGCTGGCGGACGTCCGGCTCCGTGGTCGTGTCGGTCACGCCCCAGCCGACCGCGGTGACGATCTCGCCCTTCTTGATCGGCGCATCGAGCCGGAGCGACGCGATCTTGGCGTTCGGGATCGGGTCCTTCAGGATGAGGAGCGCGATGTCGTGGTTGCAGAGGTTCTTGCCGCCGTCGTCGATGATCTTCGCGCCGACGCCGGCGGGCGTGATGTCGCGGCTGCCGAAGTCCGGGCGGTTCGGGCCCGTGAAGACGTAGAGCGTGTCCGCAGGACGGTTGCCGCGGACCACGCCCTGGGCGAGCGGCGTTCCGTCGACGTCGCAGGCGGCCGATTCGTCCGTGTCGGCGACGCAGTGACGCGCGGTGAGCACGAGGCGATCGGAGAGGAGGGTGCCCGTGCAGGACCCGAACTCCTGCTTCTGCGGATCGTAATGAACGAGAAGGACGACCGCGTCCTGCGACTTGTCCGAGTTCTTCCCGGCGATGACCGGAGACGCCGCCTGACCGAGCTTTTCCGCGGGGTTAGCAGCGGTATCGGCGCCCGAGGAGCACGCGAGGAGCGCGGCGCCAGCGAGGCCAGCGAGGCCAGCGCGGACAGGGAAGAAGGAGAGAGACCGTCGCGGTGCGTTCATGCGGTGTTGTTCCCTGTTCCCCCGATGGGCTCGAACCTTTTTCCGAAAGTCGTCTCGGCGCAAGGACGATCCGCTGCCGAGAACCGAGTGGGACGCTTTCGGGATGTCGCAGGAGGTGCGCAGTGACCCGTTCACTGGAAAATTTCAGGTAACTTGTCCGTCGAACGCATGCCCGACGCCGCAGAGCTGCTCGCCACCGTCCTGACCGACACGCCCATTGACGATGCCATCCTCGACGCGATCGCGCTCTCGGCATGTGCGGACGGCGTCACGAATGTGGAGCTCGTCGCGATCCTCCGCATCGCCCGGCAGCTGCCTTCGGTCGCCGGCCAGACGCCGGAGGAAGTCGACGAGCGTGTCCACGCCGCGTTCGACCGGTTGACCGCCGAAGGGCTCGACGGGCGCCTCCAGGGGCTCGGAAAGATGCAGCTCGACGACGCGACGAAGCGCCGGATGTTCGTCGCGGCCGCCGTCGTCCAGTACGCGGACGGTCTCGTGACGAATGCCGAGAACGAGTTCCTCCTCGACCTCGCGGACGTCCTCGGCCTGGACGAGGTGAAGGTCACGTCGATCATCGGCGAGATCGAGCGCGAGCTCGACATCGAGCCGGGCGCGCTGAGCGAGCGCGGCTGAGGGCGCTTCGTCGGCTCAGAAGCCCGCGCGGCGGATGCCCTTGTAGTTCGACGTGAACGAGCGTGCATTGTACACGCAACCGTACGAGCAGCCGCGGCACTCGATGACGGTCGGCGAGCCCCAGCCGTCGCCCTTCTCGTACATGACGATGTGGCCGTGGCCGCCGCTGTTGTAGACGAGCGCATCGCCCTTGCGCAGCGACCCGCGCGAGACCGTCGACCAGTGACCGGACGAATTGCTCACGAACGACGCGGTGCTGTACGGGTGCGAGTTGACCTCGAGGGCCTTCGTACCGAACTGCCACGCCTTCGCGACGAGGCCGGAGCAGTCCGCGCCGTACTTGCCGGAGTGCGAGCACGACGGGCAGCTGCCGGAGCACGAGCCCTTGTTGCTCGACGTGGCGCCGCCGGCGAGCCACGCGCCGCCGCCCCAGTAATAGGAGAAGCCGACCGCGGCCTTCGCGCGCGCGATCGCGTTGTCCGGCGACGGCGACCCGTCGAGGCTGACCGCGCCGCTGCTGCCGC
>JAQBQJ010000403.1 GCA_028287065.1 Labilithrix sp. | reverse complement strand
TCCTCGGCTGGCGGCGCCGCATCATGGCGCACGTGACGCGTCTGCCTGCGGCGCACCTCGACGATCAGCAGTCGGGCGCGCTCGCCTCGCGCGTGATGGACGACGCGACCACGATGCAGAACCTCGTCGGCTGGGAGCTCGCTCGGTGGACGAGCAACGTCGTCACGTCGCTCGTCGCGCTCGTCGCGCTGCTGCTCATCGACTGGCGCATCACGCTCTGCGCGCTCGCGTTCGCGGCGCTCCCCGGCTTCGGCCTCGACTTCGCGCATCGCAAGATGCGCCCGCTCTTCCGCGAGCGGAGCCGTCTCCGCTCCGAGGTCGCGGGGCGTCTCACGCAGACCCTCGCCGGGATCCGTGTCGTGAAGGCCTATGGCGCCGAGCGGCGCGAGCAGCTCGTGTTCACGCGGGGTCTTCATCGTCTCTTCCGCATCCTCTCGCGGACGACCACGCGCTCCGCGGTGATGAACGGGCTCGCGGTCGTGATCTCCGCGGGCGTCATCGCGATCGTCGTCGTGCTCGGCGGGCGCGCGCTCCTGGACGGCCGCATGTCGCTCGGAAGCTTCGGCAGCTACGTCGCGTTCGCGCTGATGTTCGCGGCGCCGCTCGGCGACCTCCCGCAGATCGCCACGCGCGTGAGCGAGACGCTCGCCGATCTCGATCGCCTCCGCGACATCGAGGCCGTCCCACGCGAGGACGCGGGCGACGACGAGCGCGCCCCGCTCGAGCGGGTCGACGGCGACGTCGCCTTCGACGGGGTGTCCTTCGAGTACGTGGCGGGGACGCCCGTGCTCCGCGGCGTGTCGTTCCGCGCGCCGGCCGGAACGACGACCGCCATCGTGGGCCCGAGCGGAGCAGGGAAGAGCACGATGCTCTCGCTGCTCATGGGCTTCCATCGGCCGACGCGCGGGCGCGTGTCCATCGACGGGCGCGATCTCGCAGGCCTACGCCTCCGCGACTACCGCAAGAGGCTCGCCGTGGTGCTCCAGGACGAGTTCCTGTTCGACGGCACGATCGCCGACAACATCGCGTTCGGGAGGCCACGAGCGACGCGCGAAGAGATCGCCGAGGCGAGCCGCATCGCGCATTGCGACGAGTTCGTGAGCGAGCTCGAACGCGGCCTCGAGACCGCGGTCGGCGAGCGCGGCGTGAAGCTCTCCGGCGGTCAGCGGCAGCGCGTTGCGATCGCCCGCGCCGTCCTTGCCGATGCGCCGATCCTGCTGCTCGACGAGGCCACGTCGAGCCTGGACAGCGAGAGCGAGGCGGCGATCCGCGATGCGCTCTCGACGCTTCGTCATGGCCGGACGGTGTTCGTGATCGCGCACCGGCTGTCGACGATCCGCGCCGCCGATCAGATCCTCGTCGTCGTCGAGGGCGCGATCGTCGAGCGAGGCACGCATGCCGAGCTGCTCGCGCGCTCCGGTCGTTATCGCGAGCTCCACGAGGCGCAGTTCGGCTCGTCGGGCGAGGTCGCCGCGAGCGTCAAGGCTTCCACGACAGCAGCATGACCTCGTTGCCGATGCCGCGGCCGAAGAACGTCGCCTGGACGCCGGCGGAGAGCGCGACCTCGACGGGCGCGGAGGGGCCGGCGACGGTCACGAGCGGCGTGACTGCGAGGTAGGGGCCCGCGACGCCGGCGACGAGCGCCTTCAGCTCGATGCGCGGCGCCGCACACTGCACCGTGACGCCCGTGGCCTCCTCGAGGTCCGGCGTGACGGACGCGGTGCCCGAGGCCTCGGGGGCCCACGTCCCGACGTGCACCCAGCTCGAGGGATCGTCGTCGGTGGTCGGACGCACGTAGAACGAGCCGCCCACCTGCAGCTTCATCGCGATGCTCGCCGCGACGGACACGGGCGCGGTCGTCAGCGCGGAGCAGGTCACGAACGCCGACGCCGTCACGGTGATCGGAACGGGCACCCAGCCGATCGGCACCGTCACGACGAACGGCGGCGTGCTCACGGTGGGCGAGCGATAGAGCTCGCCGCCGGCCTTTCCGCCGATCGTGAGCTTCGACTCCCACTCGAGCGTTGCACGAGCGCCGAGCTCGAGGCCCTTCTCGCGCGACCAGTCGACGAGGAAGTCGGGATCGAGCGAGGCCTTCTCGATGTGATGCGAGAAGGTGATGCCGGGCGCGAGGAACCCCGCGTTCGACAGGCCCGTGGACCCGTTCAGGTCGAGGCCGCTGAAGCCGACCGCCGTCGTGCTCTGCACGCGCGGGCGGAGCGTGCTCGTCGAGAGCGGCTGCGACCACTTCGGGTCGACGTAGATGCGGACGATGTCGTCCTCGGGGATGCTCTCCATCTCGAGCAGCGTGAGCGGCTGGCTCGTGATGACGAAGTTGCCGCCTTCGGAGCTCACCGACAGCGCGCGCGCGTACACGCCGGTCGCGGCGCGGCGATCGACGGGATGGATCAGGATCGCCTTGCCGAGCAGCGACTGCTCGTCGAACGGAAACGCCACGCCGTCGGCCTTCTTCGCGAGGACGATGCGCTCGGGCGTGGCCGAGACGACGAAGCGGTCGCCGTGCCCGACGGTGTACGCGGACTCGGAGGCGGCCTTGGCGCCGTCGCCTTCGGGCTCGCCGCAGGCGCCGGACCCGACCGAGAGGAGCCCGCCGACAAACAAGAGGAGAGGGGTGACACGCGAACGGAGCATCGTCCTTCCGCCATCGCACGTGCTGTGCCGAGCCATGATGCGGAGATTGCTCGTGTAATCGGGGATGATCTGGGTTCCATCCCGATCCATCGAAGGTGGGGAAATGTCGGCTCGCTCGAGAAGCCTCAGGGCCCTACCTTGACAGTGCGCACTGTAACAGTTATCACTGAATCACCAAAGAGCGACGCGCCCCCCGCCGCCTGCGTGATCCGCGCAGGCCAGCACTGCGCGTTCGCCGGAAGGACACGCCATGGACGTCGTCATCGACAGGGCTCCCGACTACAGAGCGTTCGGCGAGGAGATCGACGAGGTGAAGCGCCGCGCGCTCGCCCGCATCGGCCCCGAAGACGTGAGGTACGTGAAGCGGCTCAATCGCTTCTCCCGTGCGATGGAGGTGCTCGGCCGCGTGCTGATCCACATCAGCCCGGAGCCAATCACGTTCACCCTCGGCGTGGGCGCGCTCTGGCTGCACAAGCAGCTTCAGGCGACCGAGATCGGCCATACCGCGCTGCACGGCGCGTACGACAAGCTCGAAGGCGCCGAGGCGTTCGACTCTCGCAAGTTCCGCTGGGACACGCCGATCGACGAGGAGTCGTGGCGCGAGGGCCACAACGTGAAGCATCACGGGAACACGAACGTCGCGGGGAAGGACCCGGACATCCACTTCGGTCCGGCGCGGCTCACGAAGCAGACGCCCGCCGCGCCGCACCAGCGCTTCCAGCTCGCGTTCATGGTGGCCGTCCTCGCGCCGAACTTCGCGTTCCTCATGAACACGCACTTCACCGGCTTGAACGACGTGTTCTTCGACAACGGCCTCGAGCAGAAGCTCGACGTGCTGCCCGATCGATCCCGCGCGAGCAAGCTCCAGGCGTGGAAGCGCTCGCTCCGCAAGTGGGTGCCGTACTACCTGAAGAACTACGTCTTCTTCCCGCTGCTCGCGGGCCCGTTCTTCTGGAAGGTGCTCCTCGGCAACTGGCTCGCCGAGACGATGCGGGACGTCTACTCCGCCGCGACCATCTACTGCGGTCACGTGGGCGACGACGTCGAGAGCTATCCCGTCGGGACGAAGGCGCGCGGCCGCGGGCACTGGTACGCCATGCAGATCGCCGCGACGAACGACTACGAGGTCTCGCGGCCCATCTCGATCCTGTGCGGCGGGCTCGACCGTCAGATCGAGCATCACCTCTTTCCCACGCTCCCGCCGCAGCGGCTGCGCGAGGTCGCGCCGGAGGTCCGCGCCATCTGCGAGCGCCACGGCATCGAATACAAGACGGACAGCTGGGGCCGCACGCTGAGGAAGGCCCTCCGCCACGTCGGGAACCTCGGCCGCGCCGCGGGAGCCCGCGAAGGCATGCGCGAGGCGATCCGCGAGATGGCCTGAGCGCGTAAGATCGCGCTCGCGACCGCATGACGACGCCCGAGCAAGACCCGGCGCAGGCCGAGCACACCATCGACGAGATCGCGACGCTGTCGCGCGTGCCGAGCCGCACGATCCGCTTCTACCAATCGCGCGGGGCGCTCATGGCCCCGGAGATCCGCGGGCGGGTCGCTTACTACGGGCCGAAGCACGTCGCGCGCCTGGAGCTCATCGCTCAGCTCCAGGACCGCGGGCTCAGCATCAACGCGATCCGCGATCTGCTCGCGAGCATCGACAAGGGCGAGACGGATCTCGCCGAGTGGCTCGGCGTCGAGCAGGAGCTGCAGGCCTCGTGGGCGAACGACCATCCGCGCACGGTGACCGAAGCGGAGCTCTACGAGCTCGCAGGAACGAGGCGGCCGGGGCTCATCGCCGATCTCATGCGCGCGCGGCTCCTCGAGCGACGCGGTGAGGTGCTCTTCCTCCTCAGCCCGGCGCTGCTCGTCGTCGCGATGAAGCTCGAGTCCGCGGGCATCGATCTCGATACCGCGCTGAAGGCCGCGGACATCGTGCGAAAGAACATGGCGCGGACCGCGAACGATCTCGTCGACCTCTTCGTGAAGCGCGCGCAGGACGGCGCAATCGAGGCGAATGCGCCCGCCGAGGTGTTCCAGGCGCTGCGTCCCACGGGGCTCGAGGCCGTGCGCGTCATCTTCGGGCGCGAGATGGAGCGCGCGCTCCGCAAGCTCCTCGAGTCCGGCAAGATGGCGACGCTGCCGTCGAAGGTCCGACGCGGAAACGCGAAGACCGGCGCCGACGCAGACAAGAAAAAACGCTAGGCGGCCACGGCCGTCCGTCCTCACCTGCGGCTTGCCGCCATTCGATCGCGCGCACTTGCCATTGTGGGACTGCCGGGGCATGTTCCGCTTCCTAGTCCGGGGGGACGAACATGAACGAAAGCGTATGCGCTGAAGGCACGGCGCCGGGACCTTCGTACGTCGTCGGGATCGCGGGCGGGGCTGGATGCCTCGCCGCGCTCGAGGGCCTTTTCGCCGCGTTGCAGGCAGAGACCGCGATCTCGTTCCTCGTCGTGGTCGACGATGACGAGGGGGGCCCGAGCGTCCTCGCGGAGACGCTCTCGCGCATCACCCCCATGTCCGTTCGCGAGCTCGGAGGCGAGGTCGCGGTGCCGCTCGAGCGCGGCGTCGTGTACGTGGCGCCACATGACGCAGAATTAATCCTGAACGACGGAGCGGCGAAGCTGCGACGCGATCCTCGCGCGAGCGCCTCGTTCCCCGTCGACGCGATCTTCCGGGCGGTCGCTGCAGACGCGGGCGCACGAGCGATCGCCGTCGTCCTCTCGGGGCGCGGAGCCGACGGCGCGCTCGGCAGCTCCGTCATCGGCCGGAGCATGGGGCAAGTGTTCGTCCAGGAGCCGACCTCGGCGGCGCACGCCGCACTGCCGGCGGCCGCGATCGCGGCACATGCGCCGGACTTCGTCGGGACGCCCGACCAGCTGGCCGAGGCGATCGATGCGCTCGACGAGCGCGCGTCGATTCGCGTCGGTGGGATCTCCGTGGACGCCGTGCTGAACGTGCTCCGAACCCGGCACGGGCAAGACTTCACCGAGTACAAGCGCTCGACCGTGTCGCGGAGGATCGAGAGGCGCATGAGCCTCCACCGGATCGCCGCCGTGAGCGTGTACCTCGACATGCTCGACCGCGATCACGCCGAGGTCGCGCGTCTCGTCGCGGACCTGCAGATCGGAAAGCGCTGATCGCGCAGCGCGCTGCGCAGGCCCGTCTGACGTTCCCTTGCGCAGATCGCGCAATCGCCTCCGCCGACGGGCGCGGGCGCACGCCGCGACTACAATCGAGCGCCGATGAAGCCGACCCGACGCCAGCTGTTGCAATGGGCGGGGGCCGTGACCGCCGCCGCGTGGATGCCCGGGTGCAAGACGAGCGAAGACGCCGTCGCGCCCGCGGCGAGCGGCTTCTTCACGGAGTCCGAACGGAGCGCGCTCGCGGCCCTGTCGAACGTGGTGATCCCGCCCGGACCGGGACCCGGAGGCGCGGACCTCGGCGCCGTCACGTACGTCGAGCGGCTGTGCAGCGCGTTCGATGCTCCGATCCCGCTGCTGTTCGCGGGCGGTCCGTTCTCCGGACGCCGCCCGTTCCCGACGTCGACCGGCGAGCCCGGCACGACGTCTCCGCCGAACGACTTCGCCACGTTCTTGCCGCTCGATCGCGCGACGGAGCGCGCGTGGCGCCTCGAGCTGTACGGCTCGGCGGGAGTCTCCGGCGGCGGTCCGAACGACGCGATCACCGGGCCCGTGATCGGGATCCGCGAGCAGCTGAAGACGGGCCTGGCCGAGGTCATCGCGGCGAATCCGAAGCCGCTTGCCGAGCTGCCCGAAGCGGAGGTCGCGTCCGTGTTCGCGGAGCTGAGCGTGCCCTTCCGCGATCTCCTGATCGAGCTCGTCGTACAGGCCGCGTTCTCGGCGCCCGAGTACGGAGGCAACGTCGGTCTGGCCGGCTGGAAGCTCGCACGCTACGAGGGTGATTCGCTGCCGCTCGGTTACAGCGTGTACAGCGAAGCAGGATATCGCGAGGCGCCCGAGCTCCCCGTCGCGGGCCCGAATCCGGGGCCCGACCCGGCGGCGATGGATGAAGAGACTCTCGTGTTCGCGCGCGCGGTAGTCGGGTTTCTCGGCGGGCGGGAAGTCGGATGACACAACCGATCATCGGTAATGCGTCGATTGGCAAATACGACGTCATCGTCATCGGTAGTGGTGCGGGCGGCGGACCCGTCGCGCACCTCCTCGCCGCGGCCGGCCAGAAGGTCCTCGTGCTCGAGGCCGGGCCGAACTGGTACGAGGGGCTCGACAAGCCGGGCGCGCCGGTCCCGAGGTTCTCGAACGACGAGCTCAAGTTCCTCGGGCGGAGGTTCGTGGTCCCGAACCCGCGCGTCGAGCCGCGGACCTGGCGAGCCTCCGAAGCCGACGGCGATCGCACGATGATCGGCGAGGTCAATCCGCTCGCGAAGACCGTCGGCGGCGGCGCCGCCCATGCCGACCTCAAGATGCCACGGTTCGCGCCCGACGACTTCCGCATGCGCGCGCTGCTTGGTGACGTCGCCGGCGCGACGTTCGCGGACTGGCCGGTCTCGTACGACGAGCTCGAGCCGTATTACCTCTACGGCGAGCGTGCGCTCGGCGTGCAAGGCGTCGCCGGTTCGAGCCCGCTCGAAGGTCCTCGAAGCGGTGACTTCCCGATGGCGTTCGGCAACGAGATGTACGCGACGCGCCTCATCCAGGAGGGCGCGAAGAAGCTCGGCATCACCGTCGCGCCGTATCCTGCGGCGGTGAGCTCGCGGCCGTACGGCGGGCGCCCCGCGTGCAGCGATTGCGGGTTCTGCAGCGACTACGGCTGTCCGACGAACGCGCGCGGCACGCCCGCCGTGACAGTGCTGCGGCAGGCGCTCCTCTCCGGTAATTGCACTCTGCATGCAGAGACGCGCGCCGTGCGCCTGCTCACGAACGCGACGAAGACCGAGATCACCGGCGTGGAGTGCATCCTCCCCGACGGCAAACGCGGGACCTTCACCGCCGACCGCTACGTGCTCGCGGCCAGCCCGATCGAGGATGCGCGCCTCCTCTTCCTCTCGGATCCGGCGGGCCTCGGCAACTCGAGCGGCCTCGTCGGCAGGAACCTGATGTTCCATCTCCATACGTCGGCGCTCGCGCTCTTCGACGAGCGCCTGCACAGCCACCGCGGGAGAACGGTCACGCACTTCATCGCCGACTTCCGCGGGAAGGCCGGAGATCCGAAGCGCCCGCTCGGGGGCATCGTCGAGATCAGCGCGTCGGGCGGCCTCTTGCTCGAGGCCGGAGTGTACGCGCGTGCGATGAAGCTGCTCGGAGGCTACGACGGTCGGAAGATGCTGAGGCTCATGGACCAGAGCCCGTTCCGTGATCGCGCGATGGCGCTCGCCATGGTCGGCGAGGATGCGCCGCAGCTCACGAACCGCGTCGATCTCGATCCCGCGGTGAAGGACCTCGACGGCATCCCCGTCGCGCGCGTCACGTACAAGAACCACGCCTTCGAGCTGTCGGCGCGCGAGCACTACAAGCCGAAGCTGCTCGACGTGCTCGCCGCGTCCGGCGCGCGCTTCGTCGCGCCGGCCCCCGAGGACGACCTGCCGACGACCGCGCACATCATGGGGACGCTCCGTTCGGGCCTCGACCCGAAGACGAGCGTGACGGACGCGAACGGGCGCTTCCACGACATCGGCAACCTGTACGCTTCGGACGGGGCGCTGTTTCCGACGTCGTCCGGATACAACCCGACGATGACGATCGTCGCGCTCGCGCTGCGCGTCGGCGCCGCGATGGTCGACGAACGCTCGCCGCTCCGCGCACTCCCCGCGAATCCGCTCGGCGCGACCGCCTGAGCTCACTCGCGGTCGTCGTCGTCCTGCTGCTGCTGTACGAGGCCGGGCATCTGCCTGCCGAAGCCGGGGCGACGGCCGTGAGGTGAGGGACCCTTCTCCATCTTCGCGGCGAGATTCTCGCGCTGCTCCGGCTTCAGGATCGGCACGAGCTGCGCGAGGAGCTTCGTCTCCTGCTCCATCGGAGCGCGCGCCATCTTGGCGTTGTCGAAGCCGTCGACCTTCTTCGCGTCGAACGCGTCCTTCTCGAACGCGACGAGCAGCGCGTCCATGTGCTTCTTCATCTCTGCGGGATCGGGACGACCGGCCTTGTTGGTGTCCTCCTTCGCGGTGAGGGCGTCGACCTTCTTCTGCTGATCGGCGTCGAGCTCGAGCCCGCGCGTGAGGCGTTCGATCGAGCGCCGCGCGGGCGAGAAGCTGCCGGCGTCGCCTGCACCGGCGCCTCCGTCGCGAGCGCCGTGCTCCGCCATCTTCGCTTCGCGGGCGGCCTGCTTCGCGCGGACGTTCGCGGTCACGGCCTTGCGCTGCGTGCTGTCGAGCGCCGCGTGCAACGCACCGAGCGCCTCGGCCTCCTTCGCGTGCGCATCGGCGGCGACCTTCTCGACGGCGGCGTAACGCGGCGCGAGCTTCGCGCTGTCGATCTTGCCCGCCTTGATCCCGGCGACGAGGTCCGTGTGGAGCTCCTTCGCGGCGGTCTTCATCGCCTCGCGTGAAGCTTCGTCCGCGCCCGTGTGCGCAGTCTTCTCCGCCGCGTCGATCTTCGTCTTCTGCTCGTCCTTCAGGTCGAGCGCGCGTGCGGCCTGGAACAGCATCGCCGCCGGACCGCCGTGGGCGTCGCGGCGATCGTGGTCGTCGGTCGCAGCGGCCGCGGACGCCGAGGGCATCGGCGTCGAGCCCGTCGGCAGGACCGTCGAGGCGTCCTGGATCGTGCTCGGCGCTGCGTCGGCGGCGTTCTCGGCCGGCTTGTCCTTGCAGGACACGGAGAGCGCTGCGGCGAGCGCGAGGGAAGCGACATCGATGCGTCGGGACAGGAACATGGGCGGCAGATTCGCACGGTTCGCCGAGCGTCGCGACAAACACCGCACTACCATCGAGCCCGTGCATCATCCATTCGACGACCTCGATGCGGCAGCATTGCACCGGCGACGAAGCGCGAAGTGGGCTCTGTATGGCGACGCCGTGTTGCCGGCGTGGGTCGCGGAGATGGATTTTCCGATTGCGGAGCCGATCAAGCGCGCGCTCCATGCCGCCATCGACGCCGACGACTGCGGCTATGCGGATCCCGCCGGCCTCGGCGATGCGTTCGCGCCGTGGGCGAAGGATCGCTGGGGTTGGGCGGTCGCCAAGCAGGACGTGCACGTCGTCGCGGACGTGGTGACCGGCGTCGCCGAGATCCTGCGCGTCGCGACGTCGCTCGGCGACGGCATCGTCATCGAGCCGCCCGTCTACCACCCGTTCGCAGCGACCATCCGGCAGCTCGGACGAACGGTCGTGGACGTGCCGCTCGTGAAGCGAGACGGCGCGCACGCACCGGATCTCGACGCGCTCGAGCGCGCGTATGCAGCCGGCGCGCGCGCGCATCTCCTGTGCTCGCCTCACAACCCGACCGGGCTCGTGTATCCGGAGGCTGCGCTCGCGCGGATCGCGGAGCTCGCGGATCGTCATGGCGTGCTCGTGATCGCCGACGAGGTGCATGCACCGCTCACGCTTCCGGGCGCGAACCATCGGCCGTTCCCGGCGATCTCCGAGGCGGCGGCGCGTCGATCGATCGTGCTCACTTCGGCTTCGAAGACGTGGAACCTCGCGGGGCTCAAGGCCGCGATGATGGTCGCGTGCTCCGACGAGGCGCGCGCGGTGCTCGCGAGGCTGCCGCCCGACACGCCGTACCACGCGGGTCACCTCGGCGTGCTCGGCTCGCGCGCCGCGTTCCGCGAAGGCAATGCATGGCTCGCCGGCGTCATTGCCATCATCGATCGGAACCGCACGCTCCTCGGCGAGCTCCTGCGCGAGCACTTGCCGCTCGTCGGGTACGTGCCTCCACAGGCGAGCTATCTCGCGTGGCTCGACTGCTCGGCGCTCGGTCTCGGCCCCGATCCGGCGGCGGCATTCCTCGAGCGTGGAAAGGTGGCGCTCTCGGCGGGCCCGATGTTCGGCAACGAAGGTGCAGGGTTCGCGCGTCTGAACATCGCGACGTCGCGCGCGCTGCTCGAAGAGGCGGTGCGCCGGATGGCGAGCGCGCTTCCGTGACCGCAGCGGGACGTGACGCGACCAGGGTGGCACGAGGCGACTGGCAGACGCCGGCTTCGCTCGCCGAGGCCGTGCTCGCGCGCGTCGTGGCGGCGGGGCTCCGTGCGCCGCGTACGGTGATCGAGCCGACGTGCGGGGAGGGGACGTTTCTCGTCGCGGCTGCGCAGCGCTTTCCGCGCGCGAGAGTGGCCGGGTGGGAGATCGATGCAGGGTACACGCGTGTGGCGCAGGGGGCCCTCGCGCGCGTGCAACGTCCCGGGGAGAGCAGTGTGCACGAGCACGATTTCTTCACCGTCGACTGGCGGAGCGAGCTCGATGCGGCCCTTGGCCCGATCCTCGTCGTCGGCAACCCTCCTTGGGTGACGAGCGCGGGCCTCGGCGTACTCGGCTCGACGAACCTGCCCGCGAAACAGAACGCGCGCGGGCTGCGCGGGCTCGACGCGATCACCGGCAAGAGCAACTTCGACGTCTCGGAGTGGATGATCGTGCGCTTGCTCGAGGTGCTCGCCGGACGCGACGCGACGCTCGCGATGCTGTGCAAGTCGGCGGTCGCCCGGCGCGTCGTCGAGACCGTCGACGCGCGCGGGCTCGACGTGACGCCGGTCGGGATCTGGGGCGTCGATGCGGCTCGGCACTTCGACGCGTCGGTCTCGGCGGTGCTCTTCGTCGCGGAGACGCGGCGCAAGAAGGCGTTCGCGCGCGCGTCGTGGCCGGTCTACACCGACCTGCGCGCGACGGAGCCTTCGTCGTCGATCGCGATCGTCGACGGCGTGCTCGTCGCCGACGCGGCGCGCTTCACGCGCACGCGGCACCTCGCCGGACGATGCGAGCCCGAGTGGCGCTCCGGCGTGAAGCACGACTGCGCTCGCGTGATGGAGCTGCAGCGCGCCGGCAACGCATGGACGAACGGCCTCGGCGAGCGCGTCGACATCGAGCAGGAGCTCGTGCACCCGTTGCTCAAGAGCTCCGACGTCGCGAACGATCGCGCGGCGTCGTCGCGCGCGATGATCGTCACGCAGCGGCAGCTCGGTGAGGACACCGCGGCGCTCCGCAGACGTGCGCCACGCGCGTGGAAGTACCTGTCGCGCCATCGTGCGCTGCTCGACGCGCGAAAGAGCTCGATCTACGAGAAGCAGCCGCCGTTCGCCGTCTTCGGGGTCGGTCCGTACTCGTTCGCGCCTTGGAAGGTGGCGATCTCGGGGCTGTACAAGCACGCGAGGTTCACGGTCGTCGGTCCGCACGAAGGGCGGCCGGTGGTGCTCGACGACACGTGCTACTTCCTCGCGTTCGACGACGAGCGGAGGGCGCGACGCGCGGCGAGCGCGCTCAGGTCCGCGGTCGCGAGCGATTTCCTGGCGGCGCGGATCTTCTGGGATGCGAAGCGGCCGATCACGAAGGCAGTGCTGCAGTCGCTCGATCTCGCGGCGCTCGAGCGGGCGGTGCGCCGTTGATCGCGAGGTCGTCGGATCCGTTCAACGCCGACTTCGTCGCGCGCTACGGGCATGCACCGCACGCGATCGCGTCTGCGCCGGGCCGCGTGAACCTGATCGGAGAGCACACCGACACGAGCGAAGGGCTCGTGCTGCCGATCGCGATTCCGAGGATCACGCGTGTCGAGGTGAAGCGTCGCGACGATCGCGTTGTGCGCGTCGGGAGCGCGAACATGGACGGCGGCGCGCTGCTCACGTTCACGGTCGGGCGCGAGTCGAAGCAGGGCACGTGGGTCGACTACGTGCAGGGCACCGTGCGCGCGTTGATGAGCACGGGTGATGCGCTGAGCGGCTTCGATGCGTGGATCGCCTCCGACATCCCGATCGGCGCGGGGCTCGCGTCGAGCGCGGCGCTCGAGGTGGCGCTGGTACGTGCGCTGCGGACGGCGTTCGCGCTCGGTCTGGACGAGCTGGAGATCGCGCGTCTGGCGCGCGCGGCGGAGACGGACTTCGTGGGCGCGCCGATCGGGATCATGGACCCGATGGCGGCGAGCCTTGCGACCACGGAGGCCGCTCTATTCCTGGATACGCGCACGCTCGCCTACGAGCACGTGGCGCTGCCGTCGTCGCTCGAGGTGCTGGTGATCGACTCGGGCGTCGTGCATTCGCATGCGAGCGGCGAGTACGCGACGCGTCGGGCCGAGGTCGATCGGGCGGCGTACATCCTCGACGTGAAGACGCTGCGCGACGCCTTCGAGGGAGACGTGCGAGCGACGGCCGCGGCGATCGCGACCCTCGCACCGCCGCTCGATCGACGTGCGCGCCACGTCGTGAGTGAAAACCGGCGCGTGCTGGACACGGTCGCGGCGCTGCGAACGGGCGATGCCGTCGCGCTGAGATCGCTGTTCGCGGCCTCGCATGCCTCTCTCCGCGACGACTTCGAGGTCACGGTCCCGGAGGTCGACGACCTGGTCGCGGCGGCGCAAGCCGATCCCGACGTGATCGCCGCGCGAATGACGGGCGGCGGCTTCGGCGGAGCGATCGTCGCGCTGGCGCGCCGTGGCCATGCGCGAGAAGCGGGCGCGCGCATCGTGGCGAGCTCCGGCGGCAACGTCGTCGTGCCTTGAGAGATTTTTACACGGAAGCTCGGAAGCCCGGAAGCAAGAGGGATTGTTTGTTTGCGACCTGCCGCGTCCATCCGAGACTGCGGAAGTCTCGGATCGAGCCCGCAGGTCGGAGACATGAAAATCTCTCCGAGCTTCCGAGCTTCCGTGTAAATCAGGCCTCATCCGCGGAGCGCGGTTTTGCGCTCCACAACGTGGCGGCCAGGCCCGCGGCGACGAAGGCGGAGATCGCCCAGAAGTGGATCGCGGCGTGGAAGTCGCGGTTCTTCAGGAGCCAGCCCGTCATGATGTCGCCGCCGAACGCGCCGAAGTAGCCCATGAAGTCCACGAAGCCGGCTGCGGCTGCGGCGCGGCCCTTCTTCGCGAAGTCCTGCGCGGCCGTGCCCACCAGGAGGATCTGCGCGCCGTAGAGGAAGAAGCCGATCGCGGCCAGGCAAATGACCGTGGGGATCGCGCCGTACGGAGAGATCACGTCGTACGCGAGCGTGAGCACGCCGACCATGCCGAGCGCGATCGCGATCATCG
>JAQBQJ010000386.1 GCA_028287065.1 Labilithrix sp. | reverse complement strand
ATCTTCTGCGCGACGCGATACGCGATGCGCGTCGGGAAGTTCGCCTTGATCATGCCGGTGATGACGTCGACGCTCGGGCGCTGGGTCGCGAGGATCACGTGCATGCCCGCCGCGCGCGCCTTCTGCGCGAGACGCGCGACGCAGACCTCGACCTCCTTGCCCTGCTGCATCATGAGGTCGGCGAACTCGTCGACGACGATCACGATCATCGGGAGCACCTCGGGCATCAGCTGCTCGCCCTCGGGATCGTCGAAGCGCACGGACAGCACCTCCTGGAGGTTGTTGTGGTCGCGGCCGATGATGGCCTTGCCGAGCGGGTTCTTGATCTCGCCCGCGAGCACGCGCTTCACCCAGCCGTTGTACGGCTCCCCGACGTTGGCGGGCGAGCCCCATGCCACCGTGCCGTCATCGGCAGCCATCGCTCCGTTGTCTGCCGTCGCGCCCGGTCGCGGCGAACTTCCCGATGTCGAGCGTCTCACGCCGAACACCCTGCGCGTCCGCCACTGGTCGCGCCTTCTCGGGGGCCTGCTCTACGCGACGTCACCTCGTCTCGAGTGGTCGAAGCTTCTGCGCCGCACGTTCGACATCGACATTCTCGACTGCGCGAAATGCCACGGCCGCTTGCGAGTCGTCGCGACGATTGTGGACGTGCGCGACGCCCGCCGCATCCTGGAGCGCCTCGGGGTTCCATCCGACGCCCCGCAAGCCGCGCGCGCCCGTGATCCGACCTACCTCGACGACGAGCACCACGCGTCCCCCTAGCCAGCGGCGTCCGCGCAAACGACCGCCACGGCCCCCGTGCGCCCTACGACCTGGTCACCCCGGTCGGCGCTTCCAGTGTCAGCGCAATTCGCATAAAGGGGCGCATCGTCAACTGCGCCCCGCCGCGGCTTCGCCCTCGGAGACCGCTAGCTTTTCCTTCTCGCCGGCTTCGCGTCGTCGTCCGAGGACGAGAAGCTCGAACATGCGACCCACGTCGCCCCGAGAGAGGCCACCGTCACGAGGAGCGCAAAGCGACCGCGCATCGCGCGATTGTAACACCAACAAACGGCCGCGCGACTCGCATCCGCGACGCCGCACCCAACGTGCGCGATGATGAAGCCGATGCTCAATCGCGGTCTCCACGTGCTCGCGCTGCTCGCGCTGCTCGCGTCACTCTTCGCGGCGGCTCTCGTGCCCACATCGGACGCATCGGCGTGCGGTGCATTCGCCGCGCCGCCGTCGGAAGGAAAGCTCGCCGCATCGCTCCCCTTCCTCACCGTCGAGCAGGTGCTCGTCATGTGGGACGAGGAGACGGGCATCGAGGACTTCATCCGCGAGACGCGCTTCGATCAGGCGGGCAAGTCGTTCGGCTTCGTCGTACCGACGCCGTCGAAGCCGGAGGTCTCCGCGGCGAAGCCGCCGTTCGACAAGCTCCGTGCGCGGTACGGATTCGAGGATCCGCGCGCGCTGAAGATCGGGAGCGGCGGCGGAGCCGTGCAAGGCGGAGGCAAGGGCGACGCGATTCCCGCCGTCGTGGTGCTCTCGGACCAGCGGATCGGAAGCTTTCGCGCGTTCACGCTCTCCGCGAGCGATCCCGGCGCGTTCGATACGTGGCTCCGCGAAAACGGATTCGCGATGACCGAGGGCGCGAAATCGTGGACGCGGAGCTACGTCGATCTCGGCTTCTTCTTCGTCGCGCTCCGCTACGACGCGCCCGCCGCGAGCGCAGGCCGCGGCGCCGATGCGGGAGCGAAGGCGATGACGAGCGAGACCGTTCGCATCCGCTTCAAGACCCCGAATCCGTACTACCCGTACATGGAGCCCGTCCACGAGGAGGCCTCCCCAGAGCCGGCTCGCCGCATGCTCACGGGTTGGCTCGTCACGCGACAGCGGATGAGGCCGATCGCGTTCCATGCGGAAACCGGCGGCAAGCCGTCGTGGGAACGCCCGTGGCGCGAAGGCGCACGCTACGAGGTGAGCAGCTCCGTTCTCGGAGAGAGCCTCGATGCGGACCTTCGCCAGCTCCTGCCGTCCTCCGACAACCTCGTCGTGCAGACGTTTCGCGATCTCAAGGTGACGCGCGAGCGCTATGGAGACGTGTTCCTCGTATCCGAGCAGCCGGAGTCCGCGGCGACGAGCGCCGCCGTCCTCGGAGAGCGCAGGCGCCTCCTCGGTGCCGTCGATCCCACGCTCCTTCCCGGCGCTGACGACGCGGGCGTCGCCGAGGACGCGGCGCGATCGCAACCGCAGCTCGACGCAGCTCCGCCCGCGAGCCCGGCGCCGCCCGCGACGCACGGATGCACGCTTTCACCGTCCTCGCGTGACGGCTCGGGCTGGATGGGCGTGCTCCTCGTGCTGACCTCGATCGGATTCGCGCGCCGCGCCAGGAAGGCAAGCGCGATGGCGCTGACCGCATGCATCGCGCTCGCCGGCTGCAGATCCCGAGACACGTCCTCGAGCGTCGACGCGCAGGCGGAGGCCGGCGTTCCCGTCGCGCCGACGCGTGCCGATCGCGAAGAGCAGGCGCTCGCGCTCCTCGCGGGCAACGCGCCGTCGGGCGGGATCGCCGAAGCTCGCGACCCGGGCATGCGCGGCCTCATGGGGATCGGCGGCGGAGACGTCGCGCCGCGGGGCTACGTGGATGTCGCCGCGACCGCGGCCGAGCCCGCGCCGATCTCCGATGCGGACCGCGTCGCTGCCGGGCTCAGGTCACGATTTCGGCAGTGCTACTACAAGGGCCTCGACGCCGAGCCGAAGATGGCAGGAACGATCACGCTCTCGGCCGATGTCGCGCCGAACGGCGAAGTGACGACCACGACCGTAGCTGCGCGGAGCGGAGTGTCCGCCATCGTCGCGACATGCTGCGCGGACATCCTCCGTCGTGCACAGTTCGCGGAGCCGAAGGTGCCGACGAAGCTTCGCGTCTCGCTCGTGCTCCGTCGGTCGACGTAGATCGGTCACGACGAATTCGTCGTTCAGGTAGGGGAGAATTCCACATGTGCGCGGGTACCACCGTGCCATGGTGCGTAGGTAAAAGAAGCGATTGTTTCGGCGGGAGTGGAGCCGGCGCTGGGCGGAGCGGACGGGATGAGGGCGGTTCTGGACGGGGTTGGGAGGTTGTGACGAGGGTGGCGCCGGCCAGTACCCGTGCGCGTCCAGCCGGCTGGATGTGACCGCGATCACATCGCGTCGATCAACACTTCGCGATCCTTCGCGCCGTTCGCGGGGCCGACGAGGCCGCGCTTCTCCATCGTCTCCACGATCCGCGCCGCGCGGTTGTACCCGAGCTGCAGCTTCCGCTGCAGCCAGCTCGTCGAGCACCGTCGCGTCTCGCTCACGATCTGCACCGCGGCGTCGTACATCGGGTCGGTCTCGCCGTCGTCGTCGTCCTCCGCGGCCTCGTCGTCGCGCGGCTTGAGGATGTTCTCGTCATAGACCGGCTCGCCCTGCGAGCGCAGGAAGTCCGTCACCGCCTGCACTTCTTCTTCGCTGACCCACGGGCACTGGACGCGCTTCGTCTCGTTCGTGCCGTTCAGCTTGATCAGCATGTCGCCGCGGCCGAGCAGGTGCTCTGCGCCCTGCTCGTCGAGGATGGTGCGCGAGTCGATCTTCTGCGCGACGCGATACGCGATGCGCGTCGGGAAGTTCGCCTTGATCATGCCGGTGATGACGTCGACGCTCGGGCGCTGGGTCGCGAGGATCACGTGCATGCCGGCCGCGCGCGCCTTCTGCGCGAGACGCGCCACGCACACCTCGACCTCCTTGCCCTGCTGCATCATGAGGTCGGCGAACTCGTCGACGACGATCACGATCATCGGGAGGACCTCGGGCATCAGCTGCTCGCCCTCGGGATCGTCGAAGCGCACGGACAGGACTTCCTGGAGGTTGTTGTGGTCGCGGCCGACGATCGCCTTGCCGAGCGGGTTCTTGATCTCGCCCGAGAGCACGCGCTTCACCCAGCCGTTGTACGTGCCGATGTTCTTCGTGCCGGCATCGGCGAAGAGCTGGTAGCGGCGCTCCATCTCGTCGACCGCCCACTTGAGCGCGGTCGCCGCCTGCTTCATGTCGGTGACGACCGGCAAGAGCATGTGCGGGATCCGGTCGTACGGCGCAAGCTCGACGACCTTCGGATCGATCATCAGCATGCGCAGCTCGTCGGGCGTGCGCCGATAGAGGAGCGACGTGAGCATGACGTTGAGACCGACGCTCTTACCGGCGCCCGTCGCACCGGCGACGATCGCGTGCGGCATGCTCGCAAGGTCGGCGTAGACCGGATTGCCGACGATGTCGCGGCCGAGCACGACGGGCAGCGGCACGTCGAGCGCCTGGAAGCGGCGATCCTCGACGAGGTCGCGGAAGATCACGGGGTGGCGCTTCTCGTTCGGGAGCTCGAAGCCGATGCGGTTCTTGCCGGGGATCGGCGCGACGATGCGCACCTTCTTCGCGAGCGCGAGCGCGAGGTCGTCGGCGAGCGCCGCCACCTTGCTCACCTTCGTGCCTGCGACGGGTGACACCTCGTACGTCGTGACGACGGGGCCCGGCAGGATCTCCTCGACCTTGCCGGTGATCTTGTAGTCGGCGAGCGTCTTGATGAGCAGCTCGGCGTTCTTGCGCAGCTTCTCCTCGTCGAACATCGGGCCGATCTCGACCTTGCCCGGCGTGAGCATGTCGATCGACGGCAGCTGGAAGGCCTTTTTTGCGCCCTTTTCGGGCTTCGTCGCCTTCTTCAGCTCCGCCTTCGTCGGCGCGTCCTTCTCGAGCGCGGCGGACGTGTCGACGATCGTGATGCCCGCTTCGACCGGCTTCTTCGCGGCGGCCGCGACGGTCGCGGCGATCGCGCGCGCCTTCTTCGACTTCGGTCCGACGTCGAGCCCTTCGAGCGGCGTCACGTCGAGCACGACCGGACTGTCCTCGTCGGCGACCGCCTTCGCGACCGACTCGGCCTCTTCCTCGCCGTCCGTCTTCTTCTTGCGCGATCGCTTGGCGCGCACCGGCGGGGCCTCCTCGCTCTCGTCCTCGTCGGTCTGCTTCTCTTCTTCTTCCTCGACGACGTCCTCGACCGGCTTCTTGCGCCGCGCCTTCTTCTTGTCCTCGACGACGACGAGCGGGTTCTCCTCCGGGAACGGCTCGGTCACGATGCGCACGCGCGGCCCCGACCCGCGGGTCACGAGGTCCACGCCGGGATCGCTGTCGCGAATCGGCTCGTCGTCGGCCGGATCGTCCTCCGGAACGAGGATCGTCGCGGCGCCGCTCGCAGGTCCTGCGATGAGCGGCTCCTCGTCCCTCTTGCGCTGCGCTTCCTTCTCGCGATCGAGCTCGCGCGCCTTCGCCCACGCGCCGGCCACCGAGCGCGCGCCGACGGCGGTCTTCTCGGCCGACACGGAGCCGAGCCGCGCGAGCCACCGGCACAGCGCGATGAACGAGAACGTCGCCCGACCGATCAGGATGAGACCGAGCAGCGCGAACCCGACGAGAAACGATCCGATCGTCGAGAACAGCGACCGCGCGAGCTCGCCGAAGAGCTCGCCGATCATGCCGCCGGCCGGGTGATGACCGAAGAGCATCTTCCCCGGACCGCCGACCTGCACGAGCGCCGCGCCGATGACGACCATGAGGATGTCGCCCGCGAGACGTGCGGGCGTCGCGTTCGTCTTCCGACCGCGCACGTACGGGATGCCGAGGAGCAGCGCCTCGAGCGGCACCACCCACGCGGCCACGCCGACGAGCGTGACGAACGCCCTCGCGACCATCGCGCCGACCGGGCCGACCCAGTTCTCGCCGACGATGACGGGCGGACCTTCGGTCACGGGCGTCGCGGCGGGATCGCCCGCATACGACGCGAGCGCCAGCGAGAGGAACAGCGCGAACGTCCATAGAAGGAGAGCGGCGACCTCACGGCCGCGCGCGAACGTCTGCGGCTGAGCACCGAGCACGGCCGGAAGCCGTGTGTTCGGCGGCGCCGAGAGGAACGAGCTCGCGGACCGCCGCGGAGCAAACACCGGCTCCGACCGCACGTTGCCACTCACCGAGGGGACCCCGACGGGCTCGCTGGCTCCAGCCCGCGAACGACTGAGCGAGGATGAAAAGAGGCTGAGAAACGCCATACCTACGTCGACCTACATTGACGCTAGGGCACGTGAAGCCTCCGAGTCAACTCCGTGCATCGCCCGTCCTTAGTTCGGTCGCCCGTCCTTGGTTCCGTCGCGGCAACGGAACTAAGGACGGGCGGCGCACGGAAGCCGCACGCTCCGAATAAACCTTGGGTATCCTCAGGCTCCCGGCGTAGAGTTCGGTGCCAAAGGATTGATTGGTGGGGTCGAAGTCAGGCCTCACACCCCCCAGAGGATCACGATGGGCGTAACGAAGAGGCGCACTCGAGTGGCGCGAGAAGCCCTCGGCGCGGTCTTGGGCGCGGCGGTCTCGCTTTCCACGCTTTTCACGATGGCCACGATGGCCACGTTCGCGGTCTCGGCGACCGGTTGTCGCGTGGCCGAGAACGACGTGAAGCGATGGGAAACGACGCAGCGCGGGCCGTTCAAGCTCGTGGCCGTCGTCACCCACGACAAGTACAGCTGGGAGCTCCGGACCGACGCGGCGATGTCGCTCATCCGCATGCCTCCCCGCGGCGGCGTCCGCCAGGGCATCGCGTTCCTCGTCGACAAGTACAAGGACGAGGAAGGCGAGACCCGCGACGGAGCCCTGAACCAGCTCCCCGAGGACGCGCGCCGCCAGATCGTCGACCGGCTCGCTCCTCTTCTCATCGCCGAGCTCGCGGCCCCGCCGCCGCCGCGCACGCCGGAAGGCCGCCTCCCGGCCGATCCGACGATCCCCTACAAGGACGCGACGTTCGCGATGCTCGTCCACGAGCCGCCGCTCGTCTCCAACGAGAAGACGCGCCAGGACCTCCGCGCCGCCCTCACGAAGTGGGCGTCGACCGGCTTCGAGGACCGCATCGAGAACGGCTCGCAGCAGTTCGGCCTCGAGCAGATGATGCGCTTCCTCGGGCCCGAGAGCGTGAAGACGCTCCCCGGCATCATCAACGAGAACGCCGCGCGGCTCGATCGCGTCGCGAGCCTCATCAACGACGTCGGCGACGAGCCCACGAAGCTGAAGGCCTCCGAGGCGCTCACCACGCTCGCGAACAAGTACAACTCGAAGGAGTGGCTCGACGCGCAGACGAAGGTCGTCAAGGAGTCGAACGCCCGCAACAACATCAAGGCGGACGACGGCCAGGTCGCGGGTCAGGTCGACAAGATCCAGGAGCGCAACCTCACCGAGGCCGTGTTCCCCGCGATGAAGAAGGTCGGCGGGCGTCCGTCGATCGACTACCTCTTCAACTACGCCGCCGACCCGAAGAACAACGCGGAGCGGCGCAAGCTCGCGCTCGCCGCCCTCGAAGGCCGCGTCGACAAGAACAGCCCGAACGATCTCGAGCGCACGTTCGCGATCGCCCGCAACGAGGACAATCCGGACGCCGTCCGCGACGTTGCCTTCCAGCGTATGGGCGAGTTCCCGAAGGAGCAGATCGTCCCGAAGCTCTACACGCTCTTCGAGCCGAAAAAGTGGAAGACGCGCTGGGTCGCCGGCGAGACCGTGCTGAAGACGTTCTCGTCGACGGCGCAGGTCCGCGACTTCCTCGCGCGCTTGCCGAAGACGCCCGCCACGAAGATGGGCATGACCGAGCCGCTCTCGTACGCTGGCAAGATCCGGCAGATGGAAGGCGATCCGAAGCCCAAGGACCTCCTCACGCCCTACCTCACCAGCAAGGAGTTCGGCGCGCGCATGACGGCGCTCGGCTACTTCTGGGAGGGCAAGAAGGCCGATCGCCCTGTCGTACAGCCGTTCGAGAACGATCCGACGCCCCTTCCGAAGTGCGAGAAGGAAGACGAGTGCTCCTGGTCTTGCGACGTGCCGAAAGCCGGCAACCCGAAAGAGACCGAGCCCAAGGAGCTCAAGACCGTCGGTGAATACGTGAAGTTCTGTCTCGTGCCGTCGATGGACAAAGAAGACAAGAAGT
>JAQBQJ010000363.1 GCA_028287065.1 Labilithrix sp. | reverse complement strand
GGCGCTTGCGCGGCGGGCTCTGCCACGGGCGCAGCGGCGGGCGCGGGGCTCGGGTCCGCTTCCTTCGGAGGCGCCGCGCTCGCTGCCGCAGCAGGCTCGGGCACCGCTTGTGCGCCGCGGTCGACCTTGCTGCACGCGAGCGGCGCCGTCGCACCGAGAACAGCGAGCGCTGCGACGAAGGTGTCCACGGTCAGCGAAGGCTTGCGCATCCCGGCATCGTAGCGCGACGTCGCCTGCGTGCCGCGAAATGCCTCCCGCGTGGCACTCCGCCCCGCGCCGCTGCCGCGCGCGCGTCGTCGACCGCAGCGATCCCACGCGCGCCCGCGTTTCGAAGCGCGGGGTACGTGCGTTGCAAACCGCGCGCGTTCGGGGGTCGCGCGTTCGCGCCCGGCACGCAACACGACACGACACGAGAGGAGACGCGAGATGGGCCACCGTCATGACGATCGCAGGGGTCCGCGCCACGCCGAACCGCGCTACTACGGAGGCGGTCGCGAAGGCGGCGGTCGCGAAGGCGGCGGTCGCGAGGGCGGCGGTCGCGAAGGCGGCGGTCGCGACGAGAACCGCGAGGGCGCGCCGGGACGCGTGCTCGACTACGGCCGAGAGGGCGGCTACGGCCGAGAAGGCGGCTACGCCGGCGACTCCGGATACGGCTTCGAGCCCGGCCGTCGTGACGAGGCCGGCTTCATCCGCGAGAGCTACCCGGGCCACGTACCCGGGCAGCGCTGGGGCGGCGGCTCCGGCGGCGATCGCGATCGCGATCGCGATCGCGAATCCTCGGGCCCCGACCGCGACCACATCGGTCGTGGCTTCAGTGGCAGCGACTTCGGTGGTCTGCCGTCGCGTCGCGATCGCGCCTACGGCGCTCCGGCGGACTTCCCGCAGCGTCACTTCGGCACCGACGTCGACCGCGGCGGTCGGATGGGCCCCGGCGGCGGAGAGACCACGACGGGCCGCGGCTACTGGGGTTGGGACTCCGATCGCGCCGGCGGCATGAACGTCGGCCCGATGGGCGGGCGCGAAGGATGGAACCGCGAGGGCTATCGCGGCTACGGCTACGGCTTCGAAGGGACCGACATGGGCATGGGCGCGCGCGATCCGCGCGACGTGGAGGAGGCTCGCGGCCCGCACTACGGCAAGGGACCGAAGGGCTACAAGCGCTCCGACGAACGGACGCGCGAGGACGTGTGCGATGCGATCGCCCACCAGGGCCACATCGATGCGACCGACGTCGAGGTGAAGGTCGAGAACGGCATCGTCACGCTGAGCGGCACCGTCGCGCGACGCGCCGAGAAGCGCGGGCTCGAGCATCTCGTCGAGCACCTTCGCGGCGTGCACGAGGTCCACAACGAGCTTCGCCTGAAGCGCCAGACGCGCGAGACGCAGACCCAGAGCACGAACGCCGACCAGGGGCAGAGTCAGGCCAACGGCAACCAGACGAAGAACGGCAAGCCCGCGCGCGCCTGACGGAGAGTCCATGCAAAGCAATGCATCGCTGTGGTCGGCGACGTCCACGTCCCCCACGTTTCCGCCGCTCATGGCCAATGCCGAGGTCGATGTCGTCGTCATCGGCGGCGGCATCACCGGCCTGACCGCAGCGATGCTCCTCTCGACGACGGGCAAGCGAGTGTGCCTCGTCGAAGCGCGTCGCATCGGATGTGGCGTCAGTCACAGGTCCACGGTGCATCTCACCGAGGCCGTCGATACGCGCTACAAGCAGATCGAGTCCGACTTCGGAAAACAGGGGGCGCAGCTCGTCGCGCAATCGAGCCGCGCGGCGATCGAGAAGATCGCGCAGCTCGTGAAGGCCTTCGCGATCCCGTGCGATTTCCTGCGGAGGCCCGGCTACCTCTATACGGAGAAGGACAAGGACGTCGCCGGCATCGAAGAGGAGCACGACGCGGCACAGCGCGCCGGCCTGCCCGTCGATCTCCTGCCCGAGGCGCCGCTTCCCTTCGCGAACAAGGGCGCGCTCCGCTTCCCCGATCAAGCGCAGATGCACATCGTGCGCTATCTCGCGAGCCTCGCGACCGCGGCGCAGGCGAAGGGCACGCGGATCTACGAAGAGAGCCGCGTCATCACGATCGAGGACGGCGAACCGTGCATCGTCCATCTCGAGCACGGGCCCGTCATTCGCGCGAAGGACGTGTTCGTCGCGACGCACGCGCCGCTGAACCGCGTCTTCTTGCAGACGAAGATCGCGGCGTATCGCTCGTACGTCCTCGCATTCCCCCAGGTGAAGATCCCGGACGGTCTCTTCTGGGACACCGAGGACCCGTACCACTACTTCAGCACCTTCGACGTCGACGGCGTCCCTTACCTCATCGTCGGAGGCGAGGATCACAAGACCGGCACGACGACCGACACCGACGAGCACCTCGAGAAGCTGCTCGCGTGGACGAAGTCGCGGATCACCGTGCCCGCTCCTTCGTTCCGCTGGTCCGCGCAGGTCGAGGAGTCCGTCGACGGCCTTCCGTTCATCGGTCGCAACTCGCTCAGCGAGCACGTGTACGTCGCCACCGGCTTCTCGGGGAACGGCACGACCTTCGGCACGATCGCGGCGATGATCGTCACCGACCTCGTGAACGGTCACGCGAATCCCTGGGCGGACCTCTATGCCGCGACGCGCGTGAAGCCGATGAGCTCCGCGACGACGTACCTCGAGGAGAACATCGATTTCCCGATGCACCTCGTGAGCGACAGGCTCCACCCGCCCGACGCGAAGTCCCCGGCGGAGATTCGCCCCGGCGAAGGCAAGACCATCCGGCTGCGCGGAGAGCGCCTCGCGGTATATCGCGACGCGCAGGGCAGCTTGCACGCCGTGTCGAGCGTATGCACGCACCTTGGCTGCCTCGTGAAGTTCAACAACGCGGAGAAGACCTGGGACTGCCCTTGCCACGGCTCGCGCTTCGGCGTCGACGGCGCGGTGCTCGACGGCCCCGCGACACGACCGCTCGCCAAGAAGCTCCTCGACACGCGTCATGCATCGGGAACGATCGATGCACGTCGTGGAGCTGAAGCTGGTGAGGTACGCGATGGCGCAACACCTAGTCGCAAGGATGCGGAGTGATTCGCGAGGGCTCGTGAAGCTCTCGATCGTACGTTTCGCCGCGGGCCTCGTGGTCGTCGCGCTCGGCGCGATCGCATGCCGGCAAGGCGAGCCTCTCGAGCCGAAGACGCCCCCGAACTCGCCGGTGCCGACGAAGATCGATCGACCCGAAGAGCCGCCTCCGTCGCCGAGCCCACTGAAGCTCACGCCCGACGGCGGCGAAGCTCGCTGAGACGAAACGGTCCGCACGAGCTGGGGGAATGCGCCTCGCTCGTGACGAACGACCCCGGCGCGTCCGTGATGGCGCCGCTCGCGCTACGGCGCGGACGAGGGGATCCCCGCGAGGTGCGGCCGAGCTGCGCGTTGGCCCGGCGCATGCGTGAGCACTCCTACACACAACGAGCGGCCACGAGCCGCCACACGGGAGAAGTTCGTCATGGGTCTGCTCGCATTCATCCTGTTCGGTCTCGTCATCGGTCTCATCGCACGTGCTCTCATGCCGGGCCGCCAGAGCATGGGCCTCGTCGCGACGGCGCTCCTCGGCATGGCCGGCTCGTTCGTCGGCGGGCTCATCGGCAGCCTGATCTACGGCGGTCGCATGTTCGAGCTGCACAGCGCAGGCATCATCGGCAGCATCCTCGGAGCGCTGATCGTCATGTTCCTCGTCGGCATGGGTGGACGTCGTCGCGCGGTCGTCTGACCGATGAACGCACGAGCTACCTTCCTCACCGTCAGCGCAGTCGGCCTCCTCCTCGCTACGGCTTCGTGCCGCCGCGAGGAGAGGAAGGCCCCTCCGCCGCCTCCTCGCACGGAGCTCGCCCCGCTCGCCGTTCCGGCGCCGTCGTTCCCCCTCGCGGTGCCGGGGCATGGCGATGCGATCGTCGCCGCTCCGAGCGGAGTGACCGTGCCGGCGCCTGTCGTGATCGCGGTGCTCGGCATCGGCGACACGCCCGAGAGCCAGTGTGGAACGTGGCGTGAGCTCGTCGGTCAGCGCGCGTTCGTCCTGTGTCCGCGCGGTATGCCGCATTTCGTTCGCGAAGAGCCGGCCTCTCCCGCCGAGCCCGGCGAGGACGATGCCGCGGAGACCGCGACGAGCGGAGCGGGCATGGACCCGCAGGCCGACGCAGGCAAGCTCGTCCAGGTCGGCTTCTACCATCGCGATATCGGCACCCTCGAGACCGAGGTGAACGCCGGTCTCACGGCGCTGCGCGCGCGCTTCGGTGCGTACGTCGCGGGCGGGCCGGTGCTCTACACCGGGTTCTCGCGCGGTGCGTTCCTCGGAGCGTCGCTCGTCGCGAAGGACCCGGCGATGTTCCGGCGGGCGATCCTCGTCGAGGGCGGCCAGAGCGCATGGAACGACGAGTCGGCCGCGGCCTTCGCGAAGACGGGCGGCACGCGCGTCCTGTTCGCGTGCGGGCGGCCGTCGTGCGTGTCGGAGGCCGAAGCTGCGGCGGCGATCCTCGTGAAACACCACGTCGCGACGCGTATCGTCCACGGGCAGGGCGAGGGCCACGGCTACAAGAAGCAGGTGAAGGAACAGATCCGCGAGTCGTTCGACTGGGTCGTCGAAGGCGACCCGCTCTGGCGACAGCTCTACGCCGGCCCGCCTTAGATCGTTGCATTCTGCACGCGAGCGCCGTGCGCCATTTGGCGCGCCGTGTGCATTCTCGCGCGCGAGGTCGGCGTCGACCTCATCAACGGAGGCACAGCGATGGCGAGCAAGCGCGGTAGCAAGAAGGCCTACACGAACAAGCAGAAGCGTCAGGCCGAGCACATCGAGGAGAGCTACGAGGAGAAGGGCGTCTCGAAGAAGACCGCTGCGGCACGCGCGTACGCGACCGTGAACAAGCAGGACGGCGGCGGGAAGAAGAGCGGCAGCGGCCGTAAGAAGAAGAGCGCCTCCAAGAAGAAGAGCGGCGGCGCGAAGAAGAAGAGCGGCGCGAAGAAGCGCACCTCGAAGAAGTGACGATGGACGCGGCCCTCGCACTCTTGATGCTCACGGGGATGGAGATCGTCCTCGGGATCGACAACATCATCTTCCTGTCGATCCTCGTCGGTGCGCTTCCTCGTGAGCAGCAGAAGCACGCGCGCTACATCGGCCTAGGCCTGGCGCTCGGCGCGCGCATGGGGCTGCTCCTCGGCATTCGGTGGGTGATGGGCCTCGACAAAGCGCTCTTCCATCTGTCGTCGCTCGGATTCATCCCGGAGGCGTGGCTGCAGAACATCCACGTCAACGCGGTGACCGGGCGCGACCTCGTGCTGTTCGGCGGAGGCCTGTTCCTCATCACCAAGAGCGTCGTCGAGATCCACAAGAAGATGGCGGGCGAGGACGAGCACGGACCGGCGCACGCGCCCGGCTCGTTCGCCGCCGCGATCGCGCAGATCATCGTGCTCGATGTCGTGTTCTCGCTCGACTCGATCATCTCCGCGATCGGCATGGTCCAGCAGGTCTGGATCATGATCGTCGCGATGACGATCGCCGTCGCCTTCATGGCGTTCTTCGCCGGGAAGATCTCGCGCTTCATCGACAAGCACCCCACGTTCAAGATGCTCGCGCTGTCGTTCCTGGTGCTGATCGGCGTCGTGCTGATCGCCGAGGGAATGGGGACGCACATACCGCGTGGCTACATCTACGTGTCCATGGCGTTCTCGCTAGGCGTCGAGCTGCTCAACACGCGGGTGCACAGCAGGCGCGCGAAGAGGGCGGCGAAGAAGCGGGCCACGGCCACGGCCACGGAGCCGGCCGGCGACCCTGCTCACAACGTCGTGTAGAGGAACGCGAGGCACATCTCGTCGTCGGTGCCCTCGCCCCAGCGGAGCTCCTTCGTCGGGCGTCGCCGGCCGTTCGAGAGCGGCTGCGACGCCTCGCGGTTGTCCCACTTGCACGTGAGCGCGGCGCGACCGACGCGCACGCCCTTGTCGAGCCAGTACGCCTCTTGATGGTGGAAGTCCCAGCGTGGGACGTCGAGCAGGCACTTCGCGGGATCGCTCTCGTCGAGCGATTCGATGCGCGCGGAGCGACCGCGCAGGTGCATGTGCGGAGCGACGCCGAGGACCGTCAGCGGGAACGGCATCGCGATCTCGGCGCGCGCGGTGGTGCGCGGATCGCCCGGACCCGCGCCCGCGGGCACGCGGAAGTCGTACTTGAGGAGAGGGACCCACACCGCTTGCCGGCGCGGCTCGTCCTTCGCGAACCACATCTCGATGCGCGTCTTGTCCGTCATCGCGGGCTGCAAATTCTCGAGGCTGTAGTGGACCTGCATGACGAGGCGTGAGCCCGCGGCGAGCGAGATCGCGGTGCCTTCGGGCAGCGCGGTCGGCGCACCGGCGACGTCCGTAGCTCCGGCGCCGGGCGCCCACGCGACGATCATCTGCGCGTCGAAGTCGACCAGCTGTCCTGAGCCGGGCTTGCCCGCCTTCACCTGCGGAGTGACGCCGATGCCGCCGAAGCAGGTGTAGCCGGGGCCCGGCTCCTTCTCGTCGAGCTCCTTGATCCGATCGAAGGCGCTCTTGCGCACCTCGTAGAGGATCATGTGATGCACGATGGCGCCGGCGCCGGGTGACACGCGAAGCGCGGTGACGCGCTCGTTCTCGTCGAGCTTCGGATCGAGCACGAAGCAGTGGTAGTCGTCGGCGCGACCGCGCTTCGGCGCGTACGCGGCGTCCGGAACGGCGACGCGATCGGCGGGGCCGGTCACCTCGGCGAACGTGCGGTTTGCCGGCGTCTCGTGATGGCCTTCGGGATTTCCTTCCGGCGCGCCGTTCTTCACCCACCGCGCGAGCGCGTCGATGTCGGACGACGAGAGCGCTCGCGAATGACGCAGCGGAGCGCACGCCGACGTGTCGGGCAACCACGGCGGCATGCGGCGCGCGGAGGTCTCCTGCACGATGCGCTCGGCATGCTCGCGCGCGTCGGCGTACGACGTGAGCGGCATCGGCCCGATGCCGCCGCGGGCATGACACTTCGTGCAGCTCGTCCCCAGGATGTCGGCGACGCGATTCCAGTACGTGGGGTGCTCGTCGTCGCGCGTGCGGACGTCCGCGCGTACGCCCGGCGCGGCATCACCCGCGTTGCGCTGCTCCGGCGCAGGCGACGGCTGCCCCGTGCTCTTGCACGTGCACAAACCGCCGCCCGCGGCGGCGAGCAGCATCGCGGCCACAGCCTGGCGCAGCGCTCCCCGGGGAAGGCCGATCGACAATGCTACCCGGCCCGGCTCTGCGAGCGCGCCGAAGGGCTGCGCACGGCGCGCGTCTGCTTTCGCTTCAACTGCGAGTCGGGCTTCGCGTGGTTCTTCGGCTTCGCGTTCGCGTTCGCCTTCGTCGCCGTTGCCTTCGTCGTCGTTGCCATGGCGTCCTCCGCAGTCGCAGGGTTGCAACGTGCGCGCCCGCGCCGCGGTGCTTTCTTGTTAGGACGGATTGCGTTGGCACGCCAAGAGTTGCCCCACAAACCTCGTACGGTCGCGCTCGCGCCCGGAGTGCGGCTGCTTATGGTGAGGCGATGCCGAATCCGACCGTGATGGTCGTGGATGACGACGAGGACAATGTCTTCGTGTTCGAGGCGTCGTTGGTAGCTGCCGGCTTCGACGTCACCGTCGCGCGTTCGATGCGCGAAGCGCGCACATCGCTCGCGAACGCGCGCGTCGATGCCCTCGTGACCGACTACTCGCTCGGCGACGGCGACGCCGTGGAGCTCATCCAGTCACTCGCCGACGGGGAGCGACCACGCGTGCTCGTGCTCGTCACCGGCTATGGGGCGCCGGACGATCACGCGCGCTCGCGCGCGGCCGGTTTCGACGCACACCTCGTGAAGCCCGTCGCGCCGAAGGAGCTCGAGCGCACCCTCCGTGATGCGCTCGCCCGTCCTTAGTTACTTCTTGGGCGCGGCAGATGTCGGCTTCTTTGGCTCGGTCGCGGCGGCGGTGATGGGGTTGCCGTATGGATCGCGCTCCTCGAAGCCGCCGAGACCGAGCGAGTCGAGCTGCGGTGCGAGCGTGGCCTTGCCTCCGACGACGACGACGGTCATCGCATCGGCCTTCAGGTATTCGCCGGCGACCCGCTTCACGTCGGCGGCGGTGACCGCGTCGATGCGCGCGAGGCGCTTCTCGAAATCGTCGAGCGGCAGATCATAGACGACGAGGTCCGCGATCGCGGACGCGACGTCGCCGGCCGTTTCGAAGCGGCCCGGCATCGCGAGGCGGATGCTCTCCTTCGCGAGCGCCAGCTCGTCCTCGGTGGGACCGTCGCGACGCAGGCCTTCGAGCTCGTTGAAGACCTCCTTGATCGCGGGGACGGTCTTCTCGGCGAACACCGAGCCGCCGGCGAGGAACGGCCCGGCGCCGTGGCGCATCGCGAAGTACGAACGTGCGCCGTACGTGTACGCGTTCTTCTCGCGCAGGTTCATGTTGATGCGGCTCGAGAACATGCCGCCGAGGATCGCGTTCATCACGACGATGCTCTCGCGGTCCTTCACCGCGTACGGAGCTCCGGGACGGACGATCTGGATCTGCGACTGCGCTCCGGCGCGGTCGACGAGCACGATGCGCTTGTCGCTGGCGGCCTTCGCGAGCGGCTTCGGTCCCTTGTGCGAGATCGGCGCGCCGCCGCCCTTCCATGCCGCGCCACCGAAGCTCGCCTCGAGCTTGGGGAGGATCGCGTCCTTCGTGACGTCACCGGCCACGATGATCGCGCTGTTCTTCGGGACGAAGAGGCGCTCGTAAGCGCGTACGAGCTCGGCGCGCGTGAGCTTCTTCGCGTCGGCTTCTTCGCCGCTCAGGCTATGGCCGTACGGATGCGCGCGTCCGAAGAGCGCGGCGACGAGCGCGTTCTGCGCGACGGTGCCGGGGCTGCTCTTCTCGGCCTGGATGCCGGCGATGCGACGCGCGCGAAGGCGCTCGACCTCGGCATCGGGGAACGTGGGGTGGAGCGCGACGTCGCTCATCAGGTCGAGCGCGGCGTCGAGCTTGTCGGCGAGGACCTTGACGCTCACGCCCCCCGAGTCCCAGTCGAACCACGCGCCGTGCTGCGCGCCGATCGCCTCGAAGTCGTCGCTGATCTGGAGCGCGGTGCGCTTCTTCGTGCC
>JAQBQJ010000327.1 GCA_028287065.1 Labilithrix sp. | reverse complement strand
GACGACGGCGCGCTCGCGCCTGCGCGGCTCGTCACGCTCGAGCCCGACCTCACGACGCCGTCGACGAGCATCGTCGGGACCGCCGAGCGCAGCGCATGCGCCACGACGGTCGGGAGCGACCGCGCGTGCATCGAGGGCGGCGCATTCGTCATCGGGGTCGACGAGGTCCAGGTCGTGCCTGATCCCACGCTCCCCGCGAGCCCCGAGCGCATCGCACGCGTTCGCACCTTCACGATCGATCGCGAGGAGGTCACGGTCGCACGCTTCCGCGACGCGCTCGCGCAAGGGCTCGGCTCGATCGATCCCCCGGGCACGACCGAAGGCGACCTCGGCACGACACCCGAGACGACCTGCTCGTACAGCGCGGCGCAGCGCGGTCGCGAGGACTACGCGATGAGCTGCGTGACGTGGCGCACGGCGCGTGCATACTGCATCTTTCGCGGCGGCGACCTCCCGACCGAAGCGCAATGGGAGTACGCGGCCACCTCCGCAGCGCGCTCCGGCAAGACCACCTTCCCCTGGGGCGACGATCCTCCCGACTGCGCGCGCGCCGTGTACGGCCGCCTCGCGCTCGCCGGCTTGCCCGGCGGTTGCGAGAAGGAAGCCGGCACCGGGCCACGTCCGATCGCCGTCGCCGGCTTGCCGGTCGCCCCCGGAGATCTCTCCGCGACCGGGGTACGAGGCCTCGGCGGCGGCGTCGCGGAATGGACGCGCGACACGCCGAGCGCGTACGACGCTCCGTGCCGGCAAGGCATCGACGCGACCTGCAGCGATCCCGCGACCGACGCGCACGTCGTTCGCGGTGGAGCGTGGGCCTCGACGGCGATCAACGTGCGCAGCACAGCGCGTCTCTCGTCACGCAAGGCGACCTCCTTCATCGGGCTCCGATGCGTCTACCCGGGCTGACCTCGCTCGTTCCGACGGGTGCGCTCTCGCTCGCGCTCGCCGCGACCGCTCCCGGATGCGCGCGCGAGGCGCCGGCCGAGGGCCAGCTCCTCGTCTTCGTGACCACGGATGCGCCGGTCGGCCCGAACGGCCCGGCGCCGCTCTTCGATCGCATGCGCGTCGAGCTGTTCCTCCCCGGCCAGCACGACCCTTGCGCCGGCTGCGCTCGCGAGTTCGCGCTCGACGACGATCGCATGACGCGCGGCGAGGCCTCGTTCGGTTTCTTTCCACGCCCGCGCACGCCGGGTCATCGCGCGCGCGTCCGCATCTTCCGGAGCGGCGGCACGACGAGCGGTGAGCCGCGCCGCGCATCGACGCTCGAGAGCGTCGTCATCCTCCCCGAGGTCGCCGAGGAAGGCGTCGTCGAGATCACCGTCACGCTGCACCTCGCCGATCTCGCGCGCCCGCGAGGCTCGCTCGACGCTCCCGTCGACGCCGAGCCGGGCCGGCCTGCGCCCGGGATCGTCGGGAGCTTCGCCGGCGCGCGCCGCGTGCCTTGCGCGAGCGAGCCGCACGACGACGAGGCATGCATCCCCGGCGGCACGTTCTGGATGGGCGATCCGAAGCTCGACGTCCTCGACGCGCGCGAGGCCGACGGCACGTCGGAGCGCCTCGTCGTGCTGTCGCCCTTCTTCCTCGACCGCACCGAGGTTTCCGTCGCCGCGATGCGCGCCGCACGTGTCGCGCGCGTGGTCGACGACCCCGTCGAGGCGAACGCCGCACGGCCGGAGTGTCTCTACACCGCGGACCCCGGCAAGGACGACGCGCGTCCCGTGAACTGCTTGTCGTGGCAGCGCGCTCGCGCCTACTGCACGAAGGTCGGCAAGCGCCTGCCGAGCGAGGCCGAGTACGAGTACGCAGCGGGCGGGCTCACGAGCCGCGCGTTTCCGTGGGGAGGCGATCTCCCCGCGTGCGACGCCGCCATCCACGGAGGCGGCGGGACCTGTCCGGCCACGAAGGGCCCTGCCGTTCCCGGCAGCGCGTCGCGCGATCGCGTCGCGTTCGGCTCCGCGGTCGTCGTCGACCTCGCAGGCAACCTGCGCGAGCTCGTCGCCGATCGCTTCCGGCGCGGCGACGAAGCGTGCTGGGGCGACGGCATCCTCGTCGACCCGGTGTGCGAGCGCGATCCGCCGGAGACGCCGGTCGCGCGGAGCGTCCGTGGCGGCTCGTATCGAGACGAAGGGACGCTCCTGCGTGCGGCGCTCCGACAGCGCATCGAGGACGAACGCTTCGCCGTCAGCGAGCTCGTCGGATTTCGTTGCGCGCGCGACGCGCGCTGAGCGTCATTTGCAGTACTCGCACACGCTGTTGCAGTCGGTGCCCTGAGAGCACGTCGTGCCCTCCTCCTCGTCGGGCACGCAGCACGACTTGCCCTTGTTCGGACCGTCGAGGCACCGGCCGTTCAGCGCGGCAGACGAGCAGCTCGTCTCCGTCGATGTGCTGCCGGACGTCGACCCGCTCGTCCCGCCGCTCGTGCCGGTACCGCCGCTCGTGCCGGTGCCGCCGGTCGTGCCGGACGGCTTTCCCGAGCTTCCGCCGGACGTCGTCTCCCCGGAGCTCGAGCCCTTGTCGTCGGACGACGAGCAAGCCGCGACCGAGACCGCGAAGAGGATGGAAGCCGAGAGCGAAGCGATGCGAGCGATGTTCATGAGAGTTTCCTCGTGTTCGGAAAAGGAGCAGCGGTGGCTGCTCGCGCGCCAAGACACGGGCCCTCGGACGAAGTCGCATCGAAATCGGACGGGACGCGGTCGATTTCACGATCGCGCCGTTTTTCAGGCATTCACGGCCGCTCGAGCGCTCGGACCAAGCTCAGATCCAGCGTCGTGCGGCACGCACGCGCGATGCTCGCGAGCTCCGCCTCGTCGAGCTGCGTCGTTTCGCCGAGCCGGCGCCGCGCCCCCTCGACGACCGACTCGCGCGCGCGTCCGATCCAGCGTGCGACCGTCGCGCGATGCACGTCGTAGATCCGCGCGATCGCGTCGATGCCGAGCCCTTCGAGGAGCGAGAGACGGAGCACGTTGCGATCTTCGGGCGGCAGCTCGGCGAGCGCGTCGTGCACCGCGAGCTTGTAGGCGGCGCCGTACTTCGCGACGATCTGCGCGAGCTCCGGGTCGCCCGCCGGCGCAGCCACGGCGAGCAGCGCATCGTCTCCCGAAGACGGCGTGGGATCACCGATGCGACGCCGCCGTGCATTGAGCGCCGTTCGCATCACGACAGCGCGCAGCCACGCGTGCAGCGAGCCACGTCCTCCGTACTCGAGGATCTTCGGCGACGCGCCGACGAACAGCTTCTCGCGAACGGCCTGCAGCACCTCGTCGGCGAACGCCTTGTCGCCGCGGAACGTGGAGAGCGCGGCGGTCATGTCGCCCGCGAACGTCGCGTCGAAGTGCGCGAGCGCCGGCTTCTCGCCGGCGGCACAGGCGCGCGCCAGCACGAGATCCGCGACCTCGACGGGAGCGCCGCCTGCCGCGGCCGACCATCGCGCGATATGCGCCTCGAGGACGTCGTCGTCGAGCGCGATCGGCGGAAGTGCGCGCCGTGCTTCGGCGATCAGAGCGCGCATCGGCTCTCTCCTCGCATGGGTCGAAGGTAGCGTACTCTGGCGGCACGTTGGAGCACCTCGACGAGAACGACATCCTCGGTCTGCTCGAGCACCGGATGCCGAAGGAGCAGCGCGCCGCCGTCGAGAGCCACCTCGACGCGTGCCCGACGTGCCTCGAGCTGCTCGCGATGGTGGCAGCGACCTCGCCTCCTCCGCTGGAGCTGCAGCCCACCGATCTCGACGTCACGCGTCACCTCACGGCTGCGCGGCTCGCGCCGGGCGATCGCCTGGCCGATCGTTTCGTCCTCGATCGCGTCGTCGGAGAAGGCGG
>JAQBQJ010000230.1 GCA_028287065.1 Labilithrix sp. | reverse complement strand
GATCATCATCGCCTCGGTCATCATCGGCATCGCGCTGATCGTGTCGTCCGCGATCCACGGGTGACGACGTGACCGCGCGACGATCGGCGAGCGAGCGTGTGCTGCTCGTGAACGTGCTCGTCGTCGCGGTGTGCGCGCTCGTGTACGAGCTCTTGTGCGGGACGCTCGCGAGCTATCTCCTCGGTGACGCGGTGCTGCAGTTCTCGCTCGTGCTCGGGACGTATCTGTTCGCGATGGGCGTCGGCGCATGGCTCTCGAAGCGGCTCGAGGCGCGTGCGGCCTCTCGCTACGTGCAGACGGAGCTCGGGCTCGCGCTCGTCGGAGGGCTCTCCGTGCCTCTCTTGCTCGCCGGCGTCGCCGCGCACGTGCCGCTACGACCGGCGCTCTACGCCGTGGTGTTCGCGGTCGGCGCGCTCGTGGGCGTGGAGCTCCCGCTCCTCGTGAAGATCCTCCGCGCGCCCAAGCCCGATGTCGAGAAGGCGCAGAGCTTCGGCGACGTGGTCGCGCGGGCTCTCGCGTACGACTACGTCGGCGCGCTCGTGGCATCCGTGCTCTTCCCGCTCGTGCTCGTGCCGCGGCTCGGTCTCGTGAAGACGTCGGTGATCGCCGGCGGCGTCAACGCGCTCGTCGCGCTGTCGGCGACGTTCGTCGTCCGCGTCGAGCGGCCGACGATCGTGCGCGCGGTCGGCACGCTGATCCTCGCGGTGCTCGCGGTCACCTTCGTTCGCGGCGAGTCCTGGGTCGCCGCCGCCACGGACTGATCGTGACGATCACGCGACGCGACTTGCTCGCTGCATTCCTCGGGGCGCCGCTCGCGCTCGCCGCTTGCAAGAGCCGCGCGAACAAGCGCATCCCGGACGGAGAAATGGCGTTCAAGCCCGACGAGCTCGGGCATCGTGTGCGCGACGAGAAACCACCGTCGATCCCCGAAGACAAGTGGGAGCGCGCCGGCATCGTGATCGTCGGCGCGGGGATCGCGGGCCTGTCGGCGGCGCGCCGCCTGCTCGCCTCCGGGTACGAGGACTTCGTCGTCCTCGAGCTCGAGTCTGCGGCCGGAGGCACGGCGCGCAGCGGCGCGAACGGCACGAGCGCGTATCCGTGGGGCGCGCATTACATCACCGCGCCGATGAAGGAGAACGCCGATCTCCTCGGCCTCTTGCGCGAGCTCGACCTCGTCGAGGGCGGAGGCGCCGCGGGCGAGCCGACGTTCCGCGAGGAGGTGCTCTGCCGCGAGCCGCAGGAGCGCATCTTCGCCGGCGGCACGTGGCACGACGGCCTGTATCTCCACGAGGGCGAGTCCGACGACGACAAGCGTCAATTCGCGCGCTTCAAGGAGACGATCGAGCGGTACGCGGCGCTGAGGGACGCACGAGGTCGCCGCGCGTTCTGCGTGCCGACGTCGCAGGGCTCCGATGACGCCGACCTCACGGCCCTCGACAAGACGAGCATCGCGGAGTGGCTCGCTCGCGAAAAATTCACGTCGGAGCGGCTGCGCTGGCTCGTCGACTACGCATGCCGGGACGACTTCGGTGCGCACGCCGCGCAGACGAGCGCGTGGGCGGGGCTCCACTACTACGCGTCACGTCTGCTCGGCCCCGGACGCGAGCCGCAGGCGGTGCTCACGTGGCCGGCCGGCAACGGATGGCTCGTCGCGAGGCTGCAGGAGAAGCTCCGCGCGAACCGCCGCCTGCGCCTCGGCCTCGCGGCGATCGACGTCATGCCGGTCGCGAACGTCGAGACGGGAGCCACGGGCGTCGACGTGACCGCCATCGGACCGGCGCCGCTCGCCGCCGGGTTCCACGCGAAGCGCGTGATCTTCGCGGCGCCGCAGTTCGTCGCGCGCGCGGTGGTGCGGCCGTATCGCGATGCGCCGCCCCCTCACCTCGCGGCATTCCAGTACGGCGCGTGGATGGTCGCGAACATCACGCTGTCCGCGCGCCCGAAGGCGCGCCAGCGCGGCGAGCACATGATGGCCTGGGACAACGTCCTCCGCGACAGCCCCTCGCTCGGGTACGTCGTCGCGACGCATCAGACCGGCCGCGATCACGGCCCGACCGTGATCACCTATTACCATCCGCTCTGCGACGAGGACCCGGGCGCCGCCCGCCGAAGGCTCTACGCGGCGGGCCGCGACGAGTGGGCGGACGTGGCGCTCGCCGATCTCGAGACCGCACATCCCGACATCCGCGAGCTCGCGACGCGCGTCGACGTCGTTCGCTGGGGTCATGCGATGGTGCGCCCGTCACCGGGCTTCGTGTTCGGCGGCGCTCGTGCGGCGGCCGCGCGGCCGCTCCGGGGCATCCACTTCGCGAACACGGATCTGAGCGGCGTCGCGCTCTTCGAGGAGGCGTTCCATCACGGCATCCGCGCCGCCGACGAGGCGCTCGCGGCGATCCGGCAGGCGCCGTAGTCTCGGTCGAGCGTGGACCCGAAGGCTCCGAAAGCGGCGTGGCTCTTCTCGCGGAACGTGGACCTCGCGGTCTTCGGCGGTAGCGCGCTGGCGTCGTTCGGTGCGCTCGCGATCGGCGCGTGCACGGGTGTCCTCCACGACGAGACGCCGGGCTGGGCGTGGGTGCCCGCCGTCATCCTGTGCGACGTCGCGCACGTGTGGTCGACCGCGTTCCGCACGTACCTCGATCCAGCGGAGCGCCGCGCGAGGCCGTGGCTGCTCGCGCTCGTGCCCGCGATCGGCCTTGCCGCGAGCATCGGTCTGCTCGCCGCCGGCGAGCTCGTGTTCTGGCGAGCGCTCGCGTACCTCGCGATCTTCCACTTCGTGCGGCAGCAGTACGGCTGGGTGTCGCTGTACCGCGCGCGCGCCGGCGAGACGAGCCGCGCGGGACGCGTCGTCGACACCGCGGCGATCTACGCAGCTACGCTGTGGCCGCTGTTGCACTGGCACACGCATCTGCCGCGGCGCTTCTCGTGGTTCGTGCCGGGAGACGTGGTCTCGCTTCCGTCGTTCGTGATGCCGATCGCGACCGCGCTCTATGCGATCGCGCTCGCGGCCTACGCGGTTCGCTCCCTCTCGATGTGGCTCCGCCGAGCCGGAAATCCAGGCAAGGACGTGGTCGTCGTGACCACGGCGCTGGCGTGGTACGTGGGCATCGTCGCGTTCGACTCGGACTATGCGTTCACGGTCACGAACGTGTTCATGCACGGCATCCCGTACTTCGCGCTCGTGTTCGTGCATACGCGCGCGCGGCAGCCGCGGCGCGCCCAGCCCGAGGCGCAGGCGCGGGCGCCTGCGAGCCTGGCCGAGCGTCTCACGCGCCACGTGCTCGTGTACCTGGCGGTGCTCTGGCTGATCGCGTTCGTCGAGGAGCTCGTGTGGGATCGCGCGATCTGGCACGACCGCGGCTGGCTGTTCGGCGACGCGTGGGACATCGGCGCGCTGAAGCTCGTGCTCGTCCCGCTGCTCGCTCTCCCGCAGCTCACGCACTACGTGCTCGACGGCTTCATCTGGCGACGCCGCTCGAACCCGTCCGTCGCGGGGCTCGTCGCGCCGGCGCCTAGCGCGTCCCCCGCTTACGTCACGCTCTCGACGTCGAGCCCGTGACCTCGCAGCCGTGCATCGAGGCGCGCACGCAGGCGATCGAGCTCGGGTCCTTCGCTTCCGGCGAGCTCGACGCGCACGCGCGCGCCGTCGGCGTGCACGACGACGGTGGTCCCTGCGTATGCACCGGCGCCGAGCTCCAGCCGAACGGTCCCCTTGTTCCGATCGCCGGCCCAAGCGATCCGCTTCACGAGCACGGGCAAGAGCTCCTCGAGCGACCGCCCGCGCACGGCCTCGGTAGCGCGGGCGTCGATGCTCTCGGCCACGATCCCGACGGGCGGCGCGAGCTGCGCGACGTGTCGCGCCGCAGGATCGAGCCAATCGACCGGGCTCTCCCCGCCGCGCGCCCTCTCGCTCGCGCCCTCGCGCTCGCCCCCGCCGTCGCTCCCGCTCCCGCCCTCGCGCTCGCCCTCGCTCCCGCGCTCGCTCACGCGCACGCCTCCGCTCCCGCCGCCGTCCATACGAGCTCGCCCGCCGTCGAGGTGCACGTCGTGCTTCTTCTGCAGCCCGATGTCGTTCGTCGGCTTTCGCCCTCGACCCGCAGCGAGCAGCTTCGAAAACGGCACTTTCACGGCCGTTTTCCGCGCGCTCACGCTCGCCACGCTCGCCGCCGTCGCCGCGCCAATCGGCCGCATCGCCCTCGGTCCATCCATCTCGTCCACGTCGGCCGCGCTCGCCGGAAGTTGCGAGAAATCTTCGACAACTCCGCTTTCGCAGGCCTCATTGCGGCGATCTATCGCGGTTGGCCCGCTTGAACGCTTGGTCCACCCACGCTACCTTCCATGTCGGCAGTCGGGGGGCCGCCTTCGCCTCTTCCCTTCTTGGGACGAAGCACAAGCGGTCGAGGAGCATCTGGCGAATTGAGCATACCCCTAGGACCGATCGCGACGGCCGTGACCGCGGCTGCCATCGGATCTCTCTTCGCCGCTGCGGACGCCGCGCTGACCTCGCTTCCCGAAGCGCGGCTGCAGCTTCTGGTCGATGAAGGATCGGAGCCGGGGTTTGCCCGTTACTCGGCGGATCGGCTCGGTCTGCTCTCGCGCTGGCTCGTCGCGCGCGTCATCGCGCTGAGCATTGCCGCGATCCTCCTGGCCCGCGCCATCGAGCAGGATTTCGGCCCGGTGGCGTCGTCGGTCATCGCTGTGGCAGGCGCCGTGCTCACGTACGCGACGTGCGCCGAGATCCTCTGCACGATCGCGCGTCGCCGCCCCGAAGAGGTCGGTCGCCTCGGCCTCCGCTTCCTGAAGCCGCTCGAGTGGGCGGTCCTTCCCCTCGCGGCGCCGCTCGCGGTCGTCGGGCGCTGGATCGGCAAGACCGTTCCCGAGAGCCTCACGGCCGCCGACGCTCGCCTGACGCACACCGAAGTCGAGTGGCTCGTCGACCAGGGCGAGAAGACCGGCGCGATCGACAAAGAGCCGGCGACCATGATCCGCAACGTGCTCGATTTCAAGAACCTCACGGCGAAGGAGGTCATGATCCCTCGCCGTCGGGTGTCGAGCATCGAAGCGTCGACGCCGCTCGCCGACGTCCTCGAGCACGTCCGCAAGGACGGTCACTCCCGCTATCCCGTGTACCGCGAGTCGCTCGACAACGTGGTCGGCCTCCTCTACGTGAAGGACCTGTTCGACGTCGTCGGCGCCGGCAAGATCGCCGAGACGAAGCTCGAGCAGATCATCCGCAAGCCCGTCCTCTTCCTCGCCGAGACGCAGTCGGCGCTCAGTGTGCTCCGCGAGATGCGCAGCAAGCGGCTCCATCTCGCCATCGTCAGCGACGAGTTCGGCGGGACCGGCGGCATCGTCACGCTCGAGGACATCATCGAAGAGATCGTCGGCGAGATCCGCGACGAGTACGACACCGAGGACATCGTGCTCATCCAGAAGCTCGCCGAAGGACGCTTCGTCGCCGATGCCGCGATCCCGCTCGCCGAGCTCGAGGTGCACCTCGGCCGGAAGCTCCCCGAGGACGGCGCCTTCGAGTCGCTCGGCGGCCTCATCGTGCACCGCGCCGGACGCGTGCCGGACGTCGGCGCGACCATCTCGCTCGACGGCTACGACCTCATCGTGCGCGAAGCCGACGAGACACGTGTCGTGAAGGTCGAGATCGTCCGCGCCGAGCCCGGCCTCGCGCCGCCCGCCGAGGTGACGGCCGCCGAGGAGTCGGCGCCGTAAGGCGCGCCAAGCGCATCATGGGGGCTTCGTGAGCGCTGCGTCGATCAGCCGAGAGCACAGCCCTGGCGCGACGCCGCCGCGAGCCTCGTCGCTGCGCCTCGTCGGCCCCGGGGCCGAGCATGCACGCGCGCGCGCGCTCCCGCCGCTCGGCGCGAAGTACACCAGCGACGCCGCGGCGTATGCCGTCGCGCTCGGCCCGAAGGACGCGACCGACACCGCGGCCGTCGCGCGTGCGCTGCCGGATCCCGAGACGCTCGGGCCTGGCACGCTCGTCATCGTGCTGCCGCAGATCGCCGATGCGCCGTCGTTCGCCGGTCGGTTCCTGGCCGCGCTCGGGCGTGGTCCCACGATCTCGCGGGCGCTGCGTGCGACGGCGCTCGTCGCGCGCGGCTACGTGCGTGTCGGAGCAGGCGTCGACCACGAGACGCGAAGCGATCTCGTGTGGGGCTTCACGCCGGGAGCGTGAAGCGACCCATCACGATCACGGCACGCGGCCCCTACTGGACGCGATTGAGGCTGGTGACGAGCTTTTCGGCGCGGTCGATGAGACCGGGCTTGCTCTCGGTGACGACGTCGCCGCCGGGCGCCGCCTGCTCGCCGCGGATGTCCGTGAGGACGCGGCTGAGCTGGCTGCCGAGCTGGGCGATGGAGCCCGCGGTCTCGCTCGGGCACGCGGCCTCGAGGGACTTCGGGAGGACGTAGACGGCCGACGGCTTGTCGAGGTTGCCGGTCGTGTACTTCGGCGCCGTGATGTTCTGGCGCGTGAGCGGGTCGGTCGCCGTGAACTCGGCGGGGAGCGCGATCGCCGTCGGGTTCGCCGCCTCGATCGGCTTGGTGAGCGGAGCGAGCAACGCGAACGGATTCCGCGACGGATCCTGCTTTCCGAACAAGACGACGTAGTTGATGTTCGTCTTCTGGCCGGCGGTGAGCTGCTCGGTGATCGGCTTCTGGAGCCGCTGGAGCAGGCCGATGATCGCCGTCTTGCGATCGTTCAGCGTCTGCACCTGCGTGATGTACTCGATGAGCGTCGACGTCGTCTCCTGCGGGAAGCCGCTGAAACGAACGCCCGCGAGCTTGTTGCCGTCGAAGTCGACGTTGATCCCGCCGAGCTCCTTCGCGAGGCCGTCGGGGAACTTCTTGTCCTTGAGGAGGCTGTTCTTCCCGGCCTCGACCTTGTCGGCGATCGTCTTCAGCTGATCGCGCGACTTGGCGACGTCGGCGCCGAGCGACTTCGCGTCGCCGACCGATTTTTGGCGGCCCTTGTTCGTCTCGGTCGCGCCGCCGGCGATGAAGCCGATGGCACCGAGGACGACGGCGGCCACGAGACCGGCGATCAGGCCCTGCTTGCGGGCGCCCTTGCGGGCCTCCTGCACGGCCATCTCGTCGACCTCGATCCGCTGCGGCTGCGGCGGAGGCGGAGGCGTGGGCGCGCGGTACGGCGTGGCCGCGGCCGCGAGCGGGTTCGACGGATCGAGCGCGGCGGAGCCCTTGCCGAACGCCTGACCGAACGCCGGCGGCGGTCCGACCGGGATGCCGGGAGGCATGGGCAAGCCACCGCTGCCGCCACTCGGGCTGCTCTGCGGCACGCTGGACATGCCTGCACCACCGCTGCTTCCGGAAGCGGCGGGGACAGCCGGCACGGGGATGCCCGCGGTCGGCGGCGGAGGCGTGGCGCCTCCCGCGCCCTTACCCAGACGCGCCTTCAGATCGATCTTCGGCTTCTTCTCTTCGGCCATCGAGGTCCTCGAACGCTCCGCGCTCGCTTGCGGGTCACGCGAGCGGACGGAACTTTGTACTGCTAGAGGAAACGCGCGTCACGTTAGTGTTTTGCGGCAAAGAGAGCAACAAGCTGCGCGACCGCCCTCGACGTCATCCGCACGTCGTCTGCGAATGAAACCGCCGCGGGCGCCTCAGCTTTGTTTCGTTTTGTTCCCGCGCGCCGCGCTTCCTCGCCTTGCTTGGCCGTTGCGCGTACATCCACGCACAATGGCGGCATCATGAAGAGTGAGCGCCGGGGCGACGGGCGAGCGAGGTTCGCAGGGATCTTCGCGAACAAGTACATCGACGGCATTCCGCATGTCGTCGAGCTCCTCGACGTGTCGGCGAGCGGCCTGCAGGTCCGTCGCATCCTCGAGCCCGAGAGCTCGTCCATGACGTATCCGTTGGAGCTCGAAGTCGGCGGGGTCACGCTCTGGGCATGGACACGTCGCGTCTGGCGTCGAGGAAATCGCGAGGCGCTCCGCATCGTATCGGCCGACTCCTTGGACCGCGCGCGGCTCCGGAAGTTTCTCCGCGCGGCGCTCGCGGCGTGATTCGGAAGCTCGCTCCCCTCCGCTTCTCTTTCGCGTTCTCCGTCGCGATGCTCGCCGCCTGCTCGCGGCAACAGGCCGCGCCCGACGAGGCGACGCTCCGCGCCGACGACAAGCGCGAGCTCGAGCGTGTCGTGGCGATCGACGTGCGGGCCTCGCAAGCGATGCGCGATGCCGACGACGCGACGCGCGTGGGGGACGCCGGCGCGGCGAGCCTCGTCGTGACGAGCCGCGCGGCCCCCGCCGTCGACGAGGCGCTGCGAACGGCCGAAAGCGCGACGATGAAGTCCGACTGGGGCAAGACGAAGCGAGACGAGCTCGTCGCGATCCTGCGCGATCGGAAGGCCGAGATGCCGAAGTACGACGAGGCCGTGAAGGGCGGCGATCCGGAGAAGATGCTCGCCGCGATCCAGGCGCAGGCCGCGATCGAGCGACGCGCGCTCGCGACGGTGGGCGCGGTCCAGGAAGGACGCTGAGGGCGGAAGCCGCTAAGCTCGTGTCGTCTTGCGCGTCCTCGTCATCGACAACTACGACTCGTTCACGTTCAATCTCGTCCAGTACCTGGGCGAGCTCGGAGCGACGACGACGGTCGTGAAGAACGACGCGATCGACGTCGCCGGCATCGCGAAGCATGCGCCGGACGGCGTGCTCGTCTCACCCGGTCCGTGCACGCCGGACGACGCGGGCATCTCGCTGCGCGCCGTGATGGACACGACCGCGCCGGTCCTCGGCGTGTGCCTCGGTCATCAGGCGATCGGGCAGGCCTACGGCGGCAACGTGGTCCGCGCGGGCCGACTGATGCACGGGCGAACGTCGCCGATCCTCCACGACGGTCGCGGCGTCTTCGCCGGGCTGCCCTCGCCGTTCGAGGCGACGCGTTACCACTCGCTCATCGTCGATCGCGCCACGCTGCCGGAGTGCCTCGAGATCACGGCGTGGACCGCGGAAGGCGAGATCATGGGCGTGCGCCACAAGGAGCGCGCGGTCGAGGGCGTGCAGTTCCATCCGGAGAGCATCCTCACGACGCACGGCAAGGACCTGCTCGCCAACTGGGTGCGGTCGCTCGCGCCGGGGACGCACGCTCGTGGCTGATCCGCCGGCCGCACATCCGTCGTTCGCCGAGGTCTTCGCGCGGATCGAGACGCGATCGCTCGGGCCCGCCCAGGTGCGCGCAGCCTTCGGAGCGATCCTCTCGGGTGCGTGGACGCCGGTGCAGATCGGCGCGTTCGCCGCGTCTCTTCGCATGCAAGGCGAATCGGCCGAAACGATCGTCGCCGCCGCGGAGGCGCTCCGCGCCGTGATGTCGACGGTCGAGCACGATCACGTCGAGGTCGTCGACACGTGCGGAACCGGCGGCGACGGCGCGCACACGCTCAACGTCTCGACCGCGGCGGCGATCGTCGTCGCGGGCGCGGGCTGTCACGTCGCGAAGCACGGCAACCGCTCGGTCTCGAGCCGGTGTGGGAGCGCCGACGTGGTCGACGCGCTCGGGATCCCGACCGATCTCGATCCGACGCGGCAGCACGAGGTCCTCCGCGAGGCGCGGATCGCGTTCCTGATGGCGCCGGCGCATCACCCGGCGCTCCGTCATGCCGCTCAGGCGCGAAGCGAGCTCGGCCTTCGGACGATCTTCAACGCGCTCGGGCCGCTCGTGAACCCGGCGAAGCCCACACACCAGCTCGTCGGCGTGTACGACGATGCGCTGAGGCCCGTGATGGCGACGGCGCTGGGCAAGCTCGGCGTCCGGCGCGCATGGGTCGTACGGAGCGAAGACGGCCTCGACGAGATCAGCCCGTCGGCCGCAACGCGCGTGAGCGTGCTCGACGACGGCGTAGTGACCGAGCGCGTGGTCACCCCCGACGACTTCGGGGTCGAGAGGATCGACCTCGAGGCGCTTCGAGGCGGTGACGCTCCTGCCAACGCCGCGGCGATCGTCGCCATGCTCGCGGGCGAGCATCATCCTGCGGTCGCCGCCGTCGTGCTGAACGCGGCGGCCGCGCTCTCGCTCGTGCGCAGCGGCGATCTGCGCGCCTGCGCCGAGGAGGCACGCGCCGCGATCGCGTCGCGGCGCGCGCAGCAGACGTTCGAGGGTTGGAGGCGCGCGGCACTCGACCGGCGCTCGCGCACGGAGCCTGCGCGATGAGCGGCAAGCTGGACGAGATCGTCGCCGCGAAGAAGCGCGAGGTCCACACGCTGCGGCACCGCACCTGCTACACGCGCGTGCCCGACGGGCCGCGGAAGATCGTCGCGAGCTCGCTGCGACGCGCGAGCGGCGCGCCGCTCCGGCTGATCGCCGAGAACAAGAAGAAGAGCCCGAGCGCCGGCGCGCTCTCGACCGCCCTCAGCACGGCCGAGCGCGTCGTTCGTTACGCCGAGAGCGGCGCCGCGATGGTGAGCGTGCTCTGCGACGAGGAGTTCTTCGGCGGCTCCTGGAACGATCTCTTCGAAGCGCGGCGCGCGCTCGCCGCCGCCGGTCATCCGATCCCGGTGCTCGCGAAGGAGTTCGTCATCGACGAGCGCCAGCTCCGCGAGGCCGCGGCGTGCGGCGCCGACGCGGTGCTGCTGATCGCGCGGATCGTGGGCCGCGAGAAGCTCCGCGAGCTCTTCGTGCAAGCCGAGAGCCTCGGGCTCGAGTCGCTGGTCGAGGTGATGACGGAAGAGGAGCTCGCATGGGCGCTCGAGGCCGACGCGCGGATCATCGGCGTGAACGCGCGCGACCTCGACACGCTCGTGATGGATCCGGAGCGTGCCGCGCGCGTGCTCGCCGCCATCCCGGAGCCCTGCATCCCGCTGTATCTGTCGGGACTCAAGGGTCCGGACGACGTGCGGAGGCTCGCCGCGACGCCTGCGCACGCGGCGCTCGTCGGCGAGACGCTGATGCGCGAGGCCGATCCCGGCGTGCTGCTCGCGTCGATGGTGGCGGCGGCGGAGTCCGCGCAAACCTGACTTTCCGCGGGCGCGTCGTTATCCTCGACGTGTGAGCGCAGGGGAAGCACGAGGCCTCGACGGCTGGATCGACAGCTACCTCGATCATTTGCGCGTCGAGCGCGCGCTCGCGAAGAACACGCTCGAAGCGTATGCGCGCGACCTCGGCGAGATCGCGATCCACGTCGACGACGACGCCGCCGCCGACGTGCGGCGCATCGATCCGGTCGTGGTGCTCGACTTCGTCGTGTCGGGCTCGCGTCGTGGAAAGTCCGCGCGCTCGAGCGCACGGCAGCTCTCGGCGCTCCGTGGCTTCTTCCGGTTCCTCGTGCGTGAGCGCGCGATCGACACCGACCCCACCGAGCTGGTGGAGCGCCCCAAGCTCGCACGCAAGCTGCCGCGCGTGCTGTCGTACGAGGAGGTCGATCGTCTCCTCGCGGCACCGCCGCTCGACACGGCGCGCGGCGTGCGCGACAGCGCGATGATCCATCTGCTCTATGCGTCGGGCTTGCGCGTGTCGGAGCTCTGCTCGCTGAAGCTCGGCGATCTGGATCGCAAGGTCGGGACGATCGCGCCGCTCGGCAAGGGCGGAAAGCGCCGGCTGGTGCCGGTCGGGCAGGTCGCGCTGGATCGCATCGACGCATATCTCGAGCACGTGCGCGCGCATGCGAAGGGCGCCACGGTCGACCCGCACCTCTTCTTGTCGCCGCGCGGCAAGCGCTTCACGCGCCAGGGCCTGTGGAAGCTGCTGAAGGCGTATGCGCGGGGCGTGGGCATCAAGACGCCGATCTCGCCGCACAAGCTCCGTCACTCGTTCGCGACGCACCTCCTCCGCGGCGGCGCCGACCTCCGCGCGGTGCAAGCGATGCTCGGCCATGCCGATCTGGGCACGACCGAGATCTACACGCGCGTCGCCCAAGACCACGTCCGCACCGCGTACGACAAGGCCCACCCCCGAGCCTGACCCCGGTTCGTTTCAGTCTCATCTACCGATCGGTCGACGAGAGAGCCGCCTGTGCACATGGCTCCCTTCGTGTAGCGTACGCGCCCGCGATGCCCGCGCCGTTCACGGTGATCGAGCCCACCGGCGAGGAGACCCCTCTGACCGTCGAGATCCCGCACGCCGGGCTCTTCGTCGACGGCCCGACTCTGTCGCGCCTCGCGGCCCCGGCGCGCGCGATCGGTCGCGACGCCGACCTCTACGTCGACGAGCTCTACGCCGACGCCCCCGCCCAGGGAGCGACGGTCATCACGTCGCACGTCTCGCGTTACGTCTGCGATCTCAATCGCAGCGAGATCGACGTCGATGCCGACTCCGTCGAAGGCGCGGCCCCGCACGCACGTGCCACCCGCGGCATCATCTGGCGCCTCACGAGCGAGGGCGCACGCGTCCTCGAGGCTCCCCTGCCCCGCGCGGAGCTCGAGCGACGCCTCGACGCGTACTACCGGCCGTACCACCGGACCGTCGCAGCGATCCTCGAGCGCAAGCGCGCGAAGTTCGGGTTCGCCATCCTCCTCGCCGCGCACTCCATGCCGAGCGTCGGTCGCGCGGGCCACGGCGACCCGCAGGCCGTCCGCGCCGACGTCGTCCCCGGCACCCGCGGCCGGACGAGCGCCGCGACCGCGTTCATCGATTGCGTCGACGCGCACGCGCGAACGGCTGGGCTCACGGTCGCCCACGACGACCCGTATCAAGGCGGCTACACGACCCAGCATTACGGCCGTCCGCAGCTCCAGGTTCACGTCGTCCAGGTCGAGCTCGCGCGCCGCCTGTACATGGATGAGCCGACCCTCTCGAAGCACGCAGGCTTCGACCGAATGCGCCTCTGGTGCTCGGCGCTCGCGAAAACCCTAGGCAGTGTGCGGCCCTAGCGCGTCACGCAAACGGCCGATTTCTGGCTTGCCTGCTTGACATCGTATGGGGTTTCCGCCAAGTTTCGCGACCTTCCGAGGGCATAGGTAACGTCATGGCGAAGAGCGACATCACCGGCAAGCGTAAGCTCAGTGCGCAGAACGTCTCGCACTCCAACATCAAGACGAAGCGCTGGCAGAACGTCAACATCCAGACGCGCCGCGTCTGGGTCCCCGAGTTCAAGCGCTACGTGACGCTCAAGCTCACGACCCGCGACATCCGCACGATCGACAAGATCGGCGTCCTCGCGTACGCCGCTCGTTACAACGTCAAGCTCTGAGCCGCGAAGGCTCTGGAGCCGAGGCCGTGAGGTCCGCTGGCGCGATCGCGACGGCGCGCGCTAGCGGAACACGGACGCGCTGCCCGCCACGTGGCTCACCGCCACGAGTCGCGCGTCGCCATGGGCCTCGATGCGGTTGTCCTCGATGACGCCGCGAATCGCTCCGCGTAGCACGTCGTAGGCGTCGCCCGCGCCGAACGCTGCGAACGCGAACTCGGGTCCGGAGTCGGTGCCGACGAGCGCGATCGGCGCCGCGGCCGGCCGTGCATCGCCGGGACGCACCCTCGTCTCCCCGCGGAGCACCGGCTCGGCGAAGAAGGGCGCGCGCAGCCCGAGCTCGGGGATCGTGAGGCCGTCGACGCCCTCGTCCCAGCACGCGATCGCGAAGGCGCCGTGCCGATCGACGGCGCACACCGCGCGCGTCGTCGCGATCTCGACCAGCCCCGCCGGCGCGATCGGCATGCCGCCGTCGTCGTTCGCCCACGGCAGCTCGATGACCGTGCGCGGCGCGGCACCGGCGCTCGCGCTCGTGTCCGTCTTGCGCGAGCTCGGGCCGCGCGTCGATCGCGCGACTCGCTCTTCGCCGCCGACGCGAAGCACGTGCCTCGACGCCGGATGGATCTCGGGCCGCTGCGAGGACAGGTCGTCCGACGTGAGAAGCCCGCCGCTCGGCCTTCCGCACAGCGCGAGCAGCTCGGCGCCGAGCGGGCGCTCCTCGACGGCGCGCGGCCCGCGCGACGCGATCTTCGCGAGCACGTCGTGGCGCGGCGATCCCTTCGCGAGCGCGAGCGCCGGCGCGAGCACCTGCGCGAATGTCGCCGTACCGGCGGTCGCGACCGCGACGGAGAGCGTCGCGGGCAGCCACGGAACACCGACCTTCGCAGCATCGGGCACGTCCTCGTCGCCGCGGAACCCGCGCGGGCGCGGCGCGCCGATGCCGGGCTGTCGAACGCGGCCGTCGACGGCACGAAGCCCCACGCCGCCGCCGCCGATCAAGATCTGGACGGGCCCGAGGAGAACGCCCGGCGCGATCGCGCACGCCGCGAAGACTCCGGCGACGACCGCATCGACCGCATTGCCCTTTCGAAGCAGCTCGTCGGCGGAGGCCTCGACCTCGGGGGACGACGCGACTGCGGCGCGCGACTTCCGCAAACGGCTCTCGCTCATCTACTCTTCCTGTTCGTCGTCGCTGACGGACAGCGCCGCGGCGCCCTTCGGGCGGATGAGACGACCGAGGCCGCCGCGCTTCCCGGCCTTGGCCTCACGCACGAGCGCGCGGAGGATCTTGCCCTCTTTGAGCGCTCCCGTCGTCTCGAACACGACGTAGGCGTCGCGCCGCTCACCGATCGCGTCGGCGACCTTGTGCAGCGCCGCCGTCGAGAACGCGCGCGTCCCTCCGGCAGCCCGCAGGCGTCCGTAGGCGACGGGCCCGGGCGGCATCGCATCGCGCGCGGGATCGACGGCCACGACGATGCCCCACCTCGTCGCCTGCTCTGCCGCGTCCTCGATCTCCCAGAGGCCGCTCGGCTCCCACACCACGCTGCTCGCGTCGCGCGGCAGACGATCGATGAGCTTCGCGAGGCGATCGCGCCAGAGCTTGCCGGGCGTGACGTCCGGCGACGTCGCGATCACGATGACGCGCGCCTCGAGCAACTTCACCGTCTTGAGCAGCGACGCGAGCTCCGTCTCGAGCGCATCGCCCGCCTTCAGCTTCGCGACGCCCGGGCCTGCGACGACCGAGAACTCGAACTGCGGCGGGACCGCTTTGCGCCAGCGCCGCAGCGTCGCGTCCGTCGGCGCGAGCTTCAAGTTGGCTGCATCGACGCCGCGCACCTCGAGCAGATCGAAGCGCTTCGCGTACGCCGCGACGTCGCCTCGTAGTTCCTTCGCGCCGATGTGAAGCCGGGTCGCCATCCGACGACGTACGTAGACCGGCCCATGTCGAGTGTCGACATTTAACACGCCTGCGATGGTCAGCCGCCGAAGTGGAACCACTGCGTCGGGTGCTCCCGCAGGAACTCCGCGAGGCTGTTCGCGAGGTGCTGTGCGACCTCGTCGAGATCGGCGTCCGTCGCCTGCCGCGGAACGAGGCGGCTCTCGTAGAGCTCGACCACGTACTTCCGGTAGCCGACGCGCGCGCAGAACACCGGCAGGATCGGCGCGCCGGAGACCTGCGCGAGCCGCAGCGGGCCCTCCGGGATGTGTGCCTTCTCACCGAAGAGCTCGACCTCGCGCGTGCGCATGCCCGGCACGACGCGATCGATCTGCAGCGCGACGACGTCGCCGCCGCGCAGATGACGAAGCAGCGGCAGCGACGAGAGCGGATCGTCTCCGACGTGGACGATGTCGATGCCCGCACGCTTGCGCGCGTCGTCGTGGAGCGCACGCGCGCGCTCGTCCGCCTCGCGCTGCATGGCGATCATCATCTTCAGACCCTGGTTCCGCGCGACGACGGGACCGACGGTCTCCCAGCCCGCGGTGTGGGCGGTCACCATGATGATGCCCCTCCCGTGAACGCGTGCATCATGCACGTGATGCACGCGCCGGTGCGACGTCTCGGGGGGACGCGGCCCGGCCTCGGCATCGTTCGAGAGCACCTCCGCCAGACACGACGCGTACGTCCCGAAGGTCTCGAGCACCTCGCGCGCGTCGCGCGTCAACGGCGCGGGGCCCCGGATGCGCCGCAGGTTCCTCCGGACGGCGTGCCGGGCCGAGGGCACGAGCGCCGCCGCCGCCCATCCGAAGACCGGCGGGCTGTAACGCACCCACCACTCCGGGCCTCGGGATGCGCCCCAGTGCGCAAGCCGGCGCCAGAACAGCGCTTCATGGGGTTGCGGTCGTCTCGGCTCACTCACGCGTTCGATGGATCGCATGCGAGCCCCCCTCTGGTCCATCGGGGACCACGCGTACCGTCCGCCTCGGGCGGAAATGTCCAACATTCGCCGTACCGAATGGTGTGGATGTGCGTGATGTGCGGCAATTCCTCACCGGTACGTGCATTGCTACGGACCCGCTCCATGGTCCTCAAGAAGCTCGCCTTCGGCGTCGCGTCCTCGCTCCTCGTCACGGTCGTGGCGTGCGGAGGTGCGGACCCGAGCATCTCCGACTTCAACAAGAGCCGCGGTCCGGGCTCCGGTGGGTCGGGCGACGGCAATGACGACGGCAGCTCGGGGACGATCGGCGGCAACGGCGCGAAGCCCGAGAACAACGACCTCGCCGCATGCGCGACGCAGTCGGCGACTGCCGAAGCGCGCCCCGTGTACCTCGTCTTCATGTTCGACAAGTCCGGCAGCATGGTGAAGAACGGCTCGCCGAAGTGGGCGTCCGCGACGGCTGCTTCGAAGGCGTTCTTCGAATCGCAGGACTCGAAGGGCATCAGCGCGTCGCTCAGTTATTTCCCCGACGACGTCCAGTCCTGCAACAGCGGCGACTACAGCACGCCCGAGGTCCCGCTCACCGCGCTGCCGAGCACCTCGTTCGGCCAGAACCTCGACAACCAGGACCCGAACGGCGGAACGCCGACGAAGGCCGCGCTCCAGGGCGCGATCACGTACGCGCAGCAGGTCGGAGCCGGTCAGGGCAAGGACGGCAAGGTCGCCGTGGTCCTCGTCACCGACGGCGTGCCCGAAGGCTGCGGCGACAACTCGATCGGAAACATCTCCGCTCTCGCGGCGGGCGTCGCGGCGACGATCCCGACGTACGTCATCGGCGTCGGCGATCAGCTCACGAACCTGAACGACATCGCCGCGGGCGGCGGGACGAAGAGCGCGCTCATCGTGTCCGTGAACAACCCCGCGCAGATCCAGGCCGACTTCACGAAGGCGATCAACCAGATCAAGGCGTCCGCGCTCACCTGCGATTACAAGATCCCTGCGGCGCCCGCGGGCGAGACGTTCGATCGCTCGAAGGTCAACGTCCAGCACACGCCGACCGGCGGCACCGCCGGCACGCTCACGTACAACCAGTCCTGCGCCGGCGGGACGGGCTGGCAGTACGACGACGCGAACAACCCGACGCGCATCCTGCTCTGCAATGCGAGCTGCGACGGCGTGAAGGCGAAGTCCGGCAAGGTCGACATCCTCTTCGGCTGCGCGACCCAGACCGGGCCCGTCAAGTGAACGCCAGGTAGCGCTCAGCGCTCGTCGGTCATGCACACGCGGAGCGACGCCTTCGCGCGGTGGAGCAGCACGTCGACGTAGCCTCGCGTGATCCCGAGCGACGCGGCGACGTCCTCACCCGGCTGCTCTTCGAGCAGCCGCAGCATCACGACCGCCTTCTGCGTCTCGCAGAGCTGGTCCACACACGCGCGCAGCCGGACGTGCTCTTCCGCTTCGGCGATGAGCGACTCCGCCGACGCGCCAGCCGTGAGCGGGAGCGGCAGCGCGTCGAGATCGTCGTGCGGCTTCGCGACGTGATGGAGGCGACGCTTGTTGCGTGCGGCGTTCCGCACGACGCCCGCCAGGTACGCCGACCAGCGCGCCGTGTCCGCCGGCAGCTCCCGCTTCTGGGCGACCTGGAGGAACGTGCAAAGGGCATCCTGGACGCACTCGACGGCGTCCTCCGGGGAGGCGCCCTCCCGCCGGGCGACGCGGACGAGCTCGCCCCTACCGGTCCGCGCCAGATCGCTCACGATCCCGAGAACATCGGGAATTTCGTGGGGATCCGGGGGAGAAAGCACGTCAAACCGAAGAGGTGTCGAGGGGGTCACTTCTTACTCCGATTCCGCGAGTGTAAGAACCGTCGCGCCGGATACCCTATCCGTCATGGCAAACAGCAAGAACGTGGTCGTCGTCGATGATGCCAACTTCGAGGCGGAGGTCCTGAAGGCCGACAAGCCCGTCCTCGTGGACTTCGGCGCGACCTGGTGTGGACCCTGCAAAGCTCTGGCGCCTGTCGTCGCCGGTCTCGCGGACGAGACCGTCGGCAAGTACAAGGTCGTCACCGTCGACATCGACGACGCGCCCGGCGTCGCGCAGAAGTACGGCATCCGCGGCGTCCCGACGCTCGCGGTGTTCCGCTCCGGCGCGAAGACCGCCTCGCACGTCGGCGTCACGACGAAGGCGAAGATCCTGGAGCTCCTCGAGACGACCTGACAGTCGTCTCCCCCGGCATCAATGCCGGGGCAAGGGAGAAGGGAGACAAGCCCGAAGCCGGGCTGTGCGAGCTTCGGGCCGGCCGGCCCGCTCGGCTTGTCTCGTCCCTCGTGCCCCGGCATTCATGCCGGGGGGCTAGATGCGCAGCACGTCGGGCTTCTGCGACAGGAGATGCTCGAGCCACGCGTTCGCCACCTTTTCCTGCATGGAATTGGCGCGGAGCCGCTCGTTCAGGTGCTTGAAGTCGACCGCGTCGAGCTCATGGTCCTGGTTGTAGCTAGAGAAGACGAGCGTCTCCTTGCCGGTCTTCGGATCGCGATGCTTCTGGA
>JAQBQJ010000188.1 GCA_028287065.1 Labilithrix sp. | reverse complement strand
CGTCACGCCCGACGGCGACGCGTACATCGTCATGGAGCTGCTCGAGGGCCGTGACCTCGCCGCGCACCTCAAGGCGAACGGCCCGATGGCGCCCTCCGACGTCGCGGCGCTCGTCGGCCAGGTCGCGAAGGCGCTCGGCAAGGCGCATCAGGTCGGCGTCGTTCATCGCGACATCAAGCCCGACAATATCTTCTTGTGCGACGCGGACGGCGGAGAGCTGTTCGTGAAGCTCCTCGACTTCGGGATCGCCAAGCGCGATCAGCACCGCGTCACGGGCGCCGCGACCACGACGGGCGCGGTCGTCGGTACGCCGTACTACATGAGCCCGGAGCAGATCGTCGGCGAGAAGGACATCGACGCTCGCAGCGATATCTGGTCGCTCGGCGTCGTCGCCTTCGAGGCCATGACCGGACGCCGCCCGTTCGAAGGGACGACCGTCGGCGCGATCACGCTGGCGATCCACACGGCCACTCGGAGGATCACGGAGCACCTCCCGAACGCGCCTCCCGAGCTGGACGAGTGGTTCGCAAAGACGTGCGCGCGCGATCCGAAGCAGCGATTCTCGACTGCACGCGAGACGTCGCTCGCGCTCTCGCGCGCCGTCGGGGATGTCCCTGCGGCGTCGCCGCTCCTCCGCGCGCCGATGATGTCGATGACCGGTGAGGCAAGCGACCCTTCGATCCCGGCCCTCGGCCCGTCGTCGAGCCCGTCGCTCGGCGATCCGCCTTCGGACGGCCGCGCGGCCACGCATCTCTCCTCCGCGTTCCCGGTGCCGCCGAGCCGGAGCCGGAGCCGTCCGGCGCTCGTCGCGCTCGCCGTCGTCGGCCTGCTCGTCGCGGTCGGCGCGATGCTCGCGATCCCGGCGATGCTGCGTCCGAGCGGCGGCAACTCGGAACCGACCCTCGCATCCGGCGCGACCCTCGCATCCGGCGCGCCGCTGCCGGCCGCGCCGTCGGCGAGCGCGCCGACCACCGCGATCGACTTCACGGCCGCGCCCGTACCTTCCCCCGCGCCCTCGCCTCCCGCGAGCGAGCCGCCTTCCGCTTCGTCGATCTCGAGCGCATCTGCCGTTCGGCCCGGCGGCGTAGTACCCTCGCGCACGGTGGGTACCGCCGGACGCCCCGGCACTCGCCCCGCCGTGACCACCACCGGGAAGCCGACGAAGCCAGGCCGCACGCGTGACGATGACGACATCAAGTAGGAGCCGCACGCTCGCTCGCCGCGCAGGCCGCACGCTCGCAGCCACGTTGTTCCTCGCCGTCACGGCGGTGCCCGTCACGAGCTTCGCGCAACCCGAGCCCACGGCGCCGCCGTCGGCTGCCGATCTCGAGTCCGCGCGCGAGCTGTTCAAGGAAGGTCGCGAGCTCCGTCAGAAAGGCGAGCTCCGTCCCGCGCTCGATCGCTTCAAGGCCGCGCACGCCTACGGGCAGACGCCCGTCACGGCTCTCGAGCTCGGGCGCACCCACGTCCAGCTCGGCGAGCTCGTCGAAGGGCGCGAGGTGCTCCTGTCGGTCGCGCGGATGAAAGTGCAACCCGACGAGACCGACAAGAGCGCCCAGGCGCGCGCCGAAGCCGCCGATCTCGCCGAGGAGACGAAGAAGCGCATCCCGACGCTCGCCGTGAAGGTCACCGGCGTGAGCGCGGATTCGTCCGCGCAGCTCACGGTCGACGGCTTCGCCGTGCCGATCGTCGGCCTCACGGGCATTCGCAAGGCGAACCCCGGCAAGCACGTGGTCGTCGCGCGCGCCGGCGCGCACGAGGAGACGCGCAGTGTCGACCTCGAAGAGGGAAAGACGCAGGAGCTGGCGATCGATCTCTCGGGTGCAGGCGGAGCTGGCGCGACAGCTCCGGCCGTCGTCGTCGCGCCCGACACGTCGGGAAAGAACATCAGCCCCGTCACGTGGATCGGCCTCGGCGTGGGTGTGGTCGGCATCGGCGTCGGCACCGCGTTCGGCGTCATCGCGCTCGGCAAAGCAAGCAAGGTCAACGACGCCTGCACGGGCACACACTGTCCCCCGACCACGAAGTCCGACGTCGACTCCGGCCGCTCCGCCGCGACCATCTCCACCATCGGTTTTGCGGTGGGCGGCGCGGGCCTCGTGGCCGCGGCCGTGGGATACTTCGTGTTGTCGAAGCCGAGCGCCTCCGCGTTCGGCGTGGTGCCGTTCGTGACCGCGAACGGCGCCGGCCTCGACGGGCACTTCTAATCCCATGCAGTATACAACCTTGCGCTTCGCGTCTCTCGGCCTCCCTTTCGTGCTCGTCGTCGGCTCTGCCGCGGCGTGCGGTCAGGTCACCGGCCTGAGCAACGATTACGAGTTCGACCTCGTCGAGGGCGGCGGCGCCGACGGCGGGGCCGGAGGCGACGCCAAGCTCGACGGCCCGTCCTCCGACGCGAGCACGACGGACGCCCCGGGCCTCGACGCCGCGGACGCCGCGAACAAGTGCACGACCGCGGAGACCGCGACCGCGCTGCAGCGCCTCAACACGCTGGGCGGCACGACGTCGTGCAAGACGTGCCTCGCGCCCGCGTGCTGCAAGGACATCGACGTCTGCTTCCACAATCCGGACTGCAGCAGCGTCCTCGAGTGCAAGCTCGATTGCACGACGCGCACCTCCGCGGAGCGGCAGCAGTGCTTCAAGAGCTGTAACAGCGGCGGCGGCGGCGTACCCGACCTGTACACGAGCGGCATGGGCGCCTGCGCCGCGTCGGCGTGCAAGTCGGAGTGCGCGTTCCAGTAGGTCTCTAGTTGATGCGCTGCACGACGACGTCGTCGAGCAGGAAGCACGCGCCTGTAGCGGCGTCACCGGGGAGGTAGACGTTGAGCGTCCCGGCCTTCGTGACCGTGAGCACGACCTCGAATTTCATCCACGTCGCGTCGATCGGAAGCTTGGGCGAGTCGCCGGACTCGAGGTCGACGAAGGTGTTGCCCTGGTACTTGAAGTTGCGCAGGACCAGCCGCACGAACGGCGGCGCCGGGTCACCGGGGCTCGTCCGCACCCATCCCTCGGCGCGATAGGTCGCGCCGACGATTGCCGGCCCGGGGGCGCCGGTGTCGTCGGCGGAGAAGATGTCGGTCGTCGACGGCTTCGCGCATGCACGGCACGAGCGCGTCCCGGTGTGCGCGGTCGTGCTCGGACCGATCGTGCCTTGGTAGCTGTTCCATGGTGCGCAGGTGCCGTCTTCGAACGTGCCCGCGGGATGCAGGTTCGTCCCGCCCGTTTCGGCCGCATCCCGCGCGTCGGGACCCGTGGAGGCATCCGGCGCGCCTCCACCGGGTGCGTCGGGCACACCGCTCGCGTCGGCAGAGCCGGCCTCGCCATCGGGCGTGACGAAGCCGGCCGAGCTCGATAGCCCGTCGAGCGACGTGGTCAGCGAGCACGCCGCAAGCGCCAGACAGTGAGCCGCGGTCGCCGCTGCGAGGGTCCTGAGCCGTCTCGACATCACTCTCATGAGCACAGGCGGTTCGCGAAGGACCGTCAAGCGCTATCTCGTCCTGGCGACAGTTGCGGCAGGTCCGCGATGTGGGCCACCCTACGCGCCGCGATGACGCCGACCCCGCCGAAGCTCGCGCTCGTCGATCTCGCGGTCCGTCGCGGGCCGCGGACGGTCCTCGAACGCGTGACTTTCCATGCGGGCGCCGGCGAGATCGTCGCCGTCCTGGGACCGAACGGCGGAGGCAAGACCACGCTCCTCGAGGCGATGGTCGGCGTGCTGCCGCGTGCCCATGGTCGCATCTTCGTCGGCGGGCGCTCGCTCACGACATTTCGCGCATGCGCGACGGCCTTCGCGTACATGCCGGACGAGGCGTCGCTTCCCGACGAGGTCGCGATCGACACGCTCCTCGGTCCCGAGCGATCGCCGCTCGAGGAGTCGCTCGGCGTGACGGCGCTCCGCGGAGCACGCGGCAGCGAGCTCTCGCGCGGCGAAGCCAAGCGAGTGTGGCTCGTGCTCACGCTCGCGCAGGAGCGTCCGGTCGTCGTGCTCGACGAGCCGTTCGGCGCCTTCGATCCGCTGCAGCTCGACGACGTGCTCGACGTCGTCCGCCGCCGTGCTCGCGCGGGACAGACCGTCGTGGTGACGATCCACCAGATGTCGACGGCCGAGCGCATCGCCGATCGCGTCGTGTTGCTCGCGAACGGATCGGTCGCGGCGGCCGGCGCGCTCGACGTACTCCATCGCGAATACGGCAGCCCCACGGCGTCCGCCGACGACGTGTTCCGTGCGGTCCTCGCTCGAACGCACGAGGCGGTCCGTGCTCCGACGTGAGCTCCGACGCGAGCTCGCGATCGCGTTCCGCGCGCGCGTCACGTGGGTCGGCGCGGCGCTCGGTGCCTTGCTCGTCGGGCATGGGTTCGTGCTCGCGCTCGACCTCTACTCGGCGGCGTCGCGCTCCGCGCTGAACAACGCGCTGATGCTGCGCGAGCTCGATCCCCTCGCCGGCATCGTGCGTCCCACGCTCGGAGGCGCGCAGCTCGCCACTGCCGTGCTCGGACCGATCCTCGCCTCGCGCCTCCTTGCGGTCGAGAAGGAGCGGCGCACGTTCGGCGCGCTCGCGCTCGCGTCCGGATCGACGGACGCGATCGTCGCGTCGAAGCTCCTCGTCGCATCCGTGCTCCTCCTCGCATGCTTGGTGTGCCCGCTCGCGCTGTTCGCGCTGATCGGCGTCGCCGGAGGTCATCTCGATCCGATCGAGGTCGGCGTCGCGCTCGGCGGCCATGCGCTGCACGCCGTCTTCGTCGCCACGCTCGCGGTGACGGCGGCGGCGTGGACGCGCACGAGCGCGCAGGCCGCGGCGCTCGCCCTCGTTGCGTCGCTCACGACGTGGATGATCGACGCGGGCGAAGGCTTCGCCGCGCTCGCCTGGCTCGGCCCGCTCGAGATGTTCTCGGTGAGCCGCGAGCTCGCGCCGTTCGAGCACGGCATCGTCGGCGTCGGCCCGATCGGGTGGTTCGTCTCCGCGTCGGCGTCCTTCGCGGCGGCGGCGTTCCTCGGCGCGCGCTTCGACGTGCGCCCTCGGCAGCGCGCGATCGGTGCGCTGGCGATCGTCGCCGCGTTCATCTTCGCGACGAGCGCGTTCGCCCAGGTTCGCCGCGCGTACGACTGGTCGGAGCAGCGGAGGCAGTCGCTTCCACCGGCCGCGGTCGATGCGCTGCGCCGGCTGCACGGTCCGATCGCGATCGAGATCTGGATGGACCGCGAGGACTCGCGCCGTCGTCAGATCGAGGCCGACGTCGTCGCGAAGCTTCGGCTCGCGCGCTCCGACATCGACGTGCTCGCGCCGCTCGACGCTGCGGGCGCGAACGTCGCGGCGCCGCAGCGCGAGTCGACGTACGGCCGCGTCGTGGTCCGCGTGGGAGACGGCACCCGCGAGACGCGCTCGACGAGCCGCCGCGAGATCGTGACGCTCCTCTTCGAGGCCGCAGGCGAGCCCCTGCCCGACTGGACCCAGATGCCGTATCCGGGCTATCCGTTCGTCGTCGAGGGCTCGCTCCGTTCGTTCGTGAACGCCTGTGCCTACGTGCTCGTGCC
>JAQBQJ010000177.1 GCA_028287065.1 Labilithrix sp. | reverse complement strand
CGATCGTCGTGCCGAGCACGGTCAGCTTCTTCGCGTCCTTGTTCTTGTCCTTGACCGATCCGAAGTCGAGGATCTTGACGTTGTCGCCCTCGCGCGTTCCGCAGAGGAACAGGTTGTCGGGCTTGAGATCGCGGTGCACGAACTGGCGGTTGTGCGCTTCGTCGAGGCCGATCGCGGTCTGCGCGAGCATGCGCACGAGGCGCGCCGGCTCGACGGCCTTCTCGCGCTTGAGGATGAAGCGAAGCTCCTCGCCGTCGAGAAACTCCATGACGAGCAGCCAGACGCCCGACGCTTCGTCGCGCTGGAAATCCATGACCTTCACGATGAAGTCGTGAGGGAGCTGGCTCGAGATCTCGTACTCGCGCTTGAAGCGCTCGAGCGAGACTTCGTCCTTCGAGACCTCGTCGTGGAGCACCTTCACGGCGACGCGGGTCTGCGTCTGCTTGTCGATGCCCTCGTACACGCGACCCATGCCGCCGTCGGCAACGACGCGACGGAGCTCGTAGCGGTTGCAGAGACGCGAGCCGAGGCGCGGGTCGTCGTCCGTGTTCGCGATCGGCACCATGCTGGCGTGCTGCAGCGACGTCCCGTCCGCAGGGCAGAACCCTGCGTCGTCGGGGAACACGCGCATGCACTTGGGGCAGCTCTTCATGGTGTGCGGGTCACGATCGCTCGAAAGCGCGGGCGCTCAGTCGACGGGCCCGGTGGGGGTCGCTTCGGTGGGAGGGGCGAAGTAGATGATGCGGTTGCACGACGGGCATTGCTCGATGAGCGGCTCGCGGCGCAGGCGGTGATAGAGCTGCGGGGGCAGCGCCATGTTGCACTTGTTGCAGGTGCCGTCCGACGTCTGCGCGATGGCGGTGCCGCGCTTCCCGCGCAGCTGTTCGTAGCGGCGATAGAGCACCGGGGGCAGGCGCTTGACGATCGCGTCGCGACCGCCGCCGCGTTCGCTCTTGTCGGCCTCGAGCTTGCCGACCTTCGCCTGGATGTCGCCTTCCTTCGCGGCGAGCTCCTCTACGATCCGCTTGTGCTCCGCCTCGGTCGTCTCGACCGCGGTGCGGACCGACGCGGTGTCGGTATCGAGGCGCGTGATCTCGTCCTCGCGATCGCGAATCAGCTTCCGGAGCTCTTCGAGCTCGCGCTGCGCCGCGTTCGTCTCGCGCTCGGTGCGCGAGCGATTCAGCTTCTCGCGGGAGTGCTCGACTTGCTGGGTCATCGTCCGGATGTCGATGTGCAGGTCGTTGCGCTGCTTGTCGGCCGTGCCGACCGTCGCGCGATCGATCTGCAGGCGTTCGTCGAGGCGCTTCAGGCTCTCTTTCAGAGAGTTGAGAACGCCTCGTTCCTCTGCGAGCTGCTCTTCGAGGGCCTTCACCGCGGCGTCCATCGCCGCCAGCTCCTCCAGCGCGCGGATCTGCTCGCGGGTTGCTTCAGTCGTGCTCAACCGCTCTCTCCTTCTCGTCCCGCCCCAAACTCAAAATGCAACGCACTCGCGCGCCCGCGTCCCCTCCACGCGTGCGAGTCGTCGTGAACCTGTGAAAAGCAACCCTGTGGGCCCACCTGGGTTCGAACCAGGAACAGCCCGGTTATGAGCCGGGGGCTCTGACCGATTGAGCTATAGGCCCGAAATTCGCGAGCTCGTCCGCGTTCGGGAATCTTCGCCCTGCCACGTCGCCTCGTCACAGCGGAAAAAGCTAGTCGAAGCGAGTGCCGGGGGGAAGAGGCACGTGGCGTGCCGCGTCATTCATGCCCGTCGCATGCCCGTCCATGCCCGTCACGCGCCCGATCAGCGGCAAACGAGGCGGCGCAGCTCCAGACGGCCGCCCCCGGCGTCGGCGCCTCCGGCGGGTCCGACGGCATAGACGACGTCCGACGGCGGGCCCGAAGCGACGATGCGCGTGCCGTCGAGCGACGGCTCCGTCGTCGTCAGACCGGCGAGCGTGAGCGTGGGTCCGAGCGGAACGAGGTGCGCGTGCTCCTGCAGATCCGAGAACGCGAGCCAGCGCGGCGCATGCGTGTGCGCATCATCGGAAGGCTCCGCGAGGAGCTCCGCGAGCGCGTGACCGACGCCGCCGTCGAGGAGCTCGCCGGACTCGACGTGGTCCTTCGGATCGACGAGGTAGCGGACGATGCGCTCCCCTGCCCCGTCGGCATGCGCGGCCTCGTCTTGCACGAGGACGACGAGGCGCGGCTCGGCGCCTTCCTCTCCCGCCGTCGACGCGAGATCGAAAGACGCAACGCGACCCTTCTCGGGCGTCACGCGTCGCACCGGCGACGTCGCTTCTCCCTTCGCGTCGAGCGCGACGAGCTCGACCCAGCGATACGCGCGTCGCTCTCCGGGTCCTTCCGGTGCGGCGCCTGCGTCCTCCGTCGGCTCGGGGCGGCGCGCGAGCCACGCGAGCCAGTAGCCGCCGCGACGCGCGAGCAACCTCGGCGCCTCGGCGTCGGTCGCATCGGGCGATGCGACGCGCGCCTTCGCGCCACCGAGCAGCTGCACCTTCACGACGCCGCGATCGGCGAGGAGCTGTCCCGGCAAGGTCTTTGCGTCCTCGTCCCACGCGACGAGCGGCGCTCCGCCGCCCTCCTTCGGCCACGCCACGTCGTACGCGAGCGACTCGTCGCTCTGCTGCACGACGCTGCCTTCGCGAACGAGCGCGTCGTTCTCGATGCGCGCGAGGTCGAGCGTGCGCGTCATCGCTGCGCCTGCGCCTGCGCCTGCGCCTGCGCCTGCGCCTGCGCCCGCGTCTCCGGCGGGGCCTGCTTTCGGTCGCGCATACGACGCGACGTAGGCGACGTTTCCGTTTCGCCGCGGCGAGGGCGGCGGGTCCTCGCCGAGCGCCGGTCCGACCTCGATCGTCTTCACCGACGCGAGATCGAGCGATGCCCGCACCACGGTCGCGACGCGGCGTGCACCGTCACGTCTGACGACGCCGACGAGGAGCGCATCGGCGCTCGTGACCGCATCGCCCGCGACGACCTCGTCGCCGGGGAGCGCGAGGCGCGCGCCGTCGACGCGGCATCGCGGCAACGACTCCGCGACGACCGCGCGTGCCGAGGCCGAGCCCGATGGAGACGCGGACGTGACCGGCGCGGCGGTCGGCGACGTGCCTTCGACCCCAGCCTCGCTCCTCTTGCACCCGTCGCATCCGACGCTCGACGCGATCGCGACGGCGCCGGCCGCGAAGAGCGCGCGCGCGCCCGTGCTCATCACGCCTTCGTGCCGATCGCGGACGGGCTCGCGACCTCGGGTGCGTCGTCGCGCTCGGTGAACCCGTCGATGACCTCGAGCGCGAGCTCGAACCGCTCGAACGGCGGCATGACGTACGCGCCGGCGACGCGATGACGTACGGCCGAGAGCATCTCGCGTGCGATCGCGACGCCTTCCTTGCGCGCGTCCGGGCCCGAGCCCGCCTTGCGCATCCGCTCGCGCACGCTGTCGGGCACCTGCATGCCGGGCACCTCGTTGTGGAGGAACTCGGCATTGCGATAGCTCGCGAGCGGCAGCAGACCGACGAGGACGGGGAGACCGATCGGCTCGACGTCCTTCAGAAACTTCTCGAGCACGCTCGGATCGTAGACCGGCTGCGTCATCACGATCTCGGCGCCCGCTTCCTTCTTCTGCCAGAGGCGCGCGAGCTCGCGCTCGTAGTTGAGCGCGGCTGGCTCCGCGCCCGTCGCGAGGACGAAGCGCGTCCCTGCGCCGAGCGGCTTGCCGCCCGGATCGATGCCGTGGTTCAGGCGCGCGGCAAGCTTGAGGATGCCGATCGAGTCGAGGTCGTAGACCGCGGATGCGTCGGGGAAGTCGCCCATCTTCGGCGGATCGCCGGTGATGACGACGAGGTTCTTCACGCCGAGCTCGTGCGCGGCGAGGAGATGCGCGAGCGTCGCGAGGAGGTTTCGATCGCGACCGCACACGTGGAGGATCGTCTCCACGCCCTGCTCCTGGACGCGCACCGCCATCGCGAGGTTGCCCATGCGGGCCTGCGCGCGCGCGCCGTCGGCGATGTTGACGACGTCGACACCGCCGCGCTTCAGCATCTTGGCCGCGGCGATCGATTTCTGGAGGTCGAGACCGACGGGCGGATTCACCTCGACGGAAACGACGAATTTCTTCCGCGCGATCTTCGAAGCGAGCGAGCTGCGATCGGCGAACGGCGCGACCTTTGCGGCGCCGGCGAGGGCTTCGGGGGGCGGATCGGCGGACCACGCCTGGAACGTGTCGCTGCCGCGGGCGTTCACGACGTCGGAGTCGGGCGGAGAGCTCTTCGCGTCGCTCGAGCCGACCATGCGCGCGGCCGCAGCGATGCGCTTCACGTGCTCGGGCGTCGTGCCGCAGCACCCGCCGACCACCTTCACGCCGAGCTTGTACATGCGGCGCGCGTACACGCCGAAGTACTCGGCGGTCGAGACGTAGAGCAGGCGATCGTCGACGCGGCGCGGAAGGCCTGCGTTCGGGACGGCCCACACGGGGAGCTTCGTCTCGATCATCGGCTGCACGGCCTCGAGGACGTTCATCGGTCCGTCGCAGCAGTTCACGCCGACGACGCTCGCGCCCCACTCCTTCATCAGCCGCGCGATCTCGGCGGACGTCGTGCCGTCGGCCATGCGGTTGTGCTCGTCGACCGACGCCGAGCCGATGACGGGGATCTTGCCGCCTGCCGCAGCGACGGCGCTCTCGATCGCGATGCGGAGCTCGTTCGTCTGGCGGAACGTCTCGACGAGGATCGCGTCGACACCGGAGCCCGCGAGCGCTCGCGCCTGCTCGATGAGCGCGGTGCGCACCTTCGTGAGGTCGTCGGACGACGCCTCGCCGAGGAAATAGCCGGAGGGCCCGATCGCGCCCACGACGAAGGCCTTCGCGCCGGCAGCTTCGCGCGCGATGCGCACGCCGGCCTCGTTCAGCACGGCGACCTTGGACGAGAGACCGTGCTTGTCGAGGCGCATCGCGTTCGCGCCGAACGTGTTCGTCTCGATCACGTTCGCGCCGGCGCGCACGTAGTCCTCGTGGACCTTGCGGATCAGCTCGGGGCGAGAGAGGTTCAGCTCCTCGAGGCACGCGTTGTAGAGCACGCCCCTCTCGAAGAGCTGCGAGCCCATCGCGCCGTCCACGACGAGCGGTCCGCTCGCGAGCGCCTCGAGAAAGGTGGCCATGATCGGAGGAGTTAGCGCGTGATGGCACACGCACGCAAGGACGGCGCAAAGTGCACTACCATCGGGCCCCCGATGCCTGAACCGCTCCAGAGCCTCGCGCGCGCCTTTCCGGAGGTCCGCACGAGCGACGACGCCGCCGATCGCGTGGCCTACGCGCGCGACCTCTGGCCGAGACATCACCTCGCCGTGCGGGCCGGCAACGTCGGCGAGCATCGCCCAGCGGGCATCGTCTGGCCGACCACGACGGAGGAGGTCTCTCGCATCGTGCGGTGGGCGCACGACACGGGAACGCCCGTGGTCCCGTTCGGGGCCGGCAGCGGAGTGTGCGCCGGCGTGCTCCCGCACGAGCGCATCATCGTCCTCGACCTGAAGCGCATGACGCGATGGCGCTCGCTCGACGAGCGCGCGAAGACCCTCGACGTCGAGGCCGGTCAGATGGGCCTGCCGCTCGAGGAGGACCTCAATCGGCGCGGGTACACGCTCGGCCACTTCCCTTCGTCGATCCTCTGCAGCACCGTCGGCGGCTGGGTCGCCGCACGCAGCGCCGGCCAGTGCTCGGGCCTCTACGGAAAGATCGAGGACATGGTCCTCGCGCTCGAGTGCGTGACGGGCACCGGCGAGATCGTGAACCTCCGTCATCGAACGAGCGGGCCGAACCTGATCCCGATCGTGACCGGCTCGGAGGGAACGCTCGCCGTCGTGACGAGCGCGACGCTGCGCCTCCATTCGAAGCCGCTCGCGCGTGCGTTCGCGGGCTTCTCGTTCCCGACCACCGAGCACGGCTGGGAGGCGATGCGCGCGATCTTCCAGGCCGGCTTCCGGCCTGCCGTGTCGCGCCTGTACGATCCGTTCGACGCGATGCTCGCGCGTCGCGGCTCGGTGAAGAAGGACGGCGCCGACTCCGGCGGCACGCCCGGGCTCGGCGCGGCGGCGCTCCGGACCATCCTGCGCAGGCCCGGCGCGATCAACGAGCTGCTCGAGGGCTCGTTCGGCAGCAAGATGCTCGGCGGCTCGCTCGTCGTCCTCATCTTCGAGGGCGAAGGCGACGCTCCGCAGCGCGACATGGAGCAGGCGCGTGCGCTCTTCGAGACGATGCGCGCGAAGTACGAGGGCGAGGGCCCGGCGCGGAAGTGGCTGCTGCATCGGTATTCCGTGAGCTATCGGCAGGCGCCGGTCTTCGCGGCCGGCCTGTTCTCCGACACGATGGAGGTCGCGGCACCGTGGTCGAAGCTCCGCGCGCTCTACGACGGCGTGCGGCGTGCGCTCGGCGCGCACGTGTTCGTCATGGCGCACCTGAGCCACGCGTATCCGGACGGCTGCTGCATCTACTTCTCGTTCGCGGGCACCGCCGCGAAGGGCAAGGACGTGCCGGCGGGCGCGGGCTGGGACGAGCGCTGCGAGATCACGTACGACCGCGCCTGGAAGGCCGCGATGGCCGCCGCGATCGAGGCCGGCGGAACGCTCGCGCATCATCACGGCGTCGGGCGCTCGAAGGCGCCGCGCATGGCGCACGAGCTCGGCGCGGGCGGCGTCGACACGGTGCGCGCGATGATGCGCGTGTTCGATCCGAAGGGCATCCTGAACCCGGGCAACCTGCTGCCGCCGCCGGAGCCGTCTCCGTACGTCGACGACGCGCATCCGAAAAAGGTGCAGGCATGAGCTCGCCCACGACACCGACGGCCGATGCGATCGACATCGATCCCACGAGCCTCCTCGTCGGCGTGCCGGCTTCGAAGACGCTGAATTCGCTCGAGACCGCGCTCGCCGCGCGCGGCTTCACGCTCGGCGTCGCGCTCGACGAGGCCGGCCCGCCCGACGCCAAGACCGGCGCCGCAGGGTTCATCACGGTCGGCGACTGGCTTGCGAAGGGCGCGCCCGGCGCGGCGAGCGTCTTCGCCGATCCCGCCGACCATCTCGTCGCGGGGCTCGAGGCGACGCTGCCCGACGGGAAGAAGCTCGAGGTGCGTCCCGGCCCGCGCCGCGCGGTCGGTCCGGATCTCACCGCGCTCGTGCT
>JAQBQJ010000103.1 GCA_028287065.1 Labilithrix sp. | reverse complement strand
GCGTCTCTCCGATTCGGAGAGCACCTTGAGCGCGAGCAGGTGACCGACGCGCGCCACCGGAACGTCGTCGACGCGCACGGCCGCCGCCGCGAGCTCGCGCTCGATGCCCGACGAAGCGAACAGGAGGTCGATGAACACCGCGCGATCCTCGGCGCGGCGCAACCTCGCAGTGGCGAGTCGCTTCGTCTTCGTCTGCTCGATGATGGTGACGACCTCGTAGCCACGGGCCCCGAGCTCGTCTACCAATTGCTCCGCCTCGTCGTCGCGCTCGACTGCGACGGCCAGATCGACGTCTCGGGTGTAGCGTGGCTCACCCCACGCCGACACGGCAAGGCCGCCCACCAGCGCGAAGCGGCCGCCGAGCTCCGTGAGCTCGGCCGATGCCCGCGCGGCCGCCTCGATCAGCGGGTCGGGAGCGCGCGTCGCGTTCGTCTTCTTCTTGGCCATGGCACAGGTCGTCCAGGTGCATCGGGCTCTCGCGACAAGAGCCACGTGTCGAACAGCACGTCGATCTCGGCCTCGGAGAGGGAAGGGTGCTTACGACGAAGGTTTCTCCGCATCATCACGACCCCTTCGCGCTGCATCGCCATCGCGAGGCGCAAGCGGTCGGCGGCGGTCTCACGAGGCACGGTCGAGAATCTACCACCCAGCTCGACCCGGCGACGCTCCGTGCGATGAGACCAGCGCGATCTCGAATGCGAGCGATATCGCGTGTTCCAGCCCGCGTATCGCCCCCGCGCAACTACTCGCTACGATCGGAGAAGCCTCGCTGCGGATGACGAGCTTGCCGCCGCATCCAACTCAACGTTGCTCCCCCATCACGAACCGCGAGCGCAGCGCCTCCGGCGCGTGCGCGGCGAGCCTGGTGGTCCGTCCGAGCTGCGCGCCACGCGCACCACCGAGCTGGAAGCGCGGAACGTGATCCGCCGCGAGGACCAGCTCGATCTCCGCCTCCAGCACGCCGCCCGAGGCATGAGCGACGATCTCCTCGAGGGCGCCGAACATCGTCCCGCCCGGCCCGAGCGCATCGGCCTGCTCGCGGCTCAGCGGCCCGAGCGTGACGCGGAAGCGACCGGCCCGATCGGCGACGCTCCGCCCGATGGCCATGTCGACGCCGAGTGAGCAGTTGCGCACCCCGAGCGTGGCGCGCTGCTGTTCGCTGAGGTCGGTCCGTCGAAGAACGAACGACTCGAGCTCGAACGGGATCCCCGGCAAGAGTCGCTCGGCGAGGAAGTGGATCGCTGCCACCCCGCGCGAGCGCCGCGCGAGGATCGGGGCGAGGCCGAGGCGCGCGCGTGGCGAGAGGGCACCTTCACCGGCGCCCTCGCGCGGAGGCGCGCCCGCGTCGACGCCGACGAACGCGAGGACGCGAGAGGTGAAGTCGTCGCTCAGATCGGCGCGATGCCCGGTCGGAAGGCGATGTCGCTGCCACGCGCGGAAGAAGAGCCCGAGCACGCGATGATGGAAGATGTCGTAGAACTCGCGGAGCCCGGGGTTGTCGCTCTGCTCCGACTGGAGGACGTCCTCCGTCATGCCCGTGGGCAGGGGAGAGACCACGCCGAAGAGGCCGAGGAAGGTCGTTCGGATCGTGGTGAACGGCGGGTCCTGCGTCGGGAACGGCGGCTTCACCCACTTCACGTCACTCGTGTGGAAGACGAGCTCGGGATCGTGCTCGAAGCGGATCGCCTCGCGGTTCGCCGGGCCGGCGTGGCCGACCGGCACCGCGTCGGGGCGCATGCGCTCGACGAGGTCCACCAGCTGGAAGAACTCGAAGCGCTTGCCGTCGCGCTCGAGCAGCCTCCTCAGATGAGCGTCGATGATCCGTTTCGTGCCGGCCATGTGAATCGCTGCCGTGAAGGCGAGCCCTCGAGCGTGACACGGGAGAACGAGTTGATCGATACGTAGGAAGCGAAGAACCTCTCGAGGATGGCGCCGAAGAGGAACATGTCACCCGGGCCGACGAAGCCGCTGTCGGAGACGCCGATGTCGATGGCGACGCCGCGGATCGGCGCGCCGCGGTAGAGCTGCTCTGCAGGCGAGAGGCGCACGCTCTGGAGAGCGGCGAGGCGCAGCTCGTTTTCGCGGGCGGCCTGCGCGTCGATGCGTGCCTGGAAGTTGTAGACGTCGAGCGCGGCCCGCAGCACCTGCACGTCGGCAATCGACGTGAGATTCATCGCGGCGTGAGCGACGACGCGCCACTGCTGGTCGCGCCCGAACGGCGGCGGCACGTACGGCGTGGGCGGCGCGAGGTTCTTGAAGGTGGCGATCGCGGGCGACGATGCGGTGGGTACGCAGATCTCGCCGGCTCGCAGGCCGCGCGTGAGCGCACGGTTCGTCGCCAGCATCTCGATCGAGATCGCCTCTGCGTCGGGCAGGACACCCGAGTCGCGTGCGGCGCCGAACGTGACCACGGTGTCGGCGCCGTCACCGGTCACGCTGGGCCGAACATGCGCTGCGTAGAAGGGACGCTGCGCTTTGCTACCGAGATAGCCGAAATCGTAGAACGACGAGATCTCGCCCCGTTCGCCCTCGTCGCCGAGCCCCTCGACCCGCGTGATCGCGAAGACCTCGCCGTGGTTCGGGGAGAGGCCCGCGGGCCGAACGACGTACTCGTGCTTCATCGGGCTGAGCGCGAAGGGCTCGGCGCTCGTGGCGAACACGTTCACCACCGGCACGCAGTGGAGCTTCAGCGAGTCGCGCTCGATGCGCAGGTCCGCCGGGGGAGCGGCGTCGAAGCGGATCGAGATCGTGAAGCGCGTCGCCGTGAGCGAGACCTCGCCGATTCGCCCGAGACCGACGATGTCGACGAACGCGAACTTCGCCGGGAGCGCGTAGTACTCCTCGATGAGCCGTGGCCCCGAGAGTGCAGTCTTCGGCGCGGGGAGGAGCGCCTCGTCGTCCGCGAAGCCGACGCTCTGGATCGCCTTCTTTCCCAGCACGACCTCGCGCTCGGTGCCACCCGTCGCGGGCACCACGAGCGACACCGACTCCGCGCTGTGGTGCATCCACATGAGGGTGCCGAGGCTCGTGCGCGACTCGCCCGCGAAGTGGATGCGCATCCGATCGGCGCCGAGCGGCGCGATGGGCATCGCGAGCGGCATCTTGATCTCGATGCGCAGCTCGTACTTGCCGCCGGGGAGGGGAGCGACGCGCGCGCGGTCGATCACCCATGGCATCAGCTCGCAGTCCGCGGACGAGCGGAAGATGCACGGCGTGCCGTCGACCTTCACGCTCGCGAACTCGGTCCCCGCCGGGACGACGAGGCGCTCGCGAAGGACCGTCGGTAGCGGCGTCAGCTCGAGGATCGCCGTCGACGGCATCGGCCGGACGATGTCGGGGAAGAGCAGCTGCGCGATCCCCTGGATGGCCTGGGGCAGCTCGTCGTCGAGCTTCTGGCGCACGCGCCCGGTGAGGAAGGCGACGCCCTCGAGCAAGCGCTCGACATCGGGATCGCCGCTCCGCTCGGCGAGCATCGGTGCGAGCGCAGGGTGGGCCAGCGCGAACTCGCGACCGAGCTCGCGAAGGTAGGCGAGCTCGTCCTCGTAGTAGCCTGCGAAGTCGCTCATCGCGCTCGAACGATCACGTGACGCTCACCGTGCGTGCGGCGTCGATCATCGTCTGGAACTTCACGGGAGCGCGGCGCCCTCCGTTGAGGATGTCTCCGGAGATCTCGAACCGGATGTTGACGTCTCGCCCGTCCGCGCCGCCAACGTGCTTCACGCTCACGTTGACGAGGCGGGGCTCGTACGTCTTGATCGAGTGACGGATGCTCTTGAGGACGTCCTCGATCGCGTCGGGACACGAGTGAACGATGTCCGTGACGCTCACGATGCCGTAGTCGGGGGCGGTCAGTGCAGTCCCAGCGCGCGTGAGGAACATCTCACGCAGGTGATCGAGGATCGCCACGCGAATCTCATCGTCCGACACGACGCGGCGCGGCGCGGCAAGCCCGGGCTCACGGATGCGACGGAGAAGAGAGTGACCTGCCACGACGACTCGTTATGCCCCGGTCCCGGTCAGGACTTCTCGCTGCGGTTGTAGTGGGCGACCTTGTCTTTCCAGCTGAACGTCACGTCGCGGTACTGGAGAGCCATCGAGACGTTGGTGTAGATGCCCGACCACGAGTGGTTGAGGGTCTCGACCCAGCCGTCGAGCAGCTTGAACTTGCGGACCTCGACCCAGGCCTTCTTGTTCGACTTGTCGACCTTCTGCTCGAGCTCGACGAGCTCGACCTCGCCGAGCGAGGTTCCGTGGAAGAGGCGCTGCTGGAGCTCGGCGATCCACGGGCCGAACGGGATGCTGATGTTGATCCCCGACTGGTGCACCGCGCCGGTGCCGCTGTCGTGCTGGACGCTTGCGACCGCGGAGAACTCGAGCGAGTCGAGCTTGAGCCACTCGGTGTAGCCCTCCGCCTCGCAGTCACCCTTGATCTGCGTCTCCGAGTTCTTCATGAGAATGAGCCTGCCAGCCATGATGTTCCTCAATCCTGTTCAAGTTTGGTGGGGTGTGCGCGTGTGTCGACTCGAGACGACGTGCACGGTTCGCGCCTGCGGCGGCGCGGATGCGTGATGCGAGCGACCTGAGTGCGTCAGGCCTTCGTGATGTTGCGGAGCGTGAAGTCCGCGTGCTTCTTGTCGACGTCGAGGAGGACCTTCTCGAACTCGAACGTGAGGCTGACCGTGCGCGGGCCGTCGGCGGTGCTCCAGCCCTGGCTGACGCTGGTGAGGACGGCCTTCGAGAGCGTGAGCTTCTCGATGACGGTCGGTGCGCCCTTCGCGTCCTTGTCGACCGCCTGCGCGAGCTGCGTGACGGTCACGTCGCCGACCGTCGCGACCGAGTAGAGCGCCTGGAGCAGCTCCGCGGTCCACTTGCCGGCAAGGCACTCGATCGACACGGCCCCCTGCTCGACCGACGTACGCTCACCCTTCGCTCCACCACCGACGCTCGTGCGCTGCGCGGACGAACCGAAGCTGGCGCTCATTGCCAGCAGCTGCCCTTCGTAGCCGGGCACCTCGCTGATGCCCTTGATGTCCTTGATGCCGACCATGATCCCATATTCAGCCATGTGTACCGGTCTCCTTGCCGCTCTGTGTTCGGGTGGAAGTGGAGCATTCTTCATGCCCGCCTCGGAACGGTCAACGGAGAACGGCGCGCGTCACCCGCTCTGGCGACCCGCACGACACTCGTCGCTGAAGCAAGCCCGAATCGCCCGTGATTCGCGGCGACGACTCGCGCCTCCGACCGGGAGCTGTATCACTCCCTGTATCCCGTATCGGGTGTATCGCCTGTATCACTGTATCGCCTGCATCAGCCGAGAACTGGAGGCACGCTCCACGCTTCCGTAGGATCCCGGTCGTGCGTGGCCCGTGGCGACTCTTCCAGATCGTTCCGATCGTGCTCGCGAGCGCGTGTGCGACGCTCGAAGAGCGCCCCCGGACCGAGGATGACGCACGGCAGCTCGCGCCGCTCCCGGCCTGCCTCGTCCAGCTTCGCTCCGGAAAGCCCGCCGGAGGGGGCGAGCACGCCGCACGCTCGCTCCGCGAAGAGCAGATCTGGCCCCTCGTGTACCCGTCCTTCGACCCGAAGCGCGGCACGGTCGGCGAGGAAGCGCGCACGTGTACCGGGCGTGCTCCGATGCGCGAAAAAGGGCTGACCGGCGGCACGCCGGCGAAGATCGAGGAAGGTGCCATTGCGCTGAGCGGCGGAAGCGACCGCCTCAAGGTCGCCTGGCTTCGTTCCGAGACCTACCCCGACGGGACCACGGGCGGGGCGCTCGCCCTCCTGCGCACGGTCGACGGGACCGCGGAGGTGTACGCGGTCGGCGGCTACCGTGGGCGTGCGAAGACCTCGTTCACGACCGAACGGATTGGTCCCGAGGTCGTCGTCGTCGCGCAGGACGATGGGTGCGCCGCGCGCAAGCCGAAGGAAGGCTGCGAGGCGGTCACCAGCGTCTTCCGTCCCCGTTTCGGGGTCCTCGAGCGGGCCGCGGCGATCGCGCAGGAGCGTGTCTCTTACGCGTCGGATTCGGAGCCCGGCGTGCGTGGTCGCGTCGAGTATCGCCTCTCCAGCTCGATCCAGTACGTGGACGGAGGCATTCGGGTGCTCGAGCAGGTCACCGTGCGCGACGACCTCGCGCGCGAGGTGAGGAAAGCGGAGCTCGAGCGCCTGTACACGTTCGCGCCCGACGGCTCGATGGTCGTCGACGAGGATTCGCTCTGGTCTCGCGTGGTCGTCGCCGCGTCTGCGAAGCCGTCCGGTCCGAAGGTCGACTGAGCGCGCTTCGAAACGAAAGAGAGCGAGCCCGCAGCTGCGAGCTCGCTCTCCTCGATCGATCGCCGATCGCTCGAAAAATCAGCCCTTGTCGAGCTTACCGACGAGGCTGAGCGTGAAGCTCGCGCCCATGTACTTGAAGTGCGGGCGCACCTTCATGTCGACCTTGTAGAAGCCCGCGTTGCCGGGGACCTCGCTGACCGTGATCTGCGCCTGGCGCAGCGGGCGAACGCCGCGCAGGTAGGACGAGACGCCCTCCTGATCGACGACGTACTGGCCGATCCACGTGTTCAGCTCGCTCTCGAGCTCCGCGGCTTCCTTGTTCGTTCCGATCTGCTCGCGCTGGATCACCTTGAGGTAGTGCGCGATGCGGCACGCCACGAAGATGTACGGGAGCTGCGTGCCGAGGCGGTAGTTGAGCTCCGCGGTCTTGCCTTCCGCGGACTGCCCGAACGTCTTCGGACGCTGCGCGCTGTTCGCCGAGAAGAACGCGGCGTTGTCCGAGTCCTTGCGGAACGTGAGGGCGATGAAGCCCTGCTCCGAGAGCTCGAACTCGCGGCGCTCCGAGAGCATGACCTCGGTGGGCGTCTTCGTCTGCGTCTCGCCCATCGCCTGGTACTGGTGAAGGGGCAGGTTCTCGACCGTGCCGCCCGCCTGCGGGCCGATGATGTTCGGGCACCAGCGGTACTTGGCGAAGCTGTCCGCGAGGCGCGTGGCCATCGCGTACGAGGCGTTACCCCAGAGGTACTCGTCGTGCTTGTCGACGCAGTCCTCGGAGTAGTTGAAACGCTTCACCGGAACGGTGGTCTCGCCGTACGGGAGGCGGAGCAGGAAGCGCGGCATGAGGAGGCCGACGTAGCGCGCGTCCTCGGTGTCGCGGAAGCTGTTCCACTTCGTGTACTGCGGGCCCTCGAAGAGGGAGCCGAGGTCCTTCAGGTTCGGAAGGTTCAGCATGTCCTTCTGACCGAAGAACTGCGCGCCCGCCGCCGCGAAGAACGGCGCGTGGGACATCGCCGCGACCGACGCACAGTTGCGCAGGAGCTCCATGTCCTGCGCGCCGGGGCCGAACTCGTAGTTCGAGAACATCGCGCCGTACGGCTTGCCGCCGAACGTTCCGTACTCGGCGGTGTAGGCCGTCTTGTACAGGCCGCTCTTCGTGACCTCGGGAGCGTCCTCGAAGTCGGCGATGAGATCGTCCTTCGAGACGTTGAGCAGGTCGACCTTGATGTTCTCGCGGAAATTCGTGCGATCGACGACGAACTTGAGGCCGCGCCAGGCCGACTCGAGCTTCTGGTACGCCGGCTGGTGGAGGATCGCGTCGAGCTGCTTCGAGAGCTTCTTGTCGATCTCGACGATCATCGCGTCGACGATCGCCTTGTCGATCTTCGCGCCCTTGTTCGTCGGCGCGAGGAGCTCCGCGACGAACGCGTGAACGCCCTTGCGTGCGATGTCGTAGCCGTCGTCGCTCGGCTTCATCTGCGTCGCGCCGAGGATCTCCTCGAGGAGACCGCCCTCGACCGTCGTGGTGCCCGCTTCAGCGGCCGCCGCCTGATTCTCTTGCTCCGACATGATCAGCCTCCCGCCTTGTCATCACCGAGGCCGAGCTCTTTCATGAGCTGCTCGCGCTTCGAGTTGTCGGCCAGGAGCTCCTGGATCTTCTTCCGGAACGCCGGCGTGTTGCCGAGCGGGCCCTTGAGCGCGGTGAGCGTCTCGCGGAGCTCGATCATCTTGCGCAGCTCGGGCACCTGCATCGCGACGGCTTCGGGGCCGAAGTCGCTCAGCTTCTTGAACTTGAGCGCCACGTTGAGCGACGCGCCTTCCGTTCCCGACATCACCTCGGGGACGGCCATGTTCACTTCGAGGTTCTGCTCGGCGAGAACCTGATCGAAGTTGTCCTTGTCGACGTTGATCGGCTTGCGCTCCTCGAGGGGGCGCGGGTCCGGCCGGCCGGTGTAGTCACCGAGGAAGAGCATCTTGAGCGGAAGCTCGACCTCCTCCTTCGCATCGCCGGTCGACGGCTTGTACTTGATGTTGATGCGTTCCGGCGGGGCGACGGATCCTTCGTTGGCCATGGCTAGTTACCCTTCTTGACGTTGCACTCGTTCGCGAAAACGACTCGGAAGTGTCCGCTCCTTCGGTGCGGCAATCAAGCCTAGTCGTCGTCTGCCCACTCGGAGACGCTGTCTTCGTCGTCCGCCGGCGCCTGCTGATCCGCCTCTTGCCGCTCTTCGCGTTCTTCGCGCGCCGCGTACGAGCTCCCGTTCTGCGGAACCTGATATGCGGTAGGGACGGGCGCCTGGTAGGGGATCGGCGCCGCGTTCGCGAAGCCCGAGCCGCCCATGGGGGGCCGCGAGCTCATGCCGCCACCGCCGCCGTCGCGCGCGCGGAGCGCAGCGCCCGGATCGAGCCGACAGAGTACCTCGAAGACGGTCGCGCGCGTCGGCGCATCGTTGGGCAGGCACTGGTAGAGCCCTGCGTACAGGCGCGCACAGAGCGTTGGATCCCACGTCTCCAGCGAGTGCGCCTGGGCGGTTGCCACAAGGCCTTCGAGGATCGGCCGGGCCACCTCGTAGGCGCCCGCGTTGATGGCGAGCCGGGCGACGTTCAGGCTCGAACGAAAGCGCTCGCGCGTGTCGGAGCCGCGCCGTGCGAGCTGCATGGCAACCGCCAATCCCTCGGCATGGCGGCCCGCTGCGACGAGGTTCTTGGCGTCCGCGAAGCGCTGCGCGGTCTCGCGATCCTCGTCGCGACCGATGTCGTTGGCCTGCGAGCCCATCTGCCAGCGTTTGGCCTCGATCTCGAGCCACTCCACGGTCTCCGGGCTCGCCGCGGGGACGCCGCCTTCGAGCCGCGCCTCGAGGAGGAACGGGTGCCTGCGCACGTAGTCGGTCGTCTCGCGTCCGACCGCCTCGCGCGCCTCGTTGAACGCGGAGCCCATGCGCTCGAGCGCGAGGGCGACGAAGCGGTGCGGGTCGAGCCAGAGCGGGAAGCGAGCCGACGCCTCCTCGCCTGCAAAGGCGAGCTCCTGCCAGCGCGCGGCGCCGAGCAGGGCGCGGAGCGATTCGGCGACGCCCGGATCGACCGGGGGTCCCACGAGCACTCCGCCCTGGATCCACACGCGCTCGAACGGCAGCCAGATCCCCTTGCGGTGCAGGCGGTACGACCAGGCGCGCGTCGGATCGACGGAGGCCATGGATCGCGCGAGCGTGACGAGCGCGTCCGCGCACGTGCGCGTCGTCGCATCCACGTCCTCGGCGTTCGTCGAGAGCGCCGGCTGCGCAAGAGGTGCCGGCGGTCGGCGACTTCCGGATGACGGCGGAGACGGTGAGTCCCCCGTGTCGTCGTCGTCGTCGTCGCCCGTGTCGTCGTCGTCGCCGTCGTCGGACGGGGGCGGCGGGGGCGGAGGCGTGGGCGGAGGAGGCGGCGGCGGCTCCGGGATGTCGCGCACGCGCGCCTTCGCGGCGGATACGAGCCCGCGAATGCCCGAGAAGACGTCGCCGAGCTTGTCGGCCATGAAGCGATCGAGCTCCTCGACGAGCTCCGCGGCGATCGTGACGTCGTCTCCGTCCGACAGCGTGACGTCGAGGGCCTGGATGGCCGGCGTGGCGCGCTCCGCGAGCCAGCCAATGATGTTGGCGCGTGCCTTGTCGCGCTTCGGGAGCACCGAGTCCCACATGTCGACGACGAGCGCGCGACACACGACGAGCCCGCGCGCGAAGCCGCTCCACTGCGAGCGATGGATCGCGCCCACGGTGACCCACACCGCGAGCCTCAGATCCTTCGTCTTGTTCGTGAGCAGATCCTCGCCCTGCTGGACGACCAGCGACCAGTCGGGCTCGCCGCCCTCGATGCTGGTCAGCTTCTCGATCTCCGCCTTGATTCGCTCGAACTCCGGCTCGAGCGACACGTCGGGTCCGCTGGCGGAATCGCCGGGGATCGCGGCACGAAGCTCGGCTGTCTGTTCGAGGAGCTTCTCGAGATGCTCACTCATCGGTCCGCGGAAGCTACATGCCTTCGCTGGGCCGCGCCAGAGCGCGCGCCCAGTGCCGCGTGAGTCGAGAGAAGTCCGCCATGCCGAGGCCGCGCTCCGCGAGCACACGCGCCGGGCCATCCGGGGCGTCGTCGATGGCCAGGACCAGCGCGTCCCACGCCTCGGGCGAGAGGACGACCACGGGTTTCAACGCATCCTGCGCCTTGGCGAAGGCGTCGGAGAACGCGAGAGCGACGCGCGGCTCCGCGTTCCGCGCGTCCTCCCCCATGCGGCGCGCCCAGAACAGCGTCACCTCGGTCCACTGTGCGTCGGTGAGCGACTCCTTCGCGAGGATCTCCGCGAGCGGACGATCGATCTCCGCGGCGGCCGCGGAGATCCGCGCAAACGTGAAGAGATTGACCCCGCTCGGCGGTCCCTCGTGAGCGAGAGGACTCGGCAGCGGACTCTTGGTGGACGTCCCGTTCTGCACGATCGATTTCTACCACGTCGGCCGCACGTGCACTCGCCCTCGAACGTCGGCTACGTTGCTTGGATCATGAGTGACGCCGCCGGCGACTGGATGCTGATCTCCCTCGACGCAAAGCTCGCCCGACGCCAGGGCGTGCCCGAGCGCGTGCCGGTACCGCGCGCCGAGCTCGAGACGCTCGCAGGCAAGGGCCTCGGCATCGAGCCGATGCGCAAGTGGGCAGGGCAGTTCATCTCGTCGGCTCCGAAGGACGGCGCGTGGCGACTCGAGAACGCCGCTCTGCTGACGAGCCTCGAGGCCTTCATCGGCAAGTCCGAGCTCTGGGCCAAGGCGCAGGCCGCCTTCGCGGCGAACGACTTCAAGAAGGCGATCTCGACCCTCCGCATGATCGCGTCGGTCGATCCGAACGACCACGCCGCGCGCATGAATCTCGGCAACGCGCTCGCGAACACGGGCGATCAGGCAGGTGCCCTCAAGCACTTCGAGGCGGTGCGCGAGACGTTCTCGGGCGACGCCGACTTCCACCTCGCTCTCGGACAGCTGTACGTCGCGCTCGGCGATCTGCAGAAGAGCGCCGACGAGATGTCCCTCGCGCTCGAGGCCAAACCGGACTGCAAGCCGGCGATGGATGCGCTCGTGAAGCTCGGCGTCCTCGTGGCGATCTACGAGGATCCGCGCGACGCCGGCTCGCTCGCGTACGTGCGGAGCGATCGCGTCGTCGAGTCGCTCGCCGACGAGTGGAACAAGGACGGAAGGAGCGCCGCGTACTTCCTCGAGCAGCTCGCCTACCACGAGGCCGAGGGTCGCTCCGACGTGGCGCTCGCCGCAGCCGATCGGGCGATCGCGCTCGGCGGGAGCGAGAGCGAAATCGAACGCGCGCGCATGGGTCGCGTCGCAGCGCTTCGCGCGACCGGCAAGCGCGACGAGGCCCGCGCGGAGGCCACGAAGGAGCTCGCGCGCACGCCGGCGCCGGCGTGGGCGCATGTCGAGCTCGCCTCGTGCCTGTTCGAGGACGGCAAGGCGGACGAGGGACGCGGCGAGCTCGATCGCGCGCTCGCCGCGGATCCGAACGACCAGACGGCGCTCCTCCTGCGCTTCTGGCCCCGCGAGATGAAGGACATCGCGCAGGTCCAGGCGTGCATTCCCGCGCTCGCCGCGTTCGCCGAGTCGCATGCGAAGGCGCCCGGCCCGCTCCGCTCGCTTGCCCGTGCCAAGGCGGCGGTGGGCGCGGATGACGAGGCGTGCGCGATCTTCGCGAAGGCAGTCGCACTGGCTCCTACCGACGACGAGCTGCGCGCCGAGTACTGGGCACAGCTCTCGCATACCAAGAAGTTCGATCACGTGATCAAGGACGCGGCCTCACTCTCCGACATCGGGAGCCGGGACTGGAAGCTCCGGTGGAACGAGGCGGAGGCCCAGCGTGGGCTCGGAAAGATGACCGAGGCACGCGCTGCGTTCTCCGCGATCAATGCGGACGAGTCTTTGCATGTCGAAGTGCGGCGTCGCGCCAAGCGCACCGTGCGCGCGATCGAGGAGCGTCTCGGCGCAGGCTGAGTCTTCGTCGTTCGTTTCCGTCACCTAGCAGGAGATCTCCCGATGGCCGTTCACGGACTGCAGCCCTCCCACCTCCACAAAGAAAACGGCATGACCCTCGGGGACATGCAGGCGTGCAGCCGCGTGGCGGAGAAGCTGAACGAGGTCGTCATCTTTCGCTCGACCGGTCCATGGTCGCAGCGATGGATCGAGCGCGACTATCCGACCAAGAACTTCCACGTGAAGGGCAAGAGCTCGGACTGGGGGCCGCAAGCCGGCTTCGTGCCCAGGCTCGGCATGTACAGCAAGGTCGGCGGCGCGGGCGACAAGGAGACCCAGGGCGACAACTACAACCTCGACGGCATCAAGCACTCGTACGCGTCGACGACGCATCTCTCACTGACGAGGAAAGAGCTCGAGATCCAGCGCGACGCCATCGCCTCCGGCCGCACCGCGCTCACGGAGATGCACAAAGTCGAAGGCAGCGAGGACTACATCCTCATCGCGGAGCGCCCCACCGACCACAAGCGGTTCGCCTTCCGGGCCGTGCACTCACGCTGGTCGAAGGACGTGAACACGAAGGGCGAGGAGTACAAGATCTACGTCTTCGGGATCGCGACGGGGATGAAGCCGCTGCGTGCGCTCCTCTTCGAGAAGGTCAGTGAGGTCGCGCCGACCTCGTCGACCTCCGCACCGAGCGAGGGTGGCTGGCCTCTCCAGGTCATGACGAGCTCCGAAGTGGGCGCGAACAACAGGCCGCTCACCGGCGACTACGATCTCATGGCCGTGTGTCCGACGTGGGGCAACTACGGGAGCCGCTCCGTCTCTGCGATCTCGAAGCCGGGCGTCAACTTCGGACGGAAGGGCGGCGCCGAGCCCGGGCAGACCTTCCAGACAAACTCCAACCTCGACGGCGTCCTCGACATGCGCACCAACACCGGCCTCAAGGGCCAGAAGGTGACGTTCGAGAAGGACGGAGTCATGAAGCAAGAGTGGCGCACCCACGGCAAGGACGGCTTCGGTGCGAGCGGCTACAACAAGCGCGCTGCGAGCACGCCGGGCATGAGCCACGAGCACGGTGACATGGGCAACCTCACGCCGCGCATCCTCCGCTGCGTGAACGAGCTGAACCTGGCGATGGGCCAGACCGGCCCGTTCCGCCGCGTGCACCACAACGCCGAGTCGCACCGCAACGTCATCTTCGGCGGCATCACGGGCGCCGACATGGCGACCGGCGAGGCCTTCCCGCTGACGGTCTTTCAGCCGCGGCTGCTCCGTGTGCCGGGCTACCACGAGAGCGTCTTCACGCTGGAGAACCTGGGCGAGTTCAAGTCGTACGCGACGCTCTTGCACGACGCCGGGTTCTACGTGCCTCGAAGCTGGGTCTGGGGCATGTCGATTCGCGATCAAGTGCGGGCCTGACGATGACGCTCGAGGCGGAAGACATCCGGGTGCTCGACCCGAACTACAAGGCGCGCGCCGACGAGCTCATCAAGGACGCGCGGAAGCGATCGAAGCGCAAGAAGCCGGGCGTGGCGCTGAAGGGGTGGTGGAAGGGCCTCGACAAGACGGGCGCGGCCGCCGAGACCGCCCTCAAGGTCGCGGGCGGCGTCGGCGCGATGGCCGCGACCGCTGCCGTCGGCGCGGCGGGCGTCGCGATGGCCGCGGTCACGTTCGGTGTCGGCCCTGCCATCGGCGTGGTCGTCGGCGTCGCGATCTCGAAGGGCGTCACCGCGGTCACGTACCACCGCCACGAGACGAAGCTGCGGCAAGGCCTCGACTTCAGCTCCGGGACCGCCGTTCTGCCCCTCGGCCTGTTCCCGCTCGCCGCCGAGAAGATCGTCATGAAGTACATCCGCGTCGCGCGACGCGGAAAGATGATCATGGACGGCTCCACGAAGGAGAAGGCGCGCGGCATCGCCTACAACCTCCGGCACATCAAGACGACGGCCAAGGCCGTCTACAAGAACCACTACGGCGCGAAGCCGGCCGAGATCCTGAGCCCCGACAAGTACAAGAACGACGTCGAGCTCAACGAGCGTCTTCTCGAGTTCCGTTACTACGGTCAGATGGCGTTCAACGCGCTCGACGAGCACGTCAAGACGCTCATGGACCGGCGTGAGCTATGGACCGAGTTCCTCGATCAGCTCTACGGCCACGTCGTGCGCCAGGTGCACTTCTCGGGCAATCACGACAGCTGCTACCTCACCTGCTACGGGCTGCCGTTCAGTGAGTTCCAGCAGAACAAGAAGAAGATCCAGGCGAAGCTCGATCTGAGGGGAAAGCTTCGCGATCGCTCGCGGCCGCTCGTCCAGCAGCAGGGCAAGGCGGCGATCGAGGGGATCGACTGGACGAAGGACAAGCTGAATCTCCCGAAAGGAAGAGTCGCGCTGCCGCCCACGCAGGCAATGACGCCGAATCACGGGGTGCACACGGCCGCGACCGCGCGGGACAACGCCCTCGAGACGGCGTGGAACTACTCGACCAACGCTTCGGCCGACTTCGCCGCCAACCTGGTGAAGTACAAGGCCACCACCGGCGAGGGCTGGAAGTCCTACGTCGCGGAGAACATCCATCAGGTCACGACGGGCAACGCGAGCGCCAAGGTGGGCGGCGCCCTCGCGGAGGGCGGGGGCGCGGCGGTCGCTGTCGGCGCCGGTATGTCCATCGGCATCGACCAGGTCGCGTCCTTCGCGAAGACGCGCTGGGAGCGTCGCAAGGTGGCGAAGCGCCTCCGGACCCTCCGCAACGGCGCGGTACGCCACGCGATCGAAGGAGACGCTGCGACGGCTCAGGCTGAGACCATCAAGGAGCTCGGCAAGGCCGACAAGAGCGAGATGCCGCGCGTCGCGCAGAAGACCGTCTGGTACATCCAGAAGATCAACGAGCTCGAACAAGACGCGTCGTGGCGCGCGCACGTGACGCGCCTGTCGAACGGGGACTTCAAGACCTCGAAGTTCAAGGACTGCGACACCGCCTGGGACACGGCTCGCGCCTGCCTGTACGTCATCCGGCAGTACGAGAAGGCCATCACCGCCACGATGTACGCGCAGCTCCAGCTGATGGCGCTCGACAAGAAGATCGCCGACTACGGTCTCTCGAAGGGCGTCGGCACGCTCATCAAGGCCGACCTGCAGACGCCGGCGCGGCCGCCTCACATGCGTCAGGACGCGCAGGGAGCGCACTGGGCGTTCACGCTCGGCAACGATCCGAAGGAAGACGCCGCGGTGAAGCTCGGGGCCCGCACGTAGCGTTCGAGCTGCGCGATCAGGCGAGCGGGGCTGCGAGCGTAGCCTCCTCGAGGCGGACATCGAAGAAGCCGCGTGGCCTCACGGTCACCTGAAGGCTCGGCGGCGCGCCTGCGATCGAGACGTCGATCGCAGGCCGGCTCGAGGCTAGGGCGCCGAAGAGATCCGCAAGGGCGAGTCGCGCGACCTCGCATGCGGCCGCGGGAGGTGCCTCGCGCGGGATGGCAGCCGCGAGCTGCACGACCGCTTGCGCCACGCGCGCGACGAAGAGCTGATCGGCGAGGCCGAGTGACGCCGCGCCGGCCGTGCCGCCGCTCGTCGACGGCGCGCGATGGAGCATCGACGCGCGCGTGAGGACCGCGACGTCCTGGTTCGCGGCCGAGGCGAAGAGGATCATGCCCGCCGCCGCCGCTTCGGCAGCGGCCGGCTCCGCCACGAGCGCCTCGAGCGGCGTGGCGACCTCGGTGCCGCGATCATCGAGCGACCGCACCGGCAGCCCGCGCACCACGCCGTGCGCGGGGCCTGCGAGCGCGCACGCCCAACCGGTCTTCGCGAAGCTCTCGCACGCGAGCGTCGCGACGAGATGCGCCGCGCCCACGACGAGCTCTTCTCGCTCCTCGAAGACGAGCCCGTTCGTGCGCTTCACCGGCCCGGTGTGGCGCGGTCGAGCGACCGGCCCGTTCATGGCGAGCGCGATCCAGCGCGTTGCGTCCTTCGCGGCCAGGCTCCGCACGGCCACGGCGCGCGGATCGTCGGACGCGCGCAGGCGTCGCTGCGTGCGGCCGAGCATGGCGAGATCGTTCTCACCGACGAGCTCAGCGCTCCCATTGGCGACGAGCGGTGCGCCCATTCTCTCGGCGAGCGACGCCCAGCTCTCGATGCGCGCCAGATCGCGCGCGGACGAGCCGAGCGCGTGATCGACGACGACGAGATCGAAGGCCTCGAGATCGCCTCTCTGCGCGATGCGCTCGAGCGTGGCTTCCACGTCCTCCGCGTGCGCGTGGATCGCGTCGACGACGACCTTGTCGCGATCGGTTCGCGACGCCAGGAAATGCAGCCCGCGCCAGGCCTGCTCGAGGCGGCGAACCGCCGGGTGGTGGACGATGGCAGCGAGCAGAGTCGCCGCGTGATCGGTCGGTCGAGCGGAGGCAGGGCCCATCTCGGAGAGCATGTCCTCGACGAGGGAACCTCCGCGCGCGGGCGGCGGCGCAACGTACGCGGCGCCGAGCTCGCGCAGCATCGCGACGTCCTCCATCAAGGCGTCGGGACGAAACGAGCGCATCGCCTTGAACGCGACGTCGACGCGGATCGGCTTGCCACGGGGCGCAGCGGGGTCGGGGACGTCGATCGCGAGCTCGGGCCCGACCGTGGCCATCGCCTCGCCGAACGTCGCGCGTTCGAAGCGGATCGGTTCGTGAAACGCGCTGCTCGTGGAGTGGTCCGCGCTGGGATGCAGCGCCGCGACGACGAGCACATGGAAGGTCCGCTCGCTCATCTGTCGCTCTCTCTCGGTTCTGGCTAGGCGCTGGACTCGGGCGTGTCGATCGTGGCGCGGTACTGCTTGTACGACTCGGCGAAGTCCGGACCGAAGAGGGCCGAGAACATGCGCTTGTCGCCGTCGTCGACGTCGCCGTGCTTCGCGTTGTAGAGGCGCCAGAGCTCCTTGAAGCGCCACGGGCCCCAGGCGAAGTTGGTCTTGCCCTGCTTCTCGAGCTCCTCGAACGCGAGATCGAGCGCCTTCGGCGAGAGCGCGTCGAGGAGAGACTTCACTCCCCGCATCAGGGCGTGGAGCAGCGCGAGCTGGTGGATCATGAGGTCGGCGAAGGTGCCTTCGACGGCGCGGTGCGCTTCACCACCGCGGACGGACCAGTCGAGGAGATGGACGGCGAGCTCGCGCTCGTCCTTCGCGCTCTCGATCGAGCCCGCGCCACCCCGCTGGATTTGCATCTGCGAAGCGAACTGGCGGTAGCCCTCGCGCAGCGGGATGAAGCAGCGGAGAAAGACCTCGATCGTGTCGCGCACCTTCGAGAGGAAGCGCACGAGATCCTCGGGCTCGTCGAGGGGCGGGGACTTCGGCAGGAGCGCGCGCGCGATCTCGCGCACGCCCTGGAGCGCGATCTGCTCGAGGCGTCGCTGCTTTGCCTCGGCGGGGCTCGGTTGCGGCTGCGCGGGTTGTTGCTGACCGTGCGCCGGCTGGCCTGTTTTGCCCGCTCGCTGCAGGTTCGCCGCCTCGCCGTGGAGAAGAAGCGTCCCGTCCAGCTTCGGCTTGGGGCGGTTCTCCGGGGGCCGGCCTGCAGCCTCGGCCTCGCTCTTCAGCGCCTGTTCGAGCTTCGCGCGGACCGCCGCGATCTCGGCGTGGCCGACGTTGTCGAACGCGAGCGTCTGGTTGATGTTCGTGATGAACGAGTTCTCGAGGACGGACTCCTCGTCCTGGCTCTCCGGACTCAGAGCCGCGGGGCCGAGCGTCTGCGGCGCCGGCTCTTCCTCCTCTTGCTCCTCCTGGACCTCGACGATCCGGGCCTCGACGACGAGCGGGCCGATCCCGAAGGCGTTCTTGTGGGGCGCGAGCGGGGTCGGCTCGTGGGCAGGCGCGCGGGCGCTCCCGACCTTCGTCCCGTTGCTGCTCCCGAGGTCGCGCAGCATCAGCTCGTCGCCGTGCAGCTCCACGACGGCGTGGAACTGAGAGACGAAGCGATCGAGGATGTTCAGGTCGTTGAGGGCGCTCCGCCCGATCCGAACGGGAAATCGCGTGAACGTGCGATCGACGCACGTATTGTTCACGGTGTTCGTGATGCGCAGCTTGAGGCCGTTGGGCAAAGCGCGCCGAGCCTACCGGAAAACCAGGCGTCGTAGGAAGGCGACGTTGAGGCTGGGCCGGAAGTCGGATATTCCGAACGTTGGCCGCCGTGTCGGGACGACGCGGAGCTCAAGCAACAAGGAGTCTCCATGCTCGTCGCGGAACCGCGTGCGCTTTTCAAGAAGCTGACCCCTACCTGCACCCGCGCGCTCGAAGGCGCCGCAGGCGCATGCGTCACGGCCCAGCACTACGAGGTCACGGTCGAGCATCTGCTCGGCGCGCTCCTCGAGGATCGCGAGAGCGACGTCGCCATCGTGCTCGATCACTTCCGCGTCGACCGGGCCTCGGTCCGCGCGACGCTCCAGCGCTACACGGGCGAGCTCCGCAGCGGCAACGCCGGCAAGCCCGTCTTCGGCAACCTGCTCCTCGAGCTCATGCAGGACGCGTGGATCTACGTCTCGACCGAGCTCGGCGAGAACCAGGTGCGCTCGGGCGCGCTGCTCACGCGCATCCTGCTCGCGCCGAGCAGGTACCTGCCCTTCGAGCTGCCGGCGTTCGAGCCGATCCCGAAGGACGAGGTCCGCAAGAACCTCGCGACGCTCGCCGCCGGAAGCGCCGAGGCCGCGCGCATCGTCGAGACGCAGGGCGGGCTCGCTGCGCCCGCCGCGCGCAAGTCAGGCGCGGTCGGCGCGGATCCGGACGGGTCGCTCGCGCGCTTCACGACGGATCTCACGCAAAAGGCAAAGGACGGCCTCATGGATCCGGTCTACGGCCGCGAGCCGGAGATCCGGCAGGTCGTCGACATCCTCGTCCGCCGCCGCAAAAATAACCCGATCATCGTCGGCGACGCCGGCGTCGGTAAGACCGCGCTCGTCGAGGGCCTCGCGATGCGCATCGCCGAGGGCTCCGTCCCCGAGCAGCTGAAGAACGGCGCGCGCCTCTCGCTCGACATGGGTGCGCTCCAGGCCGGCGCGAGCATGAAGGGCGAGTTCGAGACGCGCCTCACGGGCGTCATCGCCGAGGTGATGGCCCCGAGGCGTCCGATCATCCTCTTCATCGACGAGGCGCACACGCTCGTCGGTGCGGTCGGCGCGGCCGGCACCGGCGTCGCGGCGAACC
>JAQBQJ010000119.1 GCA_028287065.1 Labilithrix sp. | reverse complement strand
CACGACTCGTCGTCGCAGCGGACCTTTTCGGGATACGGCACGCCCTTGCTGCACCCGGCGACCACGCCCCACTTGCGGTAGGGCTCGCCGGGTGTGCCGGTCTTGTTGCACGTCGCCTTGCAGTCGTCGGTGCGCCCACTGCACGAGCTCTCGCAGTACGACGCGCGTGCGCTGAGCGCGCAGCCGTTCACACAGTTCTCGTGGTCGGGGCCGGGCCTGCTCGCCTTGCACCCGATCATGCACTGACTCAGCCCGGCGCAGCCGGTGTCGTTCGCGCACTCGGTCTCGACCGCGCAGCACTTCGCGTCGACCGCCTTCTGGCAGGCGGGGGTGTTGAACATCTGCACGCCGCACGCGCCGATGAAGCCACTGGGCCGTGCTTGCGACCCTCCGCAAGCCGCGACGACCACGCCAGCGACGACTGCCACCACGACGACAGACCCGAACGATCGCATGCGTCGGTTCCTATCACATCACTCGCGACGAGGCAGGAACTCGACGTGGCCGACGCGCGGGAGAGCCTCGCTCGCGCGCGGCGCGCCGTAGCGTGCGTGGAACGCGTCGACGCATTCGCTCGGCAAGAGATCCACGTAGAGCTGGATGCCGGCGAAGTCGTTGCCGCGATACAGGCGATCGAAGCGCGCCCATTGCGCGTCGTCGAAGCAGCGCAGCTCCTTCTTCGGATGCTCGCGTTTCGGATCGTCGGGCATGAACATGCCTTCCCATCCGTCGTCGAGCCACGCCGGGAACTGCGTGGGGTGGACGCGGCTCAAGTAGATGCTGACGGTGCTCTTGCCGTGGAAGCGACGGTACGCGTACGCCGTGGAGAGCTGGTCGTAGTACGGGCAGAGCTCGTGCGTGATCGGGCCGTTCGCGCTCGCGATGCAGAACGGCCATTCGAGGATCGCCTTGCCCGGCGCGGCGGCCACGCTGTCGAAGTACGCCTTCTGCGCGGGCTGGAGCTTCGCGGGGTGGAACTCGTTCACGAGGAAGAGCGCGGTGAAGAGCTCGGCGACGCCGAAGAACGCGACGACTCGCTTCGCGAGCAACGGCCACCCATCGCTCGACTGCGCCGCCATGAGCGCGAGGAGCACGGGCAAAACCGTGGTGCCTCGACCCGCGACACGGCAGTACGCGAACCAGGGAAAGATCTGCAGCGTCTTGCACCAGCGCGGGTGGAACAAGAACACGAGGAGCGCTGTGACGAGCAGCGGCTTGATCGACGCGCCGCGCCCGGCCTTGTGCGCCGACCAGATCCCGACGCCCGCGGCGATGAGCAGCGTGAAGCCCGGCGCATACTCGCCGACACCCTCGTCGTTACCGAAGATCTCGTGCACGAGCGGCGAGTTCGGGTGCACGCCGGGCAGATACGGGAAGAGCGCGTGGAACTGGCTCGCCCAGAAATTCCCGCCGGGGTCGGTCATCGGATACGTCGCCGTGTCCTTCGCGACCGCCGCGACGAACGGAACGTAGAGCAGCGTACCGAACGCGAGGAGCACGCCCGCCGCCGCGAGCGACGCGGTGTGCGCGCGAGCCTCGGCGCCGATCGCCCGCGGCAGGATGAGGCCGAAGCGACCGATGATCCGACGATCGCGATGCCCGAGCTCCGACCAAACGCAGTAGACGGTCACGCAGAACGACGTGAGCGCGTGGCCCGCGACGTATCCGAGGTCGAGGCCGAGCGAGAGCACGAGCAGCGCCGCGCGCACGACGAGGAATCGCGCGCTCAGCCGCGTCCCGTCCACCGCGCGGCGCATCGTGACCGCGTCGGCGGCGATGCTGATGACGACCCAGTGAATCGCCGTGATGTTGAGATGGTACGGATACTTGTACCATGCATAGAACGCCATGAACGACGCTGCGAAGCCCACGAGGCTCGCGCGGACGATCCCGTAGTCCTTGCGGAGCATCGCGGTGACGCCGCACGCACCGAGGCACGCGCCGAGCGAGACGTACGTCTGGATCCACGGGCCCGGGCCGAACAGCTTCAGCATGAACGCGTGGAACAGATCGCGCTCGGCGCACCACGAGAGGAGACCGATGTGCGTTCCGCTCGGGTATGCGACGTCATTCGTGAAGAACGAGATCGGCGCGAGCCCGAAGTGCCAGTGGTCGCGGACGTAGTAGCCGAGGAACTCGAAGTAGTTCGCGTCGCCGCGGTACGAGCCGTCGTAGTCCTCGCCGCCGATGAGCGGCCCCGAGAAGTCCTGGACGACGAGCAGCGTGTACGCGAGCGTGCCGAACGCGAGCAGCGCGCCGGCGAAGAGCCACTCGCGCGGGATCGCGGGCTGCGTCTTCTGGCGCGCTGTTTGGGCGGCGGCGGTCACGACGTCGCGAGTCTCAGCGCTTCGGGAATGCGCTCGGCGAGGAGCGCCGCGCGGGGCCGCGCGTGAGCACCATCAGCACCAGGTTCCCGAACGGATGACGCCACTTCTGGTGGGGAACGACGCGCGAGAGCCCGCGCGCGACGTCGTACGAGGCCGCCGCCATGAACGGCGTGAGGAAGTGCGTGGTCGTCTTGAAGTCCAGCGTGTTGAAGTAGAGCCAGAGGTCCGGGTAAATCGCCGCGAGCTTCTGCTCCATGTTGAAGTACGTGAACTTCGTGATGTGCTGCTCCTCGTAGCTGACCTCGGAGACCTTGTTCAGCACGATTTCGATGAGCGGCCACGCGCTCGCGTAGTTCGGCGTCGTGAGCACGAGCTTCCCGCCCGGCTCGAGGCGATCGACGATCTGGTGGAAGAGCGTCCGGATCTCCTCGGGCTTCAGGTGCTCGATGACCTCGACGAGCGTGACGCAGTCGAACGTCTCCCGCACGCTCGCATCGAGCTCGGCGATCGTCCGCATGTGACGGAACTCGCGGTACGGCGTCCCGTACGTGGCGTTCGCATAGGCGATCTGCTCGGGGAGGATGTCGACGCCGACCTGGCGCGAGAAGCGATGCTGCGGAACGAGCGAGAGGAACGTGCCGGCGAAGCAGCCGATGTCGAGGATGGACTGGTTCGGTCGCTCGGGGAGATAGTCGAGGACGCGCTCGAACTTCGAGACGTGCCAGAGCCGCCGGACCGGGTTCCCCTCGCGGAGGACCTTGTCGTAGTAGCCCGTGGGGATGCCGTCGTAGTTGAAACGCGAGGGATCGTCGTGCGTCGCGCCCGTGCCCGCGCCGTTTCCGCGCGCCTTCTCGTTGTCGGCCTGGTCTTCGCGCTCCACGGGTTTGCTCTTAGTACAAAACCGGCCGAGCACCTATCGCCGCTCGAAGATCCAGACGTCGCAGGCGAGGCTCGCGTGGAGCGGATGAGGCGGAAGAAGGGGAGGATGGCCTGCGTAATGCGCGATGTGCGCGACTGCGTAACCCGCGTTACCCGCGAAGAGGGTGCGCATGTGATGGGTGGCGTCGGCGTCCGCGAGCGAGGCCCGCTGGCTCTCCGGCAGCATGTGGCCGCCGCCCTCCTTGCCCTCCACGCGGAGGAAGCGCCAGGCGTACCCGCTGCTCACCACGATCCAGCGCGGAGCGCGCGCGGCGACGGCGCCGAGCTGGTCCTGCTTCTCGACGATGTCCGGCATCGGGTTCCGTGAGGACGTGGGCCCGGGGCCGATGCGCTGCACGACGGCGTCCTGCGGGAAACGTGGAAGATACACGTTGCTGCCGTAGACCTCGATCACGTCGCCGGGCTTCACGTGCTCGCGCATGTACGCCTCGGCGTCGTAGCGCGCGTCGCCGAGCATCGTGGCGATGACGACGGTCGACATGTGCAGCCCGGAGAGGACACACGCGGCGGCGCCGATGCGGATCATCCACGAGAGCGCGCGCTGCCTCGCGACGGGCGCGAGATCGAGCAGCACGCCGATCGCGCCGCCTCCGTAGACGGCGAGGAGCTGCATCTGGGGGAGCATGAAGCGCTCTTCGACGCGGCGCGCGACGCAGTTGAAGGCGAGCGTGAACGAGAGGATCGCGAGCAGGGGCACCAGCGCGGCGATCCGATCACGGCCCTTGGTCCGTCCGATGGCGAACGCGACGCCGAGCGTGAAGACCGGCGCGAGCGCCACGGGGTAGTGCTGCGGCAGGAACGAGGCGGCATCGCGGAACGCCGCGATGCGTCCCGGCCAGTCCTTCGAATACTGCGCGAAATCCTGGCTCGCGGGCCCCGTGAGGAACCGCACGCGCGCGGCGAAGCCCGTCGGATTGAACAGCGCGCCGTCGAGGAAGAGCACGAGCGCGACGCCGATGCCGGCGAGCCACATCGTCTCGCGGAGCAGCTCGGGCAGCGTGCCCGAGCGACGGCGCTCGAGCGCCCACGCGCCGAGCACGACGGGGAACGAGATGAGGAAGATCGCGTACGCCTGATCCTTGGTCGCGATCGCGCACGCCGCGAGCACCGCGACACGGCGCAAGCGACGTGGCTCGTCCGCCTTCACCGCCTCGACGAGGCCGAGCAGCGCATACGACGCCCAGAAGAGCGCGGGGATGTCGAGGTTCGTCGTGTGCGCGTAGTACGTGCCGGCGACCTCGACGCCGGCGATCGCCATCGCCCACGGTCGTGCGCGCGGGCCGAAGACGGCGCGCGCGAGGTTGCCGATCGCGACGACGATCGCGAGCGACATCAGCAGGCTGACGATGCGCGCGACCAGCGCGAACGTCGTCATGACGGGTACCTGGAGGAACGCCTGGATCACGTCGTGCTGTGCGAGCGACGGCGCGCGCGCGAGGGCCACGAGCGTCACGGGCAGCGTGAGCACCGTGAGGAGGAGGAGATGGAGCGGCGGATACGTGAAGTGGTCGCCGGGCGTGAGCGTCTTCAGGACGCCGGGCAGGAAGTCGCGCGGGGAGACGCCGTCGACGTCCCAGCCGTCGGACGCGGGAAGGCCCCAGCCAATCCCGACGACGTGGACCACGGCGATCCCGAGGAGGAGCACGCGCTCCGCTGGGCTGAGATCCGCGAGGACTCTCCCGAGCCCCGCTAGAGGCCTTGAAATGCGCGCGAGCAGCCGGCGAACCACGCGGGCTCGGACATAGCACGACGCGGCAGCGGGTCGTCGCGACGTACTGGGTAACGTGGAGAACCCAGTCAGAACCGAGCCTGCTTTACCGAGAGTTCGTGCTAGTCATGGGGGGAATCCGAACGAGTCCCCGTAGCTCAGCTGGATAGAGCACGAATTTCCTAAATTCGGGGTCGCAGGTCCGAGTCCTGCCGGGGACGCCATCTACACACGACCACGCCGCGACGGATGACCACGCCACAGGCCATGGGTCGACGTATGCGCATCACCCTCGCCGTCGTCGCCCTCTCCCTCTCGGCTCTCCCCGCATGCGGCGGGAAGATCCTCGACGACGGCCGCTCCGCGGCGCCGCCCGGCGCGTCCGGCGACTTCGGCGATCAGATGTCCCGCGCGAGCGACGATCAGGATCCCGTCGCCGTGCCGCCTCCCGGGCTCCCGCAGCCGACCAAGTCCACCTCGGGCGATGCGTGCGACACGGTCTGTCATCGCAACGGCGAATGCGGCGCATGGCAGTCCGACTGCAACCAGAGCTGCACCGACGAGCTCAGGCCCGGCGCGGCGTGCTCTGCCGAGGCGGGCGCGTACATCCATTGCTACGCCGACAACCTCATCGACGGCTGCGCCGCGCTCCCGCCCGTCTGCGAGGCGTCGTACTGCGCCTACGCGCGCTGCACCGGCAAGGTCGTTCCGAGCTACTGCCGCTGACGCGCTCACGCTAAGCTGCGCCGCCATGGCGAAGCTGACTCTCTCCACCTACTGGCGGTCATCGTGCTCGTTCCGCGTGCGCATCGCGCTCGGCTACAAGAAGCTCGCGTACGAGCCCGTGTTCGTGAACATCGTCGAGGGCGAGCAGAAGAAGCCCGAGTACCTCACGAAGAACCCGATCGGCCACGTGCCCACGCTCACCGTGGACGGCGTCTCCTACGTCGAGTCGGTCGCGATCATGGAGCTCCTCGAGGAGCTCCATCCCGAGCCCGCGCTCCTCCCGAAGACGCCGCACGACCGCGCGCGCGTCCGCGGCCTGGTCGAGACGATCAACGCAGGAATCCAGCCGCTCCAGAACCTGATCGTGCTCGAGCGGGCCGGCGGCACCGATCAGGAGAAGCGCACGGCGTGGATGAAGTTCTTCATCCCACGCGGCCTCGCCGCGTTCGAGGCGCTCGCCTCGGACAGCGGCCCGTACGCGTTCGGCGAGCACTTCACGATGGCCGACGTGTGTCTCGTCCCGCAGGTCTACGCCGCGCGCCGCGTGGGCGTCGACCTCACGCCGTTCCCGCGCATCGTGCGCGCCGAGGCCGCCGCGAGCGCGCTGCCCTTCGTCGCGGCCGCGAAGCCGGAAGCGCAGCCCGACGCCAAAATCTGAGGTTCCGCGGGCGATCTCGCTACACTCTGCCGGTCGTGCGTAGCTTGTCCCTGGCCATCGCGTTCACGCTCGGCGTGAGCGCGTTCGCCGCGCATGCGCACGCGCAGCCGCTCGAGACATGGGGTCAGGGGAAGCCCCGCGGCGAGCACGCGCCGCCTTCCGACACGTCACCGCCGTCGCCGCCGCCTCCGCCGCCTCCGCCGCCGGCCGATGTCCCGTCGCATCCCGCAGACATGTCGCCCCGCGCGGAGGACACGGCGCCGGCCGAGCCGTCGCCCGGGATCGTGCGCGGTCCGGGACGCGTCGGGCTCCGCTACACGCTCGAGGGCGTCGAGATCCGCGGCAACACGTCGACGCTCGCGCGCGTCATCCAACGCTTCGTGCCGTTCCGTCCCGGCGACACCCTCGACGTCGACGACAAGGAGCTCCTCCTCACGCGCTTCCGGCTGCTCGGCACGGGCTTCTTCCGCGACGTGCAGCTGTCGCTCCGGCGCGGCACGAAGCGGGGCTACGTGATCCTCCAGGTCGACGTCGTCGAGCGGAACACGATCGTCGTGAACGATCTGTGGCTCGGCGTGTCGGCCGATGCCGAGCCGAACGGCCGCGCCCGTCCGCTCACCGCCTACGGCGGCATCGACGTCTCCGAGACGAACCTCGCAGGCACGGGCGTCGCTCTCGGCGGAGCGATCGCGCTCGCCGATCGCCAGCTCGCGCTCCGCACGCGCATCAGCGACTCCGACTTCCTCCGCTCCGGATGGACCGCCGAGGCGCAGCTCCTCTACAACAACGCCAAGGACTTCTTCGGCAACCGCGACGTGCTCGTCGACGATCCGACGCAGAAGGTCGCGCAGGACTTCGCGGTCGTCGGCTATCAGCGCTTCGGCGGGCTCGTCGGCGTCGGCCACGAGGTCGGCAGCGTCGCGACGCGCCTCTTCTTCGACTACCGCATCGAGACGATCGACGCGCAGCTCCCCCGCGCCGCCAGCCATCTCCGCGGCCTCGACGTCGAGCCCATCAACTTCTATCTCCGCCCAGAGTCGAGCTTGCTCTCGACCGTCAGCGCCACGCTCGTCCACGACACGCGAGACGAGCCGTTTCTTCCCACGCGTGGCTGGCACGTCCTGGGCCTCGTCGAGGCCTCGCTCACGCCGCTCGGAAGCGACTACCCGTATACCAAGGTCGTCCTTCGCGGATCGCGTTGGATGCCCTTGCCGTGGGATCACGTCTTACGGATCGAAGGGATCTTCGGCAGCGTGTTCGGCGACGCTCCTCTCTACGAGAAGTTCTACGTCGGGGACTACACGGATCTCCGGCCTCATCGCGCGCTCGATCTCGC
>JAQBQJ010000066.1 GCA_028287065.1 Labilithrix sp. | reverse complement strand
GCTCGGCGCGCTCGCGCTCCCCGCTGCCGATCGCGAATCTCCCTCCGGAACAGCCGTCGCCGCAATCGCCTCGCGCACGTACCGCGCCACGACACGCGCCGACGCCGCCTTCACCTCGAGCCCCTCGAGCGCGCGCGACAGGTCCTCGGCCGTCGCATGCCGCATCGAAGGCTCGAGCGCGAGCGCCCTCGCGAGCACCGCGTCGATCTCGATCGGCACGTCCGAACGCACGCGCACCGACGACAGCGGAGGCACCGATCCCGTGAGCACGCGATGCATCGTCGCCGCGTCCGCCGCTTCGTCGAACAGGCGTCGCCCCGCCAGCAGCTCCCAGAGCACCACGCCCATCGCGTAGACGTCCGACTGCCGCGATGCCGCTTCGCCCGTGTAGATCTCCGGCGCGATGTAGCCGAGCTTGCCCTTCACCTCGCCGGACGCGGTGACCCGCGCGCTCCGCGACTCGCCCTTGAACACGCCGAAATCGGCGAGCTTCGCGAACCCGTCGACGCCGACGAGCACGTTCTGCGGCGACACGTCGCGATGCACCACGCCGAGCGCGCGCCCGTCGTCGTCTCGCAGCTCGTGCGCTGCATGGAGACCGGCGAGCGCGTCCTCGACGATGCGCAGCGCGATCGGAACCGGGACGGGCTGGTCGGCGCGCACCGCCGCCTTGATCAACGCCGCGACCGTCAGGCCCTCGACGTACTCCATGACGATCATCACGGAGCCTTCGTGCAGCGCGACGTCGAGCGTCGCGACGACGTTCGGATGCCGGATGCGCGCAGCGATGCGGGCCTCGTCGAGCACGCTTTGCGTCCGATCGCCCGGTGGTCCCGCATCGAGGAGATGCGGATGACACGCCTTGATGGCCACAGGCCTCTCGAAGCCGAGCGCACCGACGCCGCGACCGAGATAGACCGTCGCCATTCCGCCGGACGCGATCTTGCGAACGATCTCGTACCGCTGTTCGGACGAGCCGGCGAAACGCAGGTCGCGGCCGCCTTCGGCGAGCGCGCTTTCACCACGCGCGTTCATGCCGTGGTCCTTAGCAAATACGCCGCGCGCGAACCAGGGCGGGGCGTGCGATCGACCCTCTTTCTAGGTCTTTCACGCCCCGCCGCGGTGATCAGCCCCCGGGCCGATCGAGGTGATCTGCCCTCACATGCCCGGAGCGCCCCCGCACTGCGTGGGCACGCAGCCCGCGCCCGCCGTGTCGTGCATGCAGTACGCGCCGGTCCCGCACTGCGAGTCGTTCTGGCACGGCGACGTGCAGAAGAGGTGCGTGTTCGTCGGATCATGCCCCGCCGTGCACACGAGGAACGGATCGACCTGGAACGGGCACGCCGTGTCGTTGTCGCAGTAGGCGCCGATCTTCTTCTCGTTGCCCGCATAGCCCTTGGCCACGCAGTTGCCGGCGTCCGCGCCGCCCGCGTCGGGCATCCCGCCGCTGGTGCTCGGCATGCCGCTCGTGCCGCTGGTGCTCGGCGTGCCGCTCGTGCCGCTGCTGCTCGGCGTGCCGCTCGTGCCGCTCGCGCCGCTCGTGCCCGACGACCCGGTCGGCGTGGTCGGCGACGTCTCCTCCTGCTTCACGCTGCCGCTGTCGGATCCGCCGCACGCGAACACCGCCACCGCGAGCGCGCCCGACACCAAGACGTATGCGATCGCTTTCACTGCTTCACCTCTTCCAGATCACAAATGAGGAACCCGTTGTCGGGCACGTAGTACGAGAACATCACGCACATCTCGCGGGGAAACGTCTTCTCCTGGTCGTCCGTGTTCTTCCACGCGCACGTCTGCCGAAGGCGCGTGCCCTTCGGCAGGTGGAGCGGCTTGTTCGCGTCGTAGTACGTGACCGGCGGATGCGAGACGTAGAGCTGCTCCCACTCGGTCTCGTACAGCGTCTCGACCGGCTTGCCCGCCTCGTCGAGGCGCTCGAGCTTGTAGTGCGCTCCCCACTCGTGCATGTGGCCGAGCATCAGCAGGAGATCGAGGTCCTGCGGCGTCTTGCAGGTCGTCGTGCTCGTCGCCGGGCCGCGCGCAGGGACCTTGAAGTTCATGTCGACGAGCGTGAAGCTGTTCGCGAACTGCTTCACGTCCTTGTCCTCGACCGTCTTCAGCGCGATCGAGTCGTCGACCGTGAGCGGACCGTCCTCGGTGCGGATGTAGTGCGACTGCACGACGAGCTGCTTGCCCGCGGGCACCTTCGTTGCGTAGCCGTCGGGCAGCTTGACGATCCCCTCGTTGCCGTCCGCCGCCGCCGCGATCTGGTGGAGCGCGATCATCTCGACGTCCAAGCACTTGTGATGACCGACCGGCTGCTTCTGGTCTGCGTAGTAGACGATGAGGTGGTGTCCGCCTTTGCCTTGCGTGCCGCTCGCACTCTGCACGTTCATCACGTGGTCCGTCGTCGTCGCCGTGTAGAAGCACTCGAACGTGTCGCCCGGCTGGATCTCGAACGGTCCCGTCGAGAACTTGAACCCGGCGGGCTCCGTCGCCGCGGTCGTGGCGCCCGCTCCCGCGGGCACCTCTTCGCTCTTGCTGCTGCTGCTGGTGCTGCAGGCAAGGCAGGCAAGCAGGCCCGCTGCGAGCTCGAGACTGCTTCTGCTGCGCGTGTGTCGGTTCATGTTCGATCCTCCGGTCCCCTGATTACGTTGATACTGCAAAGAACTCATT
>JAQBQJ010000053.1 GCA_028287065.1 Labilithrix sp. | reverse complement strand
AGGACCATCAGAAGGACGTGGAACCGACGAAGCACGCGCGAAGCATGGGCTAGGGTTTCTTCGGCGCGGCGAGACACACGTCGATCATGCGGCGGCGCTGCGCGCGGCACAGAACGCACGCGAGGCCGGCGATCTCGGGCTGTCGCGCATCGTGGCCGAGCGCGCCGAGATCGAGACGAACGCGACGGATCGCCAGACCGACGATCTCGTGAGGCTCGCCGACGAGACGGAGAACGAGGACGTCCGGCGCGAGACGTACGAGCGGCTCGCCGAGCTCGACGTCCACGCTCGCAAGGACATGAACGGGGCGCTCGCGTGGCATCGCAAGATCCTCGAGTCGACGCCGCGTCACAAGCCGAGCCTGCGTTTCGTCGAGCACAAGCTCGTGGGCGAGGGCCTCGACGACGAGCTCGAACGGGTCTTCGAGCAGGTCGCCTTGTCGCTCGACGGCACGGCCGGCGGCGAGGTCACGGGCCATGCGCAGCTCTCGGCTCGGCTAAAGACGCGCATCGCCGGCGGCTGGGAGCGCACCGGCGACATGGCGCGTCTCGCCGCCACGCAGCCCGAGGCCTCGCTTTGGGCGCTTCGCGCGCTGAACGCGCATGCGCGCGTCCAGAAGGACGAAGAGGCGCTGCTCTCGACGACGATCGCGCTCCTCGAACGGACGCAGCGCCCGTCGGAGCGAGCCGCGCTCCTGCTGCGTGCGAGCGAAGCAGCGGCGCGCCTCGAGCAGGTGGCGGATGCGCGCGCATTCCTCGAACAAGCGGCGAGCGAGGACCCGGGCGACGTCGTGACCTGGGGCTTCCTCGCGGAGGTGCGCGAGCGCACGGGAGAGACGCGCGCCGCGGCCGAGGCGTGCGAGAGCCTCGCACGGACGAGCGTCGTGCCCGACCACCAGGTGCTCGCGTGGTTCGATGCCGCGCGCATCTGGCTCGACGAGGTGAAGGACAGCGAGCGTGGCATGACTGCGCTCGAGCAGTGCGCCGAGATCGACGTCACGCACGGCGACGTGTTCCAGCGTCTCTCGAGCCTCTACGCCGAGAAGAAGCTCGATGCAGAGCTCGCGCGCCTCCTCGAGAAGCGCCTCGCGATCGTCGACGACGAAGGCGAGCGCGTGGCGCTCGAGGTCGAGCTCGCGCGCGCGCTCGGCGACATGGGCGAGCTCGCGAAGGCGAAGACGTCGCTCGAGAGCGCGCTCGCGCAGCGGCCCGATCATACGACGGCGCTCGGCGCGATGGCCGAGCTGTGCGCGAAGGAGGGCGACTGGGCCGGCGCCGAGCAAGCGTACGTGCGGCTCGCGCGTCTCCTCGACACGCCGGAGGAGCAGCGCGCGATCTACGACAAGCTCGGCGAGATCTACGCCGTGCACACCGTGAACCTCTCGCGCGCGGAGGTCGCCTACAAGGAGGTCCTCAAGCGTGCGCCGAACGACGTCGCGACCCTCGAGAAGCTCATCGAGCTCTACAAGCGCCAGGGCGACGTGGCGCGCGCGGTCGAGACGCAGCAGCAGCTCGTGGCCGAGGCGCACGATCCGGCGGTGCGGCTCTCGCGGCTCATCCAGCTCGCGCAGATCCACGAGACGACCGCGCGCGACGCACGTCGCTCCGAGCAGGTGCTCGAGTCTGCGCGCAAGGAGTTCCCCACGTCCGTCGTCGCTCTCCGCGCGATGGCGGAGTTCTATGCGCGCCAGCGTCAGATGCCCGCGATGCAGATCCTGCTCGATCGCGCCGCGGGCGATGCACGTCGCTCGTTCACGGCGGGTCGCTTCGTGACGTCGCTGTTCGAGGTCCTGCACGCGGCGTACGAGCTGCGCGGGCGCAAGGATGCAGCGCGCGTCGTCGCTGCCACGCTCGCCGCCGTCGAGGGACCCAACGGCCCCGGTCGCGCAGGCGCAGGGAGCCGCGTGCCCGTCGAGCTGATGGGAGCCGAGGCACGCGCCGTGGATCCGCGTCTCGACGACGTGCTCGCGCCGGATCTGGTCGGCCCTGCGCTCCGTGCGCTCTTCCAGCGCGCGGGTGATTCGCTCGACGCGGTCTCGCCGGTGGATCTGCGTGCATTGCGCGCGACGCCGCTCCTCCCCGGCACGCCGCTCGGGACGACCGTCGGCGCGGTCGCGACCGTGATTGGCCTCGGCGCGCTACAGATCCTCGTCTCGCCGCAGCTCGGTCGCGTGGCGATCCCGCTCGGGTCGAACCCGCCGGCGCTGCTCGTCGGCGAAGGCCTGATGAACGTGCCGAACGAGCGCGCGCGTGCGTTCGTCGTCGTGCGCGCGATGAAGATGATCCTATCGCGCTCGTCATCGCTCTTGCGCGGCCAGCCGGCGGACGTCGCGGTGCTCGTGTCGGCGCTCTTCACCGCCTTCAACCCGAGCTTCGCGCCGCAGGGCGTGGATCCGAAGCGCGTGTCCGAGATGTCGCGGCGTCTCGTGCCGGCGCTGCCGCGCAACCTCGATCCGACCGTGGGTGTGATCGCCCTCGAGGCGGCGGGCACGCTCGCGAGCCAGAGCCCGATGCTCAGCGCGGCAGCTCATGCATGGGCGAACCGTGTCGCGCTGCTCGCCATCGGCGACCCGAACGGAGCGCTCGACGCGATCGCCTGGTCGAAGGGCGAAGAGGCCGCGCCGCGCGGGCCCGAGGAGCGCGCCGCGTGGATCGCGCGCACCGCCGAAGCGCGCGAGCTGATGACGTTCAGCGTGACCGACGCGTATTCGGAAGCCCGCGCGCGCCTCGGCCTCGACCGCTGACCCGTCCTCCCGTCCTTAGTTCCGGCGACGGAACCAAGGACGGGGCTTTCAATTGTGCAATGCGGGGCGGCGCGTGGGCCTGGTGACGCACTAGAGCTTGCCGCATTGCGCAACGGCGACTAAACAGCGGCACCCCTATGCATCTTCGTAACGTGGCGATTGTCGCCCACGTCGACCACGGCAAGACCACGCTCGTCGACCACATGCTGAAGCAGGCTGGCACGTTCCGAGAGAACGAGGTCATGGCCGAGCGCGTGATGGACTCGAACGACCTCGAAAAAGAGCGCGGAATCACGATTCTCGCGAAGAACACGTCCGTCCGCTGGAAGAACAAGTCCGGCGAGGTCGTGAAGATCAACGTCGTCGACACCCCAGGCCACTCCGACTTCGGCGGCGAGGTCGAGCGCACGCTCATGATGGCCGACGGCGCGCTGCTCCTCGTCGACGCCGCCGAGGGACCGCTGCCCCAGACGCGCTTCGTCCTCAAGAAGTGCATCGAGCTCGGGTTCCCCGTCATCGTCGTCATCAACAAGATCGATCGCAGCGACTCACGTCCCGACGAGGTCCTCAACGAGGTCTTCGATCTCTTCATCGACCTCGAAGCCGGCGATCTCCAGATGGACTTCCCCGTCATCTACGCGATCGGCCGCGACGGCGTTGCCAAGCGCACCCTCGACGACCCGAGCATGACGCTCGCGCCGCTGTTCGAGACGATCCTCGAGAAGGTGCCGCCGCCGAAGGGCGATGCGAGCGCCCCGCTCCAGATCGTCATCAACAACATCGATCACGACGACTACGTCGGTCGCCTCGCGATCGGTCGCATTGCCGCCGGCACGATCCGCGCCAACCAGCAGGTCGGCGTGCTCAAGGCGAACGCCAAGAACAAGGCGACGATCAAGGTCCTCACCACGTTCGAGGGACTGAAGCGCACGACCACGCCCGAGGCAAAGGCCGGCGAGATCATCGCGATCGCCGGCATCGAGGAGATCGACGTCGGCGACACGATCGTCGATCTGTCGGACGGCTGGGAAGGCCGCGCGCTCCCGCGCATCATCGTCGAGCAGCCGACGATCAAGATGCGCATCGGCGTCAACACGTCGCCGTTCGCCGGCAAGTGCAAGCTGTCGAAGTACCTCACGAGCCGCCAGCTCCGCGAGCGCCTCGTCCGCGAGGTCCGCAAGAACCTGGCGCTCCGCTTCGAGGACACCGAGTCGCCCGACACGTTCACCGTGCTCGGCCGCGGTGAGCTCCAGCTCGCGATCCTCGTCGAGACGATGCGTCGCGAAGGCTACGAGATGCAGCTCGGCAACCCCGAGGTCATCACGAAGAACGAGAACGGCATCGACTACGAGCCGTACGAGCTCGTCGTCGTCGACGTCCCCGATGCGTACATCGGCGTCGCCACCGAGCGCCTCGGTCTCCGCAAGGGACGCATGACGAAGATGGCGAACCACGGCCACGGTCGTGCGCGCCTCGAGTTCCGCATCCCGAGCCGCGGCCTCATCGGCTTCCGCGGCGAGTTCCTCACGTCGACGCGCGGCACCGGCCTCCTCACCACGATGTTCGACGGCTGGGAGCCGTGGGGCGGCGTGATGGCGAAGCGCCAGCTCGGCGCGATCGTCTCCGATCGCACCGGCGTGTGCACGCCGTACGCGATGAACCATCTCCAGGCGCGCGGCGAGTTCTTCGTGAAGCCCGGCGAGGCCGTCTACGAGGGCATGATCGTCGGGGAGCACAACCGCCCGAGCGACGCCGACGTGAACTTCGTCCGCGAGAAGAAGCAGACGAACGTGCGCAACCACGGCAAGGACGAGAACATCGCCCTCGCCGTTCCGCGCGTGCTCACCATCGAGACTGCGATGGAGTGGATCGACGCCGACGAGCTCGTCGAGGTCACGCCCGACGCGGTCCGCGTCCGCAAGCAGATCCTCCAGTGCACGAGGCGCCCGCGACGCGCCGAGGCGATCGAAGAAGCCGGCGGCGTGAAGACCGGCTCGATCCCGCCTCCGCCGAACGACTGAGCGACCGAGACCGCGGCGTGCAAACCAGCGGGCACGCGCAACTGAGGCGAGACGGGATCCGAGAAGGCTGAGAAAAGCGCCAAAGCGCCTTTCGCTCGGGGATTTCCATCTCCTGATCCGACCAGCAACGTCGCCCGCCCTACCGACACTGGTCTCGAGCATCTGCACTCCGCGTGCATACCTGCAGATGCTCGAAACGAGGGTGGATGGGGCGGGATCGGTTGCAGGTGCGACACTCCCGTCCTTAGTTCCAGCGACGGAACTAAGGACGGGAACTGCCTGTCCTTTTTCCAGCGACGGAACTAAGGACGGGAACTGCCCACGAAGCTCCGCGTTCGCTTCGCGTCCCTGCGTCTCGGCTCGTTTCTCGGGGCCGAGATCAGCTCGCAGCGCGTTTTTGCTTCCACACATGAAGCAGCGCCGGGAGCACGAACAGCGCGCACACGATGCACGTGATCTCGCCGCCCGCGGCCAGGCGGCCGAACGATTGCAGCGCCTGGTTGTCGGCGAAGAGGAGCGAGCCGTAGCCGACGATCGTCGTGTAGCTGCAAAGCGCGACCGCTCCGCCGCTACGGCGCACCGCCATCGAGACGTCCCCGCCGAGAAGGCGTGAGCGATCGAAGATGTTGAACGGATACTCGCACCCGATCCCGAACGTGATCGGCAGCGCGATGAAGTTCAGGAAGTTGAGCTTCATGTCCGTCCATGCGGCGCCGCCCACCATCCACACCACGCCCATCACGAGCGACGCGAGCACGCAGAGCGCGCCGCGACCGCTCGATGTCGCGATGATCACCACGACCGCCACCGCCGCGAGCGACGCGAAGCTGGCGAGCGGTCCGTCGCGCTCCATCGAGCGGATCATCTCCGCGAAGATCGTCGACCGGCTCGCGGTCTTCACCACCGTGCGGTCGGGCAGCGTCACGTTGTCGGTCGTCTTCGCGATGCGCAGCAGGTTGTGTCCGTCGGAGAACGAGAGGTCGACGAACTTCACGTAGAAGACCGTCCCGATCGTCCCGTCCTTCTCCTCGAACCGGCGGCGGAGCAGCGCGGGCACGTCCTTCGGCGCGAGGACCTTCAGCGTCTCCGGCGGCTTCATCTCGAGCAGCTTCTTCTGCTCGTCGGGGGTCATGTCGAAGAGCACGCGCTCGGTGAGCCGATCGCGGATGCGATCGAGCACGGCGAGCTTCGCCTTCTGTTCGGCCTCCGTACCGGGCATCAGGTCGGCGATCGTGTTGACCTCCTCGACGAGCTTGCCCTGCGGATCCTTCGCGTCGTTCGCGAGGATCTGCGCCTTCACCGCGCTGACCTGCTCGGGCGTCGCGGCGAGCATGCGGGCGCCGGCGACGTTCATCTTGCCGCCGAACACCTTCTCCGCCTTCGACGACCAGCCGCCCGTGCCGGACTCCTTCTTCGAGCTGCTCGAGCCGAGGTGCGCGAAGTTGTACTCCCACGGGTCGCGGAGGAACGCCGGGATCTTCACGGCAGCGACCACGGTCACGAGCGCGGCGCCTGCGAGGAGCACGTACCGATGACGCTCCGTGACGCGCGACACGAACCGCACCAAGGGCCCACTGGTCCCGCTGGTGTCGACCTTCGTGAACAGCCATGCGAACGCGGGCATGTCGAAGATCTCGTCGCGTGCTTTCACGAACGCGGCGATGCGCGGCCGCGCCCGCCACTGCTCGACGACCGTGATGATCGCCGGCACGAGGGGGATGATCGACAGCCACACGAGCAGCATGCCGACGAAGCCGATCATCCCGAACTGACTGAACCCGCGGAAGCGCGTGATGACGAGCGATCCGTACGCGATGCCGGCGACGCTCGCCCCCACGAGCTCGGCGCGGAACGCGTTCCACACCGCGGCCTTCTTCGCGACGTCCGGGCTCATCCCGCGTGCGACGAACTCGCGGTAACGACCGAGCAGGACGATCGGGTAGTTGATCCCGTTGCCGAGGATGATCGCGCCGAGGAACGCCCCGGACGTGTTCACGTAGCCGAACGTCGCGGTCGCGAACGAGTACGCGCACGCGACGCCGACCAGTGTGGGGAATAGCATCACGACGAGCGCGGAGAACGACCGGAAGAACGCGAAGATCCCGAGCAGGATGAGGAGCGTCGCGATCCCGGTCGCGTACGCAGCCTCGCTGACGATCGAGTCCTTCTCGGCGACGGCGTTCGGGATGTCCCCCGCGAAGCCCACCTTCATCTGCGGGTGGTACTTCGCCGGATCCATCTCCTTGACGAGGGCCTCGACCTTCGCCAGCAAAATGTCGCCGCCCTTGTCGCCGGTGCCGGTCGTGGGCGACACGATCCGCAGGCCGAGCATCGTGCCGTCGGTCGTCGCGAAGTAGCCGGTCGGGAAGTCGTCGTTCTTCTCGCCCTTCTTCTCCCAGCGGTCGTGGAACTCGTCCATGCCGAGGGCGCTCTTCTTCTCGGTCGCCGTCCCGGCGGCGCCGCCATCGCCTCCGGCGGGGGCCGCGCCTTTCTTCGGGCCTTCGAGATCGTCGTCGCTGCCCTCGAGGTCGCTGACCATGCCGCTCTTGACCGCGATCTGCCGATCGAGCGTGCTGTCCGCGTTCTCGAGATCCGCGAGGTCCGCATAGAGCCACTTGTTGCCCTTGAAGAACTCGCGAACCTCCTTCGTGCCGCTCTCGACGTACGACACGAGCTCGGCTCCGCACTTCTTCGCGCACGCCGGCCCCTCGTCCGTGCCGTCGCGCAGGCCGCTCTCCACCACATTCGTGCCGCATGCATCCTGCACGCATTTCGTACGAGCGTCCGCCATGGCGACGACGCGCTTCGACATGTCGTCGATCCAGCGCTCGTTGGCCTTCCGATCCGGCGATTCGGCGATCACGATGAGCGACGCGCCGCCGCCCATTCGCTTGAGCTGCTGCTCGAATGCGATGAAGCCGGGGCTGTCGCGCGGGAGCAGCTCGAGGAAGTCCGACTTGAGCTCGAGCCGCGTCGTGTACTGCTTCGCCGCGATCAGGATCCCGATCGCGATCAGGATGACGACGAACGGGCGGCGGATCGAGAACCCGACGACGCCCTCGACGAAGCGCCGGATGGGTCCGGTGCGCTCGGTCATGACGACGTCGTGCTCGCTCACGTCACGCTCGTCGACGCGACCAGCCCCGAGGCATGCACGATCTCGTTCTGGATTCGCTGCGCCTGCCGCTCGCCGTCGAAGTCGCGCTCTACGCGCGCGCGGCCGGCACGTCCCTGCGCCTCGCGGAGCGCGGGGTCGCGCAGGTAGCGGAGCATCTGGGTCGCGAGCCCATCGACGTCCGGAGGCACGCCGCGCACGAGGCTGCCCGTCGTGCCGTCCTTGAGCATCTCGGCCACGCCGCCCACGTCGAAGGCGATCACCGGCTTGCCGAGCGCCATCGACTCGATCACCGCGCGCGGCAGCGGATCGGGGTACACGCTCGGGACGATCGCCACGTCGAAGTCCGCGACGTACGGCTTCACGTCGTCCTTGAAGCCGAGGAACGTGAAGCGGTCCTCGATGCCGAGCGCCTTCACGAGCGAGCGACACTCGGCGAGGTGATCGGGTCGGATGTCCTCCGGCGTGTCGCCGAGGACGGCGAAATGCACGCGCGCGCGCTCGTCGGGCGTCATGCGATCGATCGCGCGACGCGCGGCCTGCACCATCTCCGCGTAGCCCTTGCGCGGCAGGATCCGACCCTGGCTGCCGAACACGACGGTGCCGGGCGGAAGCTTCAGCTCCTTGCGCAGCGCGGGCGTGACGCCCTGGAAGTCGAACTCGGCGACGTCGAGCGCGTTGTGGATGACGCGCACCTTCTCGGGGCAGTGCGGGAAAAGCTGCGCCGACGCATTCGACACGCAGATGATGCGGCGAACGCCCTTGCTCGCGGCGAGACGATCGTGGACGCCGCGTACGGCCTTCGGCAGCGACGTGTACCGCACGTGCCAGATCGCAGGCGTGCCCGACATGCGCGCGAGCGCGCCGCCCGCGAAGTCTGCGTTCGTCCCGTTGCAGTAGACGAGGTCGAACATGCCGCGACGGATGACGCTGGTGAGCCGCGCGAGCGCGCGCGTGGCGCGGACGACGTTTCCGACGGCACGCACGCCGCGCACGGGGAACGGCGCATCGAAGTCGACGCGCTCCATCGGACGGTTCCAGGGCTCGATGGGGTTCTCGACGAGGTCGTTCTCGAACAGGAGGTCCTCGGTCACGCCGCGTGACGCGTAGAGCTCGCTGATGACTCCCGGTCGAGGCAACACGACGGCGCGGTGCACGACGGACGGATCGAGGAACCGAAGGATGTAGAACAGGCTTCGCCCGGGGCCGCCGTTACGCGCCGTGTCGTTGATGAAGAGGACGCGGACCTTGCGCCTCGGCGTGAGCACGACATCGGCCGCGCGCGCATCTCTCGACTCGGCCGGTTCGCTCGGCACGCCGGATTCGATCGGGAACGCTCCGGACATCGGGTCCGTGAGTACACCAGCGAGCAGCCCTCACCAAGCCGGAATCTACGGGGGCGGCCACACGCGGTTCGCCCGGATAATCGCCTCGCTCGCGTGGATCCGGACGATGGTCTCTCGCAAGCTCGCAAGGTGGGTCGCGAGCAGAGGATCGCCGATGCGATCATGCTCCTCGGCCGGGTCTTTTGCGAGGTCGTAGAGATGCTCCTGCTCCGCGGACTCGTGACGGACGAGCTTGTACGGCCACTCGACTGCCGCGAGGTGCACCCCGTCGTACGGCTGGACGAGTGGGACCGGGAGCCGGCTTTCGTCGTCCGCGACGAGCGATTTGCCCGTGAAGTGCGTCTTCGTCCGGAGCTGGAGGAGGTCGATGATCGTCGGCGCGAGATCGATCTGCGACGCCGCGCGATCGGCCACGAGCTTGGGCGCGACGTGCCCCTTCCACCGGAGCACGAAGCTCGTATGGAACGCCTCCTCGAAGGACCCGAGCCCGTTGAAGTGGATCCCGTGCTCGTCCGCGGGGAAGCTGTGATCGCCCACGACGATGACGATCGCGTCGCGGAGCGCCGGACGGCGATCGAGCTCCTCGTAGAACGTCGCGAGCCAGGCATCCGCTTCGGTGAGCGACGCGACGAAGTTGCGCTGGTACTTCGTCGGATAGCCCGGCTCCTGCACGTGCTTCGGGCTCTTGTCGAACGGGTAGTGATGCGACGCGTTCGCGAGCACCGCGAGCTGCGGCGCGCCGGCGTCCTTCGCGATCCTCTCGTCGAGGAGCGCGAACGCCCGTCGATAGAAGACGTCGTCCTGGATGCCGGTGCCCCAGATCGCCGGGTCGTTCGCCTCGGCGCGGTTCGGCGCCCAGCGCACGTCCTCGAAGCCGATCCGCGGGAGGAACTCGCCCGCGAAGTCGAAGTCGGGGGCGTCGGTCGCGGAGTAGAAGAGCGTGCGATAGCCGTTGTCGCGCAGGAGCTCGGGGAGGCAGTGGAAGCGCGTGTTCGGGACGTCGACGAACTCCTTCCCGCGGTACATCGGGATGAGCGAGCAGAGCGTCACGAAGTGACCGCGGCTGCTCTGCACCGAGTTGCCGTAGAAGTGATCGTACGTGAGGCCTTCGCGTCGTCGCTCGTCGAACACGGGCGTGAGCTTGCGGCCGTCCGGCCTCGACTTGCCGGCGTAGTGCGCGCTCCACGACTCCATGAAGAGGATGATGACGTGCGGGCGCGGCTGGTCCTCGCCCGCGATCGCGCGCGCGTTCGCGCTCGGCAAAGACTCGTGCACGAACGGGAGCTCGGCTCCCTCGAGCGTCGCGGCTGCGGCGCGTGACTCGGCGTGGAAGCGGAGCGCGGAGACGACGAACCCGGTGAGCGACTCGTGCGTGCTCACGCGCGCGAGCGGCAGGCCCACGAGCAGCGCGAAGCATGCGAGCGCCGTCGTCGCGCGCGAGCGTGAGCCGGCCGGCCATGGGCGCGGGGGCCATCGCGCGAGCGTGAGGCCGGCGGCGAGCGGTAGGAAGAAGAGCACGGCGACCTCCCACGGCTGCACGTTCGCGAGCACGATCTGACGTCCGAGCGGCGTGAAGAGCTCGCGGACGTTCTCGTGCGCGAAGCCGTAGTCGAACGAGCCCGCCGTCTCGAAGCGCGCGAAGTTGATCGCGACGAACAGGAAGAACACGAGCGCCGTCAGCCGGAGCGACCACCGCGTGCTCGGCACGCCGAGATGGATGATCCCGAAGAGCGCGAGCACCGTCGCGTACGTGAGGACGACGCGTACGGTCTCGCCGCTGCGCGCGACGTCGTATCCGTCGCTCGCGGCGAGCGCGACGAGGAAGACGGTCTGGACGAGCGCAGCCGTCCAGAAGCTCGTCGGGATCCACGTACGGATGCGCGCGCTGAGCGCGGCCACGGGCCCCCAATACGCCATCTCTGCCGTCGATACACCAGCCCTGCAGTTGCAGCAACGCGGCCTTGGCGCCGCGCCGTTGCGCTCGCTCGGGAAGCGGCTTACGCCTCCGGCCGTGAACCCTTTCGCGTGGGCTCGAGCGGAGATCCTCCATACCGCGTGGAAGCGCGGCCTCTATCAGCCGCCGGACCGGCGCGTGCTCGAGCACGAGATCCTCGCCGAGCTCGCGCGCGATGCGACCGTCGAGCGCGTGCTGTTCGTCGGCGTGCAGTGGTACACGACGCGCTACCCGACACATTTCACGGGCGCGTCACCCCCGAAGACGTTCGCGACGATCGACCCGGCGCCGAACGTCGCCCAGTTCGGCGGCAAGCCTCACGCGGTCGGGCAGATCCAGGACCTCGCGCAGCATTTTCCGGACGTGGTCTTCGACGCGATCGTGATGAGCGGCGTCATCGGCTTCGGGCTGAACGATCCGCCCGAGGTCGATCGCGCGCTCGCCGCCTGCGCGAAGGCGCTGCGCTCCGGCGGCTGGCTCGTCCTCGGCGTGAACGAGCTCAAGCCGACGCACGTCGATCCGAAGAAGAGCCCCGCGAGCAAGGACTTCGAGCCGCGCGCGTTCGGCAAGCGCGGTCAGGACCGCATCGACGTCGCGCTCCCCTTCCGCGAGCGCCGCCACACGTTCCTGTTCTGGCAGAAGCGCTAAATGGACGAGCATGATTCTCGTCCCTCGAATCGTGCTCGTCCCTTTAGCTTCTACTCAGGTGGGGCCGTAGGCCCCCTCGTTGC
>JAQBQJ010000022.1 GCA_028287065.1 Labilithrix sp. | reverse complement strand
ACGTTGAACGGCGCCGCCACGAGCAGCGACGCGAACGTGTCGCCGGGCTCGCTGGATTTCGGGCTCGTCGAATGCGGGACGTCCGCCGCCTCGAAAACGGTCAAGATCACGAACGCCGGTCTGACGGCATTCAACTGGACGGCGACGCTCGCGAACGGAACGCACTACACGCTCGACGCCGCGAGCGGCATCGTCGCCGCGAACAGCTCCGCGAACGTCGTCGTCTCGCCCGGCATGATCCCCGCGACGTCGGACGTCTCGCCGAACCTGTACGGCGACACGCTCACGATCACCACGACCGCTCCCGGCGACGACCCGCACGTCGTCGATCTCCTCGAGACCGCGCACGGCGCGATCCTCTCGCAGTCGAAGGGCGCGATCGACTTCGGCAGCGTCCTCGTGTCATCGCCTGCGACGTCCACGTTCACCGTATCGAACAGCGGAAATGCTCCGGCGACCGTGTCGTTCACGACGTCGCCTGCGGTCTTCACGGTGTCACCGCAGGCCCAGGTCGTCGGCGCCGGCGCGAGCTACGATGCGACCGCTCACTTCGCTCCGACCGCGCAGCAGGCCTACGCAGGCACCGCCGCGATGACGACCGCGGGCACCGTGCTCTGCGGGGCGCTGCCCACGCCGGCGATCGCGCTCACCGGAAATGGCGCGCTCTCGGCGCAGGTGAGCCCGAGCAACGTCGACTTCGGCCTCGTCGCGTGCGGCGCGACCGGCACCGCCAGCAAGGTCACGCTCACGAACACCAGCCCGAACAGCTTCACGTGGGGCGCTACGCTCGGCACGGCGTACTACACGATCACGCCGACGAGCGGCACGCTCCTGAAGGGCAAGTCCGTCGACATCGTCATCACGCCGAAGGCCATCCCTTCGACGTCCGCGACGACCGCAGACCTCTACGCCGACACGCTGACGATCAAGACGAACCCGGCGCTCGAGTCTCCGTACGTCGCGGCGGTGCACATGACGGCGCAGGGCGCGATCCTCTCGTTCAACCCGACGACGCTCGCGTTCGGAAATCAGAAGAAGGACACCTCGCGGACGAAGAGCTACGCCGTCGTCAACTCGGGAAACCTCGCGGCACCGATCACGTTGACGAAGAGCGGCTCGATGTACTCGATCACACCGACCACCGAGACCGTCAACGCGGGCTCGAGCACGACGACGCTGAATGCGTCGTTCAAGCCGACGCAGACGGGCAACCAGAACGGAAGCGTAAGCGTCAGCACGACGGCGAAGCGCTGCGCTCCGCTGCCCGCCGCGATGAGTATGACCGGCAGCGGCTTCTGATCGTCAGTCGAGCCCGAAGAACGCGAGGATCCCGGCGAGGTCCTCGTCGGCGAGCACCTCGCGAGAGAACGGCGGCATGCTTCCGCCGCCGCGAAAGGCGCCCGCGCGCACCTTCGTGACGAACACGAGCCGGAGCTCGGCGGGCGACAGCGACGCATGACCGGCCACGACCTGATCGGGCAGCACCGGGATGAACGTGGCGAGGCGCCCGGCGCCGTCGTGCACCGTCCCGTGACACGACTTGCATGCGAGATCGTACGCAATCGTCCCGCGCTGACGATCTCCGAGAGGCAGGTCGGCAGGCATCACGATCGTGAACGGCACCGCGTCGCTCGGCGGGTTCGACGGCGGGAGCTGCGCGAGGAACGCGTACATCGCGCGGGCGTCCTCGTCGTCGCGCGACCAAGGCGTGCGCGCGTCCATGAAGAACGCGCGGCAGTCGTTGATCGACTCGAGGAGATCCACGCGCTGTCCGCCCCAGAAGCTCTTGCGCGCGGTCACGCCGCCGAGCGGAGCACCGGGATCGAGCCGTGCGAGCTCGGTCTTCTCGGAGCGATGACACGTCGCGCACGTGAACGTGTTGCTCGCGGACGAAGACGTCCTCGGGTCGTCGAAGAGCGCGCGACCGTGATCGACGGCGGTCCCCTGCGCGGTCTCCGCCACCGACGAAAGGCAGCCCGTCACCGCGAGAGCCGACGCGAGCGCTACGAGTCCGCGCTTCATCGCCCGCGCCCCACGAACGACCGCCCGGGGGACATCCCCACGACGGCTCGCGCGCGGACCTCGAGCGACGATGCGTCGAGCGTGAGGACGGCTCCAGGAACGCCGGCCGCGCCCTCGCACACGACGAAGAGCACCGAGGGATCGGCGGGCACGATGGCCTCGAGAGGCTGCGCGCAGGTCGCGGCGTCGAACACCTTCGTGCGCACGACGGTGCCGTTCGCGGCATCGACGACCTGGACGGCGTCGAGGCCGCGCGTGGGTACGAAGACCTTCGTGCCGTCCGCCGACCACGCCGCGAAGTAGGGCGACCCCAGCAACGAAACGACGAGCGACTCCATCTTCGCCGTCGCGACGTCGAGGAATCGCAGCTCCTTCGCGTCGCGATTCGATACCGCGACGCGCGCGCCGGACGAGGAGAGCGCCACCGCATACGGTCCGAACGCGGGCGCGCCGGCGGGCGGGTCGCGGACGACAGTCGCCGCTACGGGCACCCGCACGACGGGCGCGTTCGTGTCGACGAGGTCGACGATCGCGACGACGTCCTCGCCGTAACACGCGACGAACGCCTTGGCGCCGTCCGGATGCGAGAGCGTCACGCCGTGCGGAGCGACGCACACGAGGAGCTTGTCCGGCTCGGGCGTGCCGAATGCCTGGATGGTGCGCGGATCGACGACGGCGAGCGACGACCTTCGCGCGTCGATCGTCGCCTGTGCACTCGAAGCCGCCGTGAGGTCGAAGTGCGTGACGACGAGCCGCTGTCCGTCGTCGCTGAGCGCGATCTCGCCGGGATTCGGGTCGACGCGCAGCTCGCCGACAGCGCGGAGATCGTCGAGCGCGATCACCTGCACCCAGCCGGGCACGTTGCTCGCTCCGTGCGAATGCTGTCCTGCGTTCGCGGCGGAGCCCGGATACGAGAGCACGGCGTATGCGACGCCGCGCGCTCGATCCGCCACGACCTGGTGCGGGCCGTCGATGGCCACCGGATCGCGGCCGAGCGGCGCCGAGCCGACGGCGATGCCGGTGGCGAGATCGATCAGCGCGAGCGTGTCGGAGCCGCTGCTCGGAACGAGCGCGAAATACCCGTCGGGGGCGGTGAGCTTCGGTCGCTCGTTCGGATACGGAGGCGGCCCCGCGTACGGATCGTAGACGCGCGCGCCTGCGGCCGGCTGGTCGCCCGCGCATGCGGCGAGCGCGAGCGTCGATGCGAGCAACGCAGCGAGCGAGAGCCGCACGCGAGAGATGCTAGCGAGCTCAGAGATCCTTCGTGAAGAACTTGCGGAGCGACTCGGGCGGCGCCTCGGGCGGACCTTTGCCGATGGGACCGCGGGGCTTCACCACGAACATGTCCTCGCCCTTCTCGAGCGCAGCGCGGTACTTCGGATCGTCCTCGCTCAGGTGCTTGAGCGTGCGGAACGCCGTCCACCGAGACTCGATCCATCCGTGCAGCCGCCAGAAGCGTTTGTTCTGCAGGTTCACGGACGGATCGCCGAGGTCGATCTTGCTGCTTTGGTCCTGGAATCGATAGTGGAGGTAGTTGTGGAGCCCCGTGCTCTTGTCCGCGGCGCGTGCGTTCGGATCGGACGCCGTCGGACGCAGCGTCGACTCGATGTAGAGCCCGAGCTCGTCGTCGGACTTGAAGTCGGCGAGGTGGTTCTGGAGCTTGTCGATGGCGGCGGCCTTGTTCGCGTCGAACCGCGCGGTGTCGGTCGCGGGATCGTTCTTGTCCTTGTTCTCGGTCGGCGGCTGGGTCCAGCCGGCAAAGAGATCGGCGCTGCCGGGAAACTTCTCCGTGAGCTTCCGGATCATCACGCGATGCATCGCGAGGAACTCGAGGCCGTTGCCCTTCGCTCCTTCCATGAGATCGGCGCGGGCCCAGCCCTGACGCTTCGCATAGGCCTGATCCTCGGCCGAGAGGCGGTCCCACTGCCGGACCGTGTGCCACTCGAGATGGTGGCTGCCCCAGTCCTGCGTCCGGAGGAACGTGAGCATCGGCTTCGGCATGGCGAGCGGATCGGCCGAGATGACCTCGTCTTCGGCCTCGCCCTGGACGTCCGCGCTCGGGTCGCCGGCGTTTTCCGCGTCCGCCGCGCAGCCCGCCATGAGCATGACCGCCGCGCCGAGGAGAAGAAGCGTCTTCATGGTCCGAGCCCTCGGACGCTGAGTAGCGAAAGGTATGCCCAACACGCACATCGAAAACCGCAACGATTGCGGGCGAGCGAATGGCGCAATCGGATCCTCGACGGCCCAGCCGACGAGCCTTGACCCCCACTCGGCGGGGTCTATAAACCGTTCAAAAGTATTTGAAAGTTCTTTGGAGAACGAAGTCATGGCGTACGACGGGCTGCGAGCTTTCGTGGAGACGCTCGAGCGCGAGGGGGCGGCGGCAGGAGAGCCCCAGCTCGTCCGCATCACGCGCGAGGTCGATCCGCACCTCGAGGTCGCGGAGATCGCCGATCGAACGATGAAGGCCGGGGGCCCGGCGCTTCTCTTCGAGAACGTCAAAGGCTCGCGGTTCCCTCTCCTCATCAATGCGTACGGCTCGCGACGCCGGATGTCGCGCGCGCTCGGCGTCGACGACCTCGAGCAGCACGCGAAGAGGATCGAGGAGCTCGTTCACACGCGTGCGCCGAAGAGCGCCCGCGAGCTCGCCGACATGGCCGGCAAGCTGCCGGCCCTCGCCAGCGCGGTGCCACGAAAGATTTCGCACGGACCATGTCAGGAAATCGTCCAGCTCGGCGAAGACGTAGATCTGATGGCGCTTCCGGTGCTCACGACGTGGCCGAACGACGGCGGCCCGTTCTTCACGTTGCCCAACGTCATCACGAAGGATCCCGACACCGGCGCGCGCAACATCGGCATGTACCGGATGCAGCGCATCGACCGCCGCACCACGGCGATGCACTGGCAGATCCACAAGACCGGGGCGCGGCACTTCCGCCGCGCGAAGGAGCTCGGCAAGCGTCTCGAGGTCGCAGTCGCCTTCGGTGGAGATCCCGCGCTCACCTACGCAGCGACGGCGCCCCTTCCCGACGGCATCGACGAGTGGATGTTCGCCGGCTTCTTGCGCGGAAAACCCGTCGAGTACGTGCGGTGCAAGACCGTCGACCTCGAGGTGCCCGCCTGCGCGGACTTCGTGCTCGAGGGCTACGTCGATCCGAGCGAGGACCAGTTCGCGGAAGGGCCCTTCGGCGATCACACCGGCTACTACACGCCCGTCGACGCGTTTCCGCGCTTCCACGTCACGGCGATCACCCGGCGTAAGGACGCCGTCTACCCGGCGACGGTCGTGGGACCTCCTCCGATGGAGGACGAGTGGCTCGGGAAGGCGACGGAGCGGCTGTTCCTGCCGCTCCTCCGCATGATCTTCCCCGAGGTCGTCGACATGAACCTGCCCGTGGAGGGCGCGTTCCACAACCTCGTCATCATCTCGATCAAGAAGCAGTACCCGTTCCACGCGTCGCGCATCGCGCACGGCTTGTGGGGCTCGGGCCAGATGTCGTTCTCGAAGGTGATCTGCGTCGTGGACGACGACGTCGACGTGCAGAACACCGGCGAGGTCGCGTGGCGTCTTCTCGCGAACCTCGACCCGAAGCGCGACATCTCGATGGTCGACGGGCCCGTCGATCAGCTCGACCACGGCGCGAGCCAGGCGCTCTACGGCGGGAAGATGGCGATCGACGGCACGCGCAAGTGGGCGGAGGAGGGCTACAAACGCGAGTGGCCCGAGGTGGCGCGGCAGAGCGAGGCCGTGAAGGCCCGGGTCGACGCCATCTGGGCGGACCTCGGGATCCCGCTCGGCGCGAAGGCGGCCGAGCGCGCGAAGGCGGCGGGCGCGAAGCCAGTCGCGAAGCTCGACGCACGGAAGGACGCGCCGGAGCACGCGAGCGCGAACCGCGCGATGTTCGATCGGATCGCGCCGACGTACGACCTCCTCAACAAGCTCATGTCGTTCGGCATCGATCGCAAGTGGCGCGCGAAGGCGATCGCGCTGCTCGGAAAGAACGGCTCGAGCGTCGGCCCCGTGCTCGATCTGTGCGCCGGAACCCTCGATCTGTCGGCCATGCTCGAAGAGGCGTTTCCTGCCGAGCGCATCGTCGCCTGCGATTTCTCCGCGAACATGCTCGAGCGCGGCAAGGACAAGGTCTCGCGCACCGAGCGCGTCGTCGGCGACGCTCTCGCGCTGCCGTTCGCGGACGCGTCGTTCGGCTCCGTGATCTGCGGCTTCGGCATGCGGAACCTCGCGGACCTGCGCGCCGGCGTCCGCGAGGCGCGCCGCGTGCTCCGGCCGGGCGGCACGTTCGTCACGTTGGAGCTCTTTGCTCCGAAGCTGCTTCGCACACGGGCGCTCCACTCAGCGGCGCTCCGTGGCGCGCTGCCCGTGCTCGGCGCCGTCGTCGCTCGCGATCGCGATGCGTATGCGTACCTCGCCGAGAGCATGGAGGGGTTCGTCACGCGCGAGCAATACGAGGCGATCCTCCGCGAGGAAGGGTTCGAAGCGGTCGGCGCGAGCGACCTCACGATGGGGGTAGCGGCGATCGTGACCGGCCGAGCGAGATCGAGCACGAGCACGAGCACGAACGGCGCGAAGGCGAACGGGCACCCGAGCGGCGAGGCGAGGGCATGACCACACGCAAGATCGTCATCGGGATCACCGGAGCGAGCGGCGCGCCCTACGCGAAGCGCATCCTCGACTTCCTCGATCACCGCTCGCGTACGCGCGGCGACGTCGAGGTCGCGGTGTGCCTCTCGTCGACGGCGCCCGAGGTCTGGGCGCTCGAGTGCGGCGGCGACATCCGCGAGGCCATCGGCGGGCGCTTCCCGATCTGGGGCATGCGCGACTACAAGGCGCCGTTCGCCAGCGGCAGTGCGGGCTGGCATGCGATGGCGATCGTCCCGTGCTCGATGAGCACCGTCGCACGCATCGCGCACGGCATCTCGGACACGCTGCTCACGCGAGCAGCCGACGTCATGATCAAGGAGCGCCGCACGCTCGTGGTGGTTCCCCGGGAGATGCCGCTGAGCGTCATCCACCTCGAGAACCTGACGGCGCTCGCGAAGGCCGGCGCCGTGATCCAGCCGGCGATGCCCTCGTTCTACGGGAAGACGAAGACGCTCGAGCAAGCCATCGACACGGTGGTCGGGCGCACGCTCGATCAGCTCGGCCTCGAGCACGACTTGCTGAAGCGCTGGGGCGACAAAGACAAAGAAGAGGAGAAGCCGTGACCAGGTTCGTCGAAGAAGCGATCGCGAAGGCGGGGCTCGAGCCGGTGCTCGCAGCACGCAGGTCGGGCGATCTCGAGACGGTACGTACGACGGTCACGTCGTGGGGCGCGGCCGATCTGCTCGCGCTCGGCGCCGTCTCCGACGCCGTTCGCACCGAAGACGTCGGTGAGGTGGTCCGCATCCACGAGCAGGCCGGCGTGACGGACGTGACGTGGATCGACGCGTCGACACACGCGTCGGAGCTCGATTTCCTGCGCGCCGTCGCGGTCGCGCGGATCGCGGCTCGGAGCGGAGCGCGCATCGGCGTCGATTGGTCGAAGTGCGGCATGGAGCTGGCGCAGGTCGCGCTCGGGTTCGGCGCCAGCGACCTGTGCGGGCCGATCACGCGCAAGAGCGGACTGCCCATCTACGCCGACGAGAAAACGAAGGTGAAGGGGCAGGGAATGGTCGAGCTGCGCTCGATCAAGCGGCAGGAGATCGGCGCGCTCGTCACGCACGCGGGTCGGTTGCCGGTGTTCGTCGATGACGTGTCTCGCACGCGCGAGTCTTCGCAGGAGGTGGCCGGTGTCTGAGTCTTCGAAGCTCGCGAGCATCCGCGAGAAGGTCCGTAACGGCGAGCGTCTCACGTCCGAGGACGGCATCGCGCTCTTCCTCGAGCCCGATCTCCTGGCCATCGGCCAGCTCGCGAACGAGGTCTGCGAGAAGCGCCACGGCGACCGCACGTACTTCAATCGCAACATGCGCATCGAGGTCACGAACGTGTGCGTCGCGTCGTGCTTGTTCTGCTCGTTCGCGAAGCTCGAAGAGCACATGCCCGGCGCGCACACGATGAAGCTCGAAGAGGCCTGGCGCGAGCTCGAGATGCGCATGAACGATCCCGGCGGCCCTCCGACGGAGATCCACATCGTGAACGGCCTCCACCCCGGTCTTCCGTTCTCGTACTACGAGGAGCTGCTGCGCGGGTTCAAGCGCATCGATCCGAACGTGCACCTCAAGTGCTTCACGGCGGTGGAGATCCACTTCTTCGCGCAGCACTACGGCATGACCTACGTCGAGGTGCTCGAGAAGCTCCGCGCGGCGGGCCTCGAGAGCCTCCCTGGCGGCGGCGCGGAGATCTTCGACGAGGGCGTGCGTAGCAAGATCAGCCACGACAAGGCGACCGCCGCCGAGTACCTCGAGGTCCATCGCGTCGCGCATCGCATGGGCATGCGCACCAACGCGACGATGCTGTACGGCCACATCGAGACGTTCGCGCATCGCGTCGACCACCTCCTCCGGCTGCGCGCGCTCCAGGACGAGACGAAGGGACTGCAAGCCTTCATCCCGCTCGCGTTCCATCCCGACGGCAACGGCATGAAGAACCTGCCGGCGCCCACTGCGGTCGACGACCTGCGCACGCTCGCGGTGAGCCGCCTGCTCCTCGACAACGTCGATCACATCAAGGCGTACTGGGTCAGCCTCACGCCGGACGTCGCGCAGATCGCGCTCCGCATGGGCGCCGACGACATCGACGGCACGATCGTCCACGAGACGATCTACAAGGCCGCCGGCACGCGCTCGCCGGGCGCGCTCGGCTACGACGAGCTCGTCCGCCTCATCCGCGAGGCCGGGCGCATCCCCGTCGAGCGCGACACGCTCTACAACGTCGTCCGCGAGCTTCCCCGCGCCGCGGTGCCAGAAGCGGCGCTGAAGCCGCGTGACCGCGAGCGGGCTCGCCCGCGCGCGCTGCCCGTCGTGCAGGGCGACGTCCGCGTAAAAGAGGTGCCGTCGTGACCGACAAGCTTCGGGCGCTCGGCGTCGCATTCCTCAACGCGCGCCCGCTCTGGGAGTCGCTGAAGGACGATGCCCGCGTCGATCTCGATCTCGCGCGACCGAGCGCGCTTGCACGAGCGCTCGCGGAGAACGAGGCCGACGTCGGCCTGTTGCCGGTCGCAGCGGCCGCGACGATCGGCGACCTGCGGCTGCTCCGGAACATGGCGATCGGCGCGCGCGGCAAGGTCCGCAGCGTCTCGATCGTCTCCGAGCGTCCGCTCCACGAGCTCGAGTCCATCGCGCTCGATCTGTCGTCGCGTACGAGCGTGGTACTCGCGCGCCTCTTGCTCGCGCGGCGCAAGCTCACGCCGCACCTCTTCGCGACCGAGCCGGCACAGGCGATCGCGGGCGTGAAGGACCGCACCGGCGCGCTCGTGATCGGCGATGCCGCGCTCGACGTGGAGACGCGCTTCCCGTACCGCCTCGACCTCGCGGAGGACTGGTTCGAGTGGACCGGGCTGCCGTTCGTGTTCGCCGCGTGGTTTGCGCGCGCGGGGGCGATCGACGCCGAACAGGAGGACATCCTCCGCGTCGCCAAGCAGAAGGGCCTCTCGCGCGTGGACGCGATCGCGAAGGAGCACGGCGCGCGCTCCGGCCTCGACGAGTCGTCGTTGCGTGCATACCTCACCGAATCGATCCGTTACGACCTCGGGGACGAGGAGCTGCGCGGCCTCGAACGGTTCTGGGCCGAGGCTGCGCAGGCGGGCCTCCTTCCGCGTGCGACCGCGCGCTTCGAGCAGCCGTCGAGCACGTCGGGGTCGTCGTCGGCGTCGACCTCGTCGTCGCCGTCGCGTCCGTCGCTGGACACGCTCCTCTCGCGGGCGGCCGACGGCGAGCGTCTCTCCGCCGCCGACGGCGAACGCCTCCTGCGCGAAGGGAGCTTCTTCGAGCTCGGTCTCGCCGCCGACGCCGTGCGCCGCCGCAAGCATCCGAAGGGCGTCGTCACGTACATCGTCGATCGCAACGTGAACTACACGAACGTGTGCACGACGAGCTGCCGCTTCTGCGCGTTCTACCGGCCCGTCGGTCATCCGGAGGGGTACGTGCTCACGCGCGAAGTCCTCGGCCAGAAGCTCCAGGAGGTCGTCGATGCCGGCGGCGTCCAGATCCTGCTCCAGGGCGGGCTCAATCCCGATCTGCCGATCGGCTGGTACGAGGATCTCTTCCGCTGGATCAAGAAAGAGTACCGGCTCGGGCTGCACGCGCTGTCGCCGGAGGAGATCCTCCATCTCGCGCGCCTCGAGGACCTCAGCGTGCGCCAGGTCCTCGAGAAGCTGCATGCGGCGGGGCTCGACTCCGTCCCGGGCGGCGGCGCCGAGATCCTGGTCGATCGCGTTCGCCGCAAGATCGCGAAGGCCAAGTGCACGAGCGAGGAGTGGCTCGGCGTCATGCGCGTCGCCCACCACATGGGCCTGCGCTCGAGCGCCACGATGATGTACGGCACGGTCGACACGCTCGAGGACCGCATCCAGCACCTCGTGAAGATCCGCGACCTGCAGGACGAGACGGGCGGCTTCACCGCGTTCTTCTGCTGGGACTACCAGTTCGAGAAGGGCACGCACCTCGCGCCGGGCGAGAACGGAACGCACCTCTACCTCCGCACGCAGGCTGTCGCGCGGCTGATGCTCGACAACGTCGATCACGTCGGCGCATCGTGGGTCACGCAGGGACCGGCCGTCGGTCAGGTCGCGCTGCGCTTCGGCGCGGACGACTTCGGCAGCGTGATGTTCGAAGAGAACGTCGTGTCGAGCGCGGGGACCACGTTCGGGATCAACGCCGACAAGATCGAAGGGCGCATCCGCCAGGCTGGTTTCAAGGCGGTGCGTCGCAACGTACGTTACGAGTGGCTCAACGAGCCAGGATGACCGTCCGCCTCTTCCACGCCGATCACGTCCTGCCCGGTGACGTGCCGCCGATCGCCGACGGCGCGGTCGTCGTGCGCGAGGACGGCGAGATCGTGGACGTAGGAAGGGCAGGGGAGGTGCTGCCGCGGCACGCGAGCCAGAGCGGCGCGACCATCGAGCGCGTTCACGGCGTCGTGCTGCCGGGGCTCGTGAACGCGCATACGCACATCGAGCTGTCGGCGATGCGCGGCAGGGTCGGCGGCGGTCGCGGCTTCGTCGGCTGGGTCGACTCGCTGATCGCGCAGCGGCCCGAGGTGTCGGTCGAGGAGAACGCCGAGGGCATCGACGCGGCGATCGACGAGCTCGTTCGCACCGGCACCGTCGCGGTCGGCGAGGTCACCAACTCGCTCGCGGCGGTCGCGCCACTCGCGCGTCGCGGCATCGGCGGGTGCGTGTTCCACGAGGTCTTCGGCCAGGACCGCGCGACGGTGATGAGGCGCGTCGAGGGCCTCCGCGCCGAGCTCGACGAGCGCTTTCCGTCGTGGCCCTCGCGCGATCTGACGTACGCGCCGGCGCCGCACACGCTCTACACGACGCACGAGGACGCGGTCCGCGCGCTCCTCGAGAGCGCGAAGAGTTACGGAACGCTGACGAGCCTCCACATGGCCGAGCACGCAGCCGAACGGCGTGCCGTCGAGCACGGCGACGGGCCCGTGCCGGAATGGCTGCTTGCCCGCGCGAAGCAGAGCCCGTCATGGCCGAAGCAGCCGCTGTTCGATTTTGCCGAGCGCCTGGGTGCGCTCTCTCCGATGGTCCTGCTCGTGCACCTCGTCGAGGCGCGCGCAGAGGAGCTCGCGCGCGTCGCCGAGAAGGGCGCGCCCGTCGTGCTGTGTCCGCGATCGAACCTCCACATCGAGATGAAGCTCCCTCCGCTGCTCGCCGTGCGTGCGGCGGGCATCGAGGCGGGGCTCGGCACGGATTCGCTCGCGTCGAATGCATCGCTCGACGTCCTCGCCGAGGCGAAGGCGTTCGCCGATCGGTTCCCGGGCGTGCCTGCGTGGGAGCTCGTGAAGATGGCGACGTGGAACGGCGCTCGCGTGCTGGGGCGTACCGATCTCGGACGTCTCGCGAAGGGCTCGCGTCCCGGTGTGCTCGCCATCGAGGCCGAAGTGACCGGCGATCCTGCCGCGTTCCTGCTCTCCAACCTTCGTCTTCCGCGGCGCATGCTCGCGCCGCGCGTCACGGAGCATCGATCATGATTGCGCTCATTCGCCGATGGGGCGAGCTCGTCACGTTCTCGCACACGATCTTCATGATGCCGTTCGCAGCGGCGGCCGTGGTGCTCGCGCTCTCGGTGCCGCACGAAGCGCTCACGCCGCTCCGCGTGCTCGCCATCATCGGCTGCATGGTCACGGCGCGGTCGAGCGCGATGGCGTTCAATCGCTGGGCCGACCGCGACGTCGACGCGAAGAACCCGCGTACGAAGGCGCGTCCGGTGGCAGCGGGGCGCATCGGCGCGGGCGAAGCGCTGGCGCTGACGATCCTGTCGGGCGTGGCCTTCTGCGCGATCGCGGCGACGCTCGGTCGCTGGACGACGCTGCTCGCGCCGCCGGTGCTCGCGGTGCTGCTCGGGTACTCGTACGCGAAGCGCTTCACGTGGGCTGCGCATGCGTGGCTGGGGCTCGCGCTCGCGCTCGCGCCGGGCGGAGCGTGGCTCGCGATGGGCGCGTCGCCGGGCGTAGGCATCGTGCTGTTGATGGTCGCAGTCCTCGCGTGGCTCTTCGGCTTCGACGTGCTGTACGCGCTGCAAGACGAGCACTTCGACCGCAAAGAGGGCCTCCACTCGGTGCCCGCGCGCTTCGGCACGAAGCGCGCGATGCTCATGGCGGCTGCCGCGCACGTCGTGACGGTCGCGTCCCTGGTGGGCACGGGGGTCGCGCTCCATCGCGGTGCGGTGTTCTTCGGCGGCGTCGCGATCGTGGCGGTGGTGCTCGTCATCGAGCATCGCCTCGTGCGCCCGAAGGACGCGAGCGCGGGCCCCGTGGACTTCTCGCGCATCGGCAAGGCGTTCTTCGACTGCAACGCGTATGTGAGCCTCGGCTTCTTCGTGACGACGGCGATCGACGCGGCGCTTCGCTGACCGATCACTCGAACGCGGCGCGCCAGGCCTCGAGACAACCGCGGATATCGCCGCACGACGCCTGACGGGTGCACTCTCGTGCCGCATCGAGGATCTCGGGCTTCATCACGATGGCGTCATCGAGCCTGTACCAGTCGTCGTCGCTGCATGCGCCGGGGCACTTCTGGACCGCGCCGCAAATCTCGGTTCCGAAGCTCGAGTCTGCATCGCAGTCGATGGCCTGCTCCGGCGTGCACATCGTCATTTTCGCGTAACAATCGTAAACGGCGATCACTGCCGGAGAATTGACTCGCGCGGCCTTCGCGCACGTCGCCGTGCGGCGAGCGCCGTCCTCGTCCGCAGTCTCCACCGGGCAGATCGTCGATATCGTTTCGTCTGCGCGCTCGCATGCTTCGGCCACGCCTGGTGTCGCTGCTTCCGGGACGGACCACGTCCACACGGACTCGGCGCATTTCGTAGCCATGTTGCCGGAGCACGCAATGATGTCGCAAACCTCGCTGCAAACCGAAGACGGGTCGCAGCCGTTCAGCGAAGCGCACCGGCGCGAGCACGAGCTGCAGTTATCTTGCTGGGACTCGATGAACTGCGTGCATTCGGTCTTCACGCACGCGTGAGTTGCGGTCACGGCGTTGCTCGTGACGACGTGGTGCGTGCACGCGCTCGCGACGAACGTGATCAGGACGAGAGCGGAGGCGATCGAAGTGCGCGACATGCCTCCCAGTCGGCCGCCCGCCAGAACCGTTGCGTCCTTTCTCGTTGCGCGAGCGAGATTGTGCACCGGTGAACCATCGCCAAGTGCGCGGAATCTGGCGATCTCGAGATAGTTCACCGATGAACGATCGGTCGATCGCGCGGAGGGATCACCCTCGAGGCGGC